>NZ_JBHVSQ010000015.1:45922-101381 GCF_042885055.1 Isoptericola sp. NPDC058082 | reverse complement strand
TCTTCGTTGGTTGGGTATGGGGAGGGTAGAAGAGGGGGGCGGGGGGGGGGCCAAACCCCCGCTTTGGGCCCCCCCCCCCGCGGTGGTGGGAGGTCAGGCGGGCGACGGCCCGAGCGAGCGGACCAGGCGGCCCATCTCGCTGTACGCCTTGTTGCGGTGGGCGACCAGCGCCTTGACCTGCTCGGGCGTGTAGTCCTTGAGGAGGCCCTTGCCGTTCTTCACGCCCCGGCGGTCGCCGGCGACGGCGTCCTGGATGAGCGCGGGCGTGCTGAGCCGCTCGCCGAACGCCTCCTCGAACGTCCGGAAGCCGCCGGCGTACACGTCGAGGCCCGCCTGGTCGGCGATGGCGAACGGGCCGAAGAAGCCCAGGCGGAAGCCGAACGTCGTGCGGACGACGGTGTCGATGTCCTCGGGCGACGCGATGCCCTCCTCTGCGATCGACATCGCCTCCTTGAGCAGCACGTACTGCAGCCGGTTGAGGACGAAGCCGGGCACGTCGGCGACGATCGCGGCCTCCCGGCCGGCCTTCGCCAGCAGCTCCTTGACCACGGGCACGACGGCCTCGTCGGTCCGCTCCCCCAGCACGAGCTCGACGCCCGGGATGAAGGGGGCCGGGTTCGAGAAGTGCACGGTGAGGAACCGCTCCGGGTTCTTCACGGCGGTCGCGAGCACCCGGGCGGGGATCGTCGACGTGTTCGACCCGATGATCGCGTCCTCGCGGGCCGCCGCGGAGATCCGGCCGAGCACGTCGTGCTTGACGTCGACGGACTCGAACACGACCTCCTCGACGAAGTCGACGTCGGCGACGGCGTCCTCGATCGACGGGGCGGTGCTCAGGTTCGCGCGGATCGTCTCCGTCGCCCCGGCGTCGTACAGCCCGGCGTCCTCGAACTCCTGCGCCTCCGCGAGCAGGCGCGCGAACGCCGCCTGGGTCGCCTCGGCGGAGACGTCGGCGATCGTGACGGGCAGGCCCGCGAGCGCGAGCGACTGCGCGATGCCGCCTCCCATGTAGCCGGCACCGATCACGGCGACGCTGCTGATGCTGGTGACCATCGTTGCTTCCTCTCTCGTGGTCCAGTCTGTGGCGGTCACGGCCGAGCGGCCGAATCCGCAGGTCGCGCGGCCGCGGCCTCGTCGAGCACGTCGCGCAGGGCGGCGACGTCGTGGGCGAAACGCCCCAGGAACACGCCGTCGACGGCGCCCGCGAGCGCGGTGAGCGTGCCCGGTCCGGCCGCCCCGCCGTAGACCACGCGGCCCTCGACGCCGAGCGCGTCGAGCCGCTCGCGCAGCGCGTGCGCGACCGTCACGACGTGCTCGGCGGGTGCCGGCCGCGGGGCGCCGATCGCCCAGACGGGCTCGTACCCGACGACGACGTCCCGCGTCGCCGAGCCGCGCAGCGCGCTCTCGAGCTGGTCGGCGGCGACGGCCGCCGCGTCCTGCGGGGCGACCTGGTGCTCCTCGCCCACGCAGAGCAGCGGGGTGAGTCCCGCCTCGGCGAGGCGGGCGACCTTGGCCCGCACGACGTCGTCGTCCTCGTGGAACGCGGCGCGCCGCTCGGCGTGCCCGACGACGGCGAACCGGCAGCCGAGCTCGGCGAGCAGGGCGGCGGTGACCTCGCCGGTCTGGGCGCCCTGCGCCCCGGGCGCGACGTCCTGCGCGCCCCAGGCCACCCGCGTGCCCGCCAGCAGGCGGGCGGCCGCGGGCAGCAGCGGGAACGACGGCAGGACGGCGAGCTCGACGGCGCCCGCCGCGGCGGCGTCCGCCACCTCGGCGACCTCGGTCAGCCAGCGCTCCGTGTCGGCGGCCCCGAGATAGGCCTTGAGCGAGACGGCGACGAGCGGGCGGCGCGTCATCCGCAGGACCCGGCGGGCTCCGGGACGGCCCCGGTTCCCGCGCCGGACTCGACCTCGCCGATCGCCGCGACCTTGGGCGCGGACGCCGACGTCGGGTCGAACCGGTAGCCCAGCCACTCGCGCAGCAGCCGGCGGGCGAGCTCGATGCCCACGACGCGCTGCCCGAAGCACAGCACCTGGGCGTCGTTGGACAGCACCGCGCGCTCGACCGAGAACGAGTCGTGGGCGGTGACGGCGCGGACGCCCGGCACCTTGTTGGCGGCGATCGCGACGCCGAGCCCCGTGCCGCACACGAGGAGCGCACGGTCGGCCTTCCCCTCGGCGACCAGGCGCGCGGCGGCCGCACCCACGTAGGGGTACGGGGTGTGCTCGTCGCCGCCGACACCGACGTCGGTCACGGAGACCACACGGTCGTCGGCCTCGAGGTCGGCCTTGAGCAGCTCCTTGTAGTCGAACCCGGCGTCGTCCGAGCCGACGACGACCCGCAGGGCCTGCGGCGTCTCCGGGCTCGTCTCCTGGGCCGTTCCCTGTGCCGTTCCCTGGGCCGTCGTCATCGTGCCGCCACCTCCACGTCGTCGAAGCTGACGCCGAGCGCGTCCCCGACCTCCGCGAGGAGGAGCGCGAGCGACGTCGCCCCCGGGTCGGCGACCCCGAGGCTCTTGTCCCCCAGCACGCGCGAGCGACCGCGGCGTGCCGTGATGTCCTTGGTGCTGGCCGCGCCGTCCCGGGCGGCCTGCACGGCCGCCCGCCAGGCGTCGGGCGCCGCCGCACCGTTCCCGTGCGCCGCGGCCAATGCCGCGACGGCGGGGTCGAGGGCGTCCACGAGCGTCTTGTCGCCCGGCCGGGCCCCGCCCACCGCGCAGACCTCGTCGCGTGCGGCGCGCACGCCGTCGACGACGTGGGCGCCCGTCAGCGTCCCGTCGGCGGGCAGCCGGTCGGCGAGGGCGAGCAGGCCGACGCCCCACAGGGCCCCCGACGTGCCGCCCGCGCGGTCGGCCCACCGGTCCGCGGCACGCCGCAGCACGGACGGGGCGTCCGCCCCGGCGGCCAGCGCCTCGTCGGCCGCCTCGACCGCCGCGTCGACGCCGCGGCACATGCCGCGGCCGTGGTCGCCGTCGCCGGCGACCGCGTCGAGCGCGCCGAGCTCGTCCTCCGCACCGTGCAGGACCTCCTGCGCGCGGTGCAGCGCACGGACCACGAGGCGCGCCGCCGCGGCGCCCTCGTCCGAGGTCGCGACCACGAGCGGCGGCTCCGGCTCGGTGGCGACGTCGGGCGCGGCCGTCACCGGCGCCGCGCGCCAGCCCCCGTGCCGGAAGGCGGGCGTCGTGGCCGGCGCGAGCCACAGCGGCTCGAGATCGTCGTCGAGCCACGTGACGGTGAGCGAGCACCCCGCCATGTCGAGGCTCGTGACGAACTCGCCGACGAGCGGCGCCACCAGCGTCACGCCGCGCTCCGTGAGCAGGTCGTGCACCCGGTCCCAGAGCACGAAGAGCTCCTCGTACTTGACCGTGCCGAGCCCGTTGAGGACGACGGCGGCGCGGCCGTCCGCGTCGTCGGGCCGGTCCGCGAGCACGCGGTCGACGAGCTCGGCGGCCAGGTCCGCCGCCGGCGGCACCGCCTCCTCGCCGATCCCGGGCTCGCCGTGGATCCCGAGCCCCCAGCCGGCCGTCCCCTCCGGGAGGCTGAACAGCGGCGCGTCGGCGCCGGGCAGGGTGCAGCCGTCGAAGGCCACGCCGAAGGAGCGGGTGCGCCCGTTGGCCAGCCCCGCGAGGCGGTCGACCTCGGCCAGGTCCGCACCCGACTCCGCGGCGGCGCCCGCGACCTTGAAGACCACTAGGTCCCCGGCCACGCCGCGGCGCTCCTCGGCGCGGTCGGCGGGCGCGGAGGCGACGTCGTCGGTGACGAGGCGCACGGCCACGTCGACGCCCTGCGCGCGCAGCCGGCTCGCCGCGGCGCCGAAGTTGAGGACGTCCCCGGCGTAGTTGCCGAACGACAGCCAGATGCCGGCCCCGGCGTCGGCGGCCCGGCACACGTCGAGCACCTGGCGCGTGGACGGGGAGGCGAAGACCTCGCCGCACACGGCGGCGTCGGCCACGCCATCGCCCACGAGCCCGGCGAAGGCCGGGTAGTGGCCGGAGCCACCGCCGACGACGACGGCGACCTTGCCGGGGCGCGTGCCCTCGGCGCGCGCGACGCCGCCGGGCACGCGGCGCAGGGTGCCGGGGTGGGCCTTGACGAGGCCGCTCAGCGCCTCGCGGGCGAAGTCCTCGGGTCGGTTGTGGACGTACGTCATGGGGTCAGCACCTTTGCTCGTGCGGTGACGGGTGGGCGGCGCGGTGCGCCGGACTGGTCTGCTCAGCGCCCCGCGGAGCGCAGCACGCCGCGGATGTACTCGCGGTTGAGGGCCGCGACGCCGAGGCTGTCCGACCCGTAGTGCTCGCAGACGAACACGCCGTCGAAGCCGAGCTCGAGCGCCTGCCGGATCATCACGCGGTAGTTGACGACGCCCTGCACCAGCGGGGTCGGGTGGGTCGCGTAGGCGCCCGTCGCCAGGTCCACGTCGCGCGTGTAGTTCTTGATGTGCCAGAAGTTCGTGTGCGGCAGCACCTTCTCGAACATCGTCGGGATGTCCTCGATCTCCCGGTGCAGCCGCACGAGGTTGCCCAGGTCGGGGTTGAGCCCCACGTTGTCGCGGTCGACGTCCTCGAGGAACCGCACGGCCAGGTCCGGCGTGCCGATGTAGGTGTCCTCGTACATCTCGAGGCTGACCTGCACCCCCACCGCGGCCGCGTGGTCGGCGAGCTCGCGGATGCGCCGGACGGCCAGGTCGCGGTTCTCGACGTCGCCGAGGTCGTCGTGGTGGCCCTCGGCCAGCCAGAACCACAGCGCCTTCTCCTGGGCCGGCGTGAGCGCCTGCATGAACCCGAAGTTCACGACCTCGGCGCCGAGCGCCGGCGCGCGGTCGATGATCGTGTGGCCGAAGCGCAGGTAGTCCTCGCCACGGGCGGCGTCGACGACGCTGCGGCGCGTCGTGGACACGGACGGGACGGCGAGGCCGACCTCCTTGAGGACCACGAGCAGCTCGGCGAACCGGGCGTCGGTCATCTCCCCGATCGACAGCCACGCGTCGGTGGGGTCGACGTCCGCGAACCCGAGGTCGGCGACCTGCTGGAGCTGCCCGCGCCAGGACTCGGCGGGGGCGTCGACGTTGGGGGTGCCGTCGGCCGCGGTGGAGCCGAAGGACAGCATGTTGGCGGCGATGGGCCAGGTGTCCGCAGTGCGCAAGGAGATCTCCGTCGATCGTCGAATCGTGTTTCCTATAGGAAACACGGCGACGCCCCGAGGTGTCAACCGACTCGATCTCACCCGCCGCGCGCCGCGCACCCCGGGGCATCTGCTTGACGGCGGCGTCCGCAGCCCCTAACTTGGGTGGAAAGCGCATTCCCGCACGCGTCGCCGCCACCGACGAGACGCACCGACGAAGGAGTCCCGAGTGAGCACCACACCCCCGCGCACGCTGCGCATCGCGATGAACGGCGTCACGGGCCGCATGGGCTACCGCCAGCACCTCGTGCGCTCGATCCTGCCGATCCGCGAGCAGGGCGGCGTCGAGCTGCCCGACGGCTCCCGCGTGCAGGTGGAGCCCGTGCTCGTGGGCCGCAACGAGTCCAAGCTGGCCGAGCTGGCCGCGCAGCACGGGGTCGAGGAGTACACGACCGACCTCGACGGGATCATCGCCGACCCGAGCACGGACATCGTGTTCGACGCCTCGATGACGTCGCTGCGCGCCAAGACGCTCACCAAGGCGATGCAGGCAGGCAAGCACGTCTACACCGAGAAGCCGACCGCCGAGACGCTGGCCGAGGCGGTCGAGCTCGCCCGCCTGCGCGAGGAGACCGGCGTCACCGCCGGCGTCGTGCACGACAAGCTGTACCTGCCGGGCCTGGTCAAGCTGCGCCGCCTCGTGGACGAGGGCTTCTTCGGCCGCATCCTGTCGCTGCGGGGCGAGTTCGGCTACTGGGTGTTCGAGGGCGAGCACCAGGCGGCCCAGCGCCCGTCGTGGAACTACCGCAAGGAGGACGGCGGCGGCATGACCACGGACATGTTCTGCCACTGGAACTACGTCCTCGAGGGCATCCTGGGCGCGGTCAAGACCGTCAACGCCCAGACCACCACGCACATCCCGACCCGCTGGGACGAGCAGGGCAAGGAGTACGCCGCCACCGCCGACGACGCCGCGTACGGCATCTTCGAGATCGAGACGCCGGGCGGCGACCCGGTCGTGGCGCAGATCAACTCCTCCTGGGCCGTGCGCGTCTACCGCGACGAGCTCGTCGAGTTCCAGGTGGACGGCACCCACGGCTCCGCCGTCGCGGGGCTGCGCAAGTGCGTCGCGCAGCAGCGCGCCCACACCCCCAAGCCCGTGTGGAACCCGGATCTGCCCGTCACCGAGCCGTTCCGCGACCAGTGGCTCGAGGTGCCCGCCAACGCCGACCTCGACAACGGCTTCAGGCTGCAGTGGGAGGAGTTCCTGCGCGACGTCGTCGCCGGGCGCCCGCACCGCTTCGACCTGCTGTCCGCCGCGCGCGGCGTGCAGCTCGCCGAGCTGGGCCTGCGGTCGTCGGCCGAGGGCCGCCGCCTCGACGTCCCGGAGATCTCCCTGTGACCGCCCCCACCCTCAACCCCGCGCTCGCCCCGGAGCTGGCGCCCAGCGGCGTCACCGTGCGCCTGCCCCGGTTCGACGCCGCGGGTCGCGCCACCGGCACGGAGGTGCGCGAGCTCAACGCGCCGGGCCCGTGGCACGCCCCGGCCGCTCCGATCACGTCGCGCGTGGCCTTCGCCGCGGCGCACGTGGTGCCGCAGGTCGGCGCCGAGAACGTGCCGGGCGCGCCGGCCGTCGTCGACTGGGACGCGACGCTCGCCTACCGGCACGAGATCTGGCGCTTCGGGCTCGGCGTCGCCGACGCCATGGACACCGCCCAGCGCGGGATGGGCCTGGACTGGGCCGCGACGCAGGAGCTCGTGCGCCGGTCGTCGGCCGAGGCCGCGTCCGTCGGCGCGCGCATCGCGTGCGGCGCGGGCACCGACCAGCTCGACCCCGCGTCGGTCGAGCCCGGCGAGGCGGGCCTCGCCGCCGTGACCGACGCGTACCGCGAGCAGGTGCACGTGGTGCAGGACGCCGGGGCGCAGGTCATCGTCATGGCCTCGCGCGCCCTGGCGAAGGTGGCCCGCTCCCCCGAGGACTACGCCCGCGTCTACGACGCCGTGCTGGCCGAGGCCGACAGGCCCGTCGTCCTGCACTGGCTGGGCACGATGTTCGACCCGGCCCTCGCGGGCTACTGGGGTTCCGACGACGTCGCCTCCGCGACCGCCACGTTCCTCGACCTCATCCGGGCCCACCAGGACAAGGTCGACGGCGTCAAGGTGTCGCTGCTCGACGCGCAGCACGAGATCGGGCTGCGCCGGTCGCTGTCCGGCCTCGACGGCTCGCCCGTGCGCCTGTACACCGGCGACGACTTCAACTACCCGGAGCTGATCACGGGTGACGAGCAGGGCCGCTCCGACGCCCTGCTCGGGATCTTCGCGGCGATCTACCCGGCCGCGTCCACCGCGCTGCAGGCGTTCGACGCCGGGGAGGCCGGCGACCCGGACGGCGCGGCACGCGGGCACGCGATCCTCGCCTCGACCGAGAAGCTGGGCCGGCACATCTTCGCGGCGCCGACCTACTACTACAAGACGGGCGTGGCGTTTCTGTCCTGGCTGAACGGCTTCCAGGCCGGCTTCCAGCTCGTGGGCGGTCTGCAGTCGGGCCGCTCGCTGGCGCACCTGGTAGAGCTGGCCCGCCTCGCCGACGGCTGCGGCATGCTGCTCGACCCGGCGCTGGCCGCCCGCCGCCTGGACGCCCTGCTGGTGACGAACGGGGTCTCCGCATGAGCGCCGCGGGAGCCGACCTGAGCCGCTGCTCGCTCAACACCGCCACGGTCAAGCACGCCACGCTCGCCGAGGCGGTCGACGCCGCGGCCTCGGCCGGTCTCGGCGCCGTCGGCCTGTGGCGCCACCAGGTGCAGGAGCACGGCGCGGACAAGGCGGCACGCATCGTGTCGGACGCCGGCCTGCGCGTCTCGTCGCTGTGCCGCGGCGGGTTCCTCACGGCCGCGGACGAGGCGGGCATCGCCGCCGCCCTCGACGACAACAAGCGCGCCATCGAGGAGACGGCGGGCGTCGGCACCCGCGAGCTGGTGTTCGTCGTCGGCGGCCTGCCAGCCCTCAGCGAGCCCGGCCGCGGCCCGCGGCCCGACGCCGGTCCGGGCGACCGCGACGTCGTCGCCGCCCGCGCCCGCGTGGCGGACCGGGTCGCCGAGCTCGCGCCGTTCGCGGCCGAGCACGACGTGCGGATCGTGCTCGAGGCGCTGCACCCGATGTTCGCCGCCGACCGCGCGGTGATCTCCACCCTCGGGCAGGCGCTCGACCTCGCGGCGCCGTTCGCGCCCGAGACCGTGGGCGTCGTCGTCGACACCTACCACGTGTGGTGGGACCCGCGGCTGCGCGAGTCGATCGCGCGGGCCGGGGCGGAGGGCCGGATCACGGGGTACCAGGTCTGCGACTGGAACCTGCCGCTGGCCGCCGACCCGCTCAACTCCCGCGGCCACGTGGGCGACGGGTACGTCGACTTCCCGACGATCTCGCGCTGGGTCGCCGAGGCGGGCTACACCGGGGACGTCGAGACCGAGATCTTCAACGAGGAGATCTGGGCCGAGGACCCGCGCGACACCGCCCGCACGGTCGGCGAGCGGTACGCGCGGCACGTGCTGCCGCACCTCTAGGCCCGCCCTCCAGCACACCGGGCCTTGACACCCCGGTGCGGGTCTGTCGCCGACGCCGGCCCGCCGCACGACGCCCCGTCGCCTCCCTGGGCGGCGGGGCGTCGTCGTGCGCGGCGCAGGATCCGCACCGGTCAGGAATGGAGAAGCGCCGCCGGGGAGCCGCTCCCTAGCCTGGGACCCGACGGTGCGGCACGGCGCCGCACCACCAGCGGGGAGGAACGACATGGCCACGTCCGAGGGACTGAGCGCCGACGAGCGCGCCGCCGTGAAGCAGCGCGCCAAGGAGCTGCGCGAGCAGGAGAAGGCCGGCAGGAACCGTGCCGCGGGCGAGAAGGCGGTGCGGGAGGCGATCGAGCCGCTCGAGGGCACCGACCGGGACATCGCCGAAGGGTTGTGCCGGGTCGTCGCCGAGGTCGCGCCCGACCTCGTGCCGAAGACGTACTACGGCATGCCCGGCTTCGCGGACGCCGCCGGCAAGATGGTCGTGTTCGTGCAGCCCGCCGCGAAGTTCGGGACGCGCTACGCGACGGTCGGCTTCGACCCCGCGGCACACCTCGACGACGGCGACTTCTGGCCGACCTCCTTCGCGGTGCTGGCCTGGACCCCGGCCTTCGAGGAGCGGCTCACCGCGCTGGTGCGCACCGCGGCGGCCTGACCGGGGAGGCGCGGTCGTCCGGGGTCCGACCACTATCTTGCGACGCAAGAGACTGCTACCTTGTGTCGCATGGTACCGACCTCGGACGCCGTCCTCACCCAGCTCCGCAAGGGAGTCGTGGAGTACTGCGTCCTGGCCTGCCTGCGGTCGGGGCCGGCGTACGGCCTCGAGCTCGCCGAGCGCCTCGGCGCCACGAGCACCCTGCTGACCAGCGAGGGCACCCTGTACCCGCTGCTCTCCCGGCTGCGCCAGCAGGGATGGGTCACGACGACGCAGGTCGCGTCCCCGATGGGCCCGCCGCGCCGGTACTACGAGCTCACGGCCGAGGGGCAGGCGGCTCTCGAGACGTTCACCGCCACCTGGGCCCGGTTCACGGAAGACGTCCGCACGACCCTGGAGCCCCGATGACCACGACCCCCGCGTTCCCCCCTCTGGTCGAGGCGTACCTCGCCGACCTCGAGCGCGCTCTCGCCGCGAGCGAGCCCCGCGAGCGTGCCGAGACGCTCGCCGCGGTGCGCGAGCACGCGGCCGAGTCCCTCGCGCTGCACGGCTCCGACGACGCCGGCGCGCGCCGCGTGCTCGACGAGCTGGGCCCGGTGGACGCCATCGCCGCCGTGTCGACCCCGGCCTCCCGCGCCGCCGCGGCACCCGGGGCGGCGACCACCACGCCCGCCGCCGATGTCTGGCTGGTCGTGCTCGCCGTCGCCTCGCTGGCGCTCTTCGTGGTCCCGCCCGTGGCCGCCGCGGCGGTGGTCTGGGCGCTGTTCCGGCTTCGTTCCGGCGCCGGGAACCGTGGCCTGCAGAGGCTCGCGCTCGTCGTGGGCGCCGTCTCCTTCGTCGGGGCCGTGGCGCTCTTCGTGTCGCACGTGCTGGCCGGCTGAGGCCCCCGCCGGACCGCTCCGTCACGTCCAGGCGTTCCCTCCGGCGGAAACCGGTTGCTAGGCTGGGCACAGCACGGCGGGAACCGGTTTCTCACGGTTTCTCGCCGACTGTCCCAGCGACGTGACGGAAGGCGACCATGACCCACTACAGCAACCCGGTCCTCGACGCGGACTGGCCGGACCCCGACGCGGTGCGCGTCGGGGACGACTACTGGCTGATCGCGTCCAGCTTCAACCGTGCCCCCGGGCTGCCCGTGCTGCACTCGCGCGACCTCGTGTCCTGGCGGCACGTGGCGAACGCGCTGCCCGCCCTGCCGCCCGCCGGTCACTACGCGCTCCCCCGGCACGGCTCCGGGGTGTGGGCGCCCAGCCTGCGTCACCACGACGGCCTGTTCTGGATCGTCTACCCCGACCCGGACCACGGGATCTTCGTGCTCACCGCGGCCGACCCGCGCGGCCCGTGGTCCGCGCCGTGGTGCCTGCTCCCGGGCCAGGGCCTCATCGACCCGTGCCCCCTGTGGGACGACGACGGCCGCGCCTACCTCGTGCACGGCTGGGCCAAGAGCCGCGCCGGGGTGAAGAACCGCCTGACGGTGGTCGAGGTGGACCCCGGGCTGCGCCGCGCCGTCGGGCCCGCGCGCACCGTGGTCGACGGCGACGAGCTGCCGGGCTTCCGCACGCTGGAGGGCCCCAAGCTGTACCACCGCGACGGCTGGTACTGGATCTTCGCGCCGGCCGGCGGCGTCGCGACCGGCTACCAGGTCGCCTTCCGCGCGCGGTCGGTGTGGGGCCCGTACGAGCACCGCGTGGTGCTGGCCCAGGGCGACACCCCGGTCAACGGCCCGCACCAGGGCGCGTGGGTGGACACCCCGGACGGCGACGACTGGTTCCTGCACTTCCAGGACCGCGACGTCTTCGGCCGCGTGGTGCACCTGCAGCCGATGCGGTGGGACGACGACGGCTGGCCGGTGCTGGGCGACGCGGGCTCCCCGGTGCTCACGCACCCGACGCCCGTGCCGGGCGCCGAGCCGGGCGAGCCGGTGCGCAGCGACGACTTCGCGCCCCCGGGCCTCGCGCCCCGCTGGCACTGGCAGGCGAACCCCGTCGAGGGTTGGGCCGTGGCCGACGGCGGCGGCACGCTGCGCCTGCCCGCCCAGCCCACGCCCCGGGGCAACCTGCGCGACCAGGGCGCCGTCCTGAGCCAGCAGCTGCCGGGGCAGCCGAGCACGTGGGAGACCCGCGTCGGCCTCGCGGGCGAGGCCCCCGGCACCCGGGCAGGCGTCGTCGTCCTGGGCCGCGAGTACGCCTGGGCGGGACTGGTGCGCACGCCGGGCGGGATCGAGGTGACCGTGCGGCGCGGCGGCACCTACGGCGACGAGGAGGTCCTCGCGCAGGAGCCCGTGCCCGCGGGCGCGACGGGCGTCGTGCTGCGCACCGCCGTCGACGCCGAGGGCCGCGTCACCTGGGCCTGGCGGGACGACGCCCTGCCGGGGCACGACGACGCGGAGTGGCACGAGCCCGCGCCGCCGTGGCAGTCGGTCGTCGGCCACTGGATCGGCGCCGAGGTCGGCCTGTTCGCGAGCGCCCCGCTCGGGGCCGACCTGCGGCCGGGCGACGGCGGCACCTTCGGCCCGGTGCACGTCACCGTGGCCGGGAAGGACGCCTGATGGCCCGCTCGGGCGGCCCCACCATCGACGAGGTGGCGGCCGCGGCCGGGGTGTCGCGGGCCACGGTCTCGCGGGTGATGAACGGCCGGGCCAGCGTCGCGCGGGACATCGCCGAGCGCGTGCGCGTCGCCGCGAAGGACCTGCGCTACCAGCCCAGCCGGGTGGCGCGCAGCCTGTCCCTGGGCCGCACCAACTCCGTCGCGCTGGTCGTGCCCGACCTGGCGAACCCGATGTTCCAGCAGATCCTGCGCGGCACGATGGCGGCGGCCGCGCCGCACGACTACCGCGTCCTGGTGGCCGACACGGCCGAGAACACCGCCGACGAGGCCGAGGTGGCGCTCGAGGCGCGACAGCGGTGCGACGCGCTGGTGCTCGCCGCCCCGCGCACGTCCGAGGACGCGCTGCTGGAGCTCCTGCCGCGGCTCGAGCCGGTGGTCGTGGTCAACCGGCACGTGCCCGGCCTCACCGTGCCGAGCGTGCGCGTCGACTACGCGGCGGGCGTGCGGAGCATGGTGGACCACCTGGTCGCGCTCGGGCACCGCGAGCTCGCGTACGTCGCCGGCCCCCGATCGAGCGCGTCGAACGGGCTGCGGGCCCGCGCCCTCGACGACGCGCGCGAGCGGCACCCGGGCCTGCGCGTCACGACCGTGCCGTGCGGCCCCACCGTGGACGCCGGGTACCGCGCGGCGGACGCCGTGCTGGCGACCGGCGCGACGGGCGTCGTCGCGTTCAACGACCTGGTCGCGTTCGGCCTCCTCGCGCGCCTCAACGAGGCCGGCGTGGCGGTGCCGGGGGACATCTCGATCGGCGGCTTCGACGACATCGAGCTCGCCCGCTACGCGACGCCGTCGCTGACCACGGCCGCGGTGCCGCAGGCCGATCTCGGCCGCCGTGCCTGGGAGCTGCTGCACGCCCGCGTGCTCGGCACGGAGCGCACGCGACTCGGTGCCGAGGGCATCGCCGTGCACGTGACACCGGGGCTGGTGGTGCGGGGCAGCACGGGGCCCGTGCCGCCCGCGCGCCGGCTCGGCGTGACGTCGGCGGACCTCGCGGGGCGCGCGCACGCCCGTGACGACTCGGTCCGGGCCCGGTGGCGGCCCGTCGACGACGACTGGGTGCTCGGCGTCGGCGACGACCGGCCCCTGGGCCGGTACTCGCGCGGTGACGGGATGCCCGGCGTGCACAGCCCACGGCCCTTCCTGCACCCGGTGCACTCGGCGCAGGGCGTGGCGATGACGACGAAGAGCCCGCTGGACCACCGCCACCACTACGGCGTCTCGATGGCGGTGGCCGACGTGGACGGCACCAGCCACTGGGGCGGGCGCACCTACGTGCGCGACCAGGGGCCGACGCTGCTCGCGAACCACGGCCGCCAGGAGGCCGGGCGCACGAAGGTGACCGACGACGGCGCCACCCTGACCCAGCGGCTGCGCTGGCTGGACGAGCGCGGCGGTGTGCAGCTGACGGAGGAGCGGCGCCTCACCGCCGTCGTGCTGCCGGAGGTCGACGCGTGGGCGCTCGGCTGGCACGGCAGCCTGCGCGCGGGCGACGCCGACGTCGAGATCGGCAGCCCGGCGACCAACGGCCGGCCGGGCGCCGGGTACGGCGGCTGGTTCTGGCGCCTCCCGTCGGGCGACGAGGCGTTCGCGCTGAGCCCCGACCGCGGCGGCGACGTGCACGGCTCGCGCAGCCCGTGGGTGGCCGTCGTGCGGCGCACCGGGCCGGCCTGGACCACCCTCGTGCTGGCCCAGGCGTCCGGGGAGCCCGACCCGTGGTTCGCCCGCGTGGGCGACTACGTGGGGCTGGGTCCGGCGCTCGCCTGGGACGCGGTGCGCACGGTGCCTGCGGGGTCGTCGCTCGAGGTCGACGTCGTGGCGGCCGTCGTCGACCGCCGCCTCGACATCACCGGGGCCGGCGATGTCGCGGACCTCGCAGTGGGGCGCGTGGGGGCCGTCACCGCCTGAGCCGGTCGGTGGTCGATCCGGTCGAAACCTCGGTCGGGGCGAGCGGGGCGAGAGTTTCTCCGCGGCGACGCGTTCACGGGCGCCAGGGCGCCCTCCACTTCGGGAGGGATACGTCGCCGCGAAGAAACCCTCGCCCCGCTCTCGTCATCCCTGCCGGCCACGCCTGTGGACGCGGCCGGAGCGGCAAGGACCTCCATTGGTTTCGGTCGCTGAACTATTGACGAAGACGGGCGGTTCGACTACGTTGTGAGAAACCGGTTTCTGAGGCGTTTCCGGTCGCAGAGCGCGCGGGGACGGGGGGCCGACACCGAGGTCGGCCCGCACCACGAGCGGCACCACGGCTCGTCCCGACCCGAAGGGCCACCCGGCCCGAGTCTCACGAGAGGCGCGACGATGCCCTTGACCGCGGACCATCGACCCACCCCGGACCGCACCACCTCCCCCCGCTCGCAGCGTCCTGGCCCGCGAGCCCGCCGGGCCGTGGCGGCACTCGCCGCCCCGGTCCTCGGCCTGACGCTGCTCGCCCCGGTGGCGCACGCGTCGTCCGGCACGGACGCCGAGGCCGCCGGTCGAGCGCTGCTGCACCGCATCGGCGCCCCACCCGCGACGTCCGCGGACGGCCCCGTCTGGTCCCCCACCGCGACGGGCTTCGCGTCCGTCCCGACGGACGAGCTCCCGGACGGCACCACCGGCGGCGCGGGCGGGCGGACCGTCACCGCGCGCGACGCCGCGGGCCTCGCGGCGTACGCGGCGGCCGACGAACCGCTGACGATCCTCGTGCAGGGCACCCTCGAGGTGGAGCCGTTCGGCTCGATGATCGACGTCGCGAGCGACAAGACGATCGTCGGCGCGGCGTCGGGCGGCGAGCTCGTCGGCGGCGGGCTGCGGCTGCTCGAGGTCGAGAACGTCATCATCCGCAACCTGACGTTCCGCGACTCCTACGTCGCGGCCGACTGGGACGGCAAGAGCGCGGACAACGACAACGACGGCATCCGCATCGACACGTCGGACCACGTGTGGGTGGACCACAACGAGTTCGCGCGGCTCGGCGACGGCCAGCTCGACATCCGCAAGGACTCCACCGCGGTGACGGCGTCGTGGAACTCCTTCCACGACCACAACAAGACGCTCGGCGTCGGGTGGACGGACAACGTCGTGACCACGCTGACCCTGCACCACAACCGGTTCTCGAACGTGCACCAGCGCAACGGCAGCATCGACAACGTGGCGCTCGGCCACCTGTACAACAACTGGCTGTCCGGGGCGAGCTCGTACGGCACCACGTCGCGCGGCGGCTCCACGCTGCTGGTCGAGTCGAGCGTCTACGAGAACGCCCGCAACCCGCTCATCCTCAGCGGCGACGCGGCCCGCCTGCACCAGCGCGGCAACCTGTTCCGCGGGAACTGGGGCGAGGAGCCGGCCGAGACCGGGCCCACGTTCGAGGCGTCCGACCACTACGCCTACACGGCCGACGACGCCGAGGACGTCGTGCCCCTGCTGAGCCGGCACGCCGGCACCCGGTCCACGCGCGACGACCGGCTCGGCCGGCGGGTCACGGTGGCGCAGGACGGCACCGGCGACTACCTGTCGGTCCAGGCGGCCGTCGGCGCGGCGTCGCGGTCGCCCCGACCGGTCGAGATCGTCGTCGAGCCGGGCACGTACCGCGAAGTGCTCACCGTCTGGCCGGGCGCCGAGGGGCTCACGATCCGCGGCGCGACGGGCGACCCCGCCGACGTCGTCGTGACGTACGACAAGCCCGCGAGCGACTGGGCCACCGCGACCGTCCTCGCCGACGGCGTGACCCTGCGCGACCTCACGCTCGAGAACGCCTACGACGCCGAGGTGAACGGGCCGAGGGAGACCCTCGCCCTGCGGGACGCCGGCGACGGCACCGTGCTCGACGACGTCCCGCTGGTCGGCGGCGGTCTCTCGACCGACGACCCGCGCCACCCGTGACCGACACCAGAGGAGGAACCATGAGACTCACGACGACCCGCACCGCCGCGCTGCTCGGCGCCCCCGTGCTGGCCCTGACCCTGCTCGCCCCCGCCGCGCACGCGGCACCCGCCGACGTCGACCCGGCCGCGGCCGGCGCCGCCGTCCTCGACCGCATCGGCGCCCCCGGCACGACGACGGCGGACGGCCCTGTCTGGTCGCCCGTGGCGACCGGCTTCGCCTCCACGCCCACCGACGTTCTGCCGCACGGCACCACGGGCGGCGCGGGCGGCGACGCCGTCACCGTGCGCGACGCGGCCGCGCTCGCCGAGGCGGCGGCGTCCGACGAACCCCTGACGATCTACGTCAAGGGCACGATCGAGCCGGCCGAGTTCGGCTCGATGATCGACGTGGCGAGCGACAAGACGATCGTCGGGTTCGCGTCGGGCGCGGAGCTGGTCGGCGTCGGGCTGCGGCTCGACCACGTGGAGAACGTCATCGTGCGCAACCTGCGCTTCCGCGACTCCTACGTGCCGGGCGACTGGGACGGCAAGAGCGCGGACAACGACAACGACGGCATCCGCGTCGACACCTCCAGCCACGTGTGGATCGACCACAACGAGCTCACGCGCCTGGGCGACGGCCTGATCGACGTCCGCAAGGACTCCACGGCGGTCACGCTGTCGTGGAACTACCTGCACGACCACAACAAGACGGTGGGCGTGGGCTGGACCGACAACGTGGTCACCGAGATCACGATGCACCACAACCGGTTCTCGAACACCTACCAGCGCAACGCGAGCATCGACAACGTGGCCGCCGGCCACCTGTACAACAACTGGTTCGACGGGCAGGCGCAGTACGGCACCATGTCGCGCGGTGCGTCGCAGCTCGTCGTCGAGTCGAGCGTGTACTCGAACGGCGAGGACGCGATCGTCGCCAAGGACCCGGCGTCGAAGGTCGACTCGCGCGACAACCGGTTCACGACGATCCGCGGTCGCAAGGACGACACCGGTCCGACGTTCGACCCGGCCGCCCGGTACCAGTACACGCCCGACGACGTCGCCGACGTCACCCGCGTCGTCACGCGCGGCGCGGGCACCCTCGGCGCGCAGGAGAAGGTCCGCCGCACGGTCACCGTGGCGCTCGACGGCACCGGCGACTACGCGTCGATCGGCGCCGCGGTGGGCGCGGCGTCGCGGTCGCCGCACCCGGTGGACGTCGTCGTCGAGCCGGGCGTCTACCGCGAGGTGGTGCGGGTCTGGCCCGGCGCCGACGGGACCACCATCCGCGGCGCCACCGGCGACCCGGAGGACGTGGTGCTCACCTACGACCTCGCCGCCGGCCAGGCCAAGTTCTACGGCGGCACGTTCGGGCACACCGGCTCGCCGGTGCTGTCCGTGCTGGCCGACGACGTCACGCTGCGCGACCTCACCGTCGAGAACGCCTACGACGAGGCCGCGAACGGCGGCAGCCAGGCGCTCGCGCTGCGGACGTCGGGCGACCGCACCGTGCTCGACGGCGTCCGGCTGCTCGGCAACCAGGACACGTACCTGGCCGACCCGGGCTCCGGCGCCGCGGCGGCGCGCACGTACGTCACGGACTCGTACATCGAGGGCGACGTCGACTTCGTCTACGGCGGCGGCACCCTCGTCGTCGAGGACTCGGAGATCCGCTCGCTCGACCGCGGGTCCGCGACGAACAACGGGTACGTGGCGGCTCCGGCGACCGTGCCCGGCGGCAAGGGCTTCCTGTTCACCGGCACCCGGTTCACGTCGGACGCCGCGGCGGGCACCGTCTTCCTCGGCCGCCCGTGGCACCCGAGCAGCAACCCGCTTGTCGACCCGTCCGTCGTCGTGCGCGACTCCTGGCTGGGCGCGCACGTCGGGACGCCCGCCTGGTCGGACATGAGCGGCTGGTCGTGGCGCGACGACTTCATGCGGGAGTACCGCAACGCCGGTCCCGGCGCCGCGCCCGCCGGCGCCGTCGTCGACGGCCGTCCGCAGCTGACCGCCGACGAGGCCGCCGCGCACACCCGCGAGGCGTACCTCTCCGGCGACGACGGGTGGACGCCCTGGCGCTGATCCACCCCCGGTGAGCGCGGTCCGCGGCGCGCGGGCGAGGCCGTCCCGGGCCGTGGGTCGCGCTCACCCACGACGTTCGTCACAGCGCGCGCGGGGGCGGCTTCGGGGCAGTAGGGTCGACGACGGTCCAGGCCGCCACCCGCGGCCTTCGGAAGGCCCCCATCCCCCGTGGCCACAGGAGGCTGCATGGTTCCGGACGTGCGCCGGTGACGCCGGTCGAGGCCGTCCCCGTCGGGCGGCTCGACGTCGTCGGGACGTGGACCGTGCGCACCGTCGACGACCTCGCGGACGTGCGCTCCGCGCTCGAGTCGCGCCTCCCGTGCGACTGCCGGGCGGCGCAGCGGGGGCCCGCGCCCGACGTCGGCGGGCTGTCCGGGCGTCAGCGCATGGTGCTGGTCGCGAGCGAGCTGGTGGCGAACGCGCTCGAGCACGCCAGACCACCGGTGGTCGCACGGCTGCTGTGCGACGGCGACGTCGCCGTGGTGGACGTCGTGGACCGCAGCCCGGACGCGCCGCCCGTCGTCCCGCACGACCGCGAGCCGGGCGAGGGCGGCCACGGCCTGCGCCTCGCGAAGACGATCGCCGACGAGGTCGGCTGGTACCGCACGGACCATGGCGAGAAGCACGTGTGGGCGCGGTTCACGACCGCGGACGTGGCCGTCGCCGCCCCGCGGGGCCCGGTGCCGCAGCACCTGGCAGCCCACGGCGCGGCGGCGGGCACGTCGTCCGTCGGGGCCTACCGCGGGGCGTAGCGCTCGGGCGTGAACGCCGCGGCGACGAGCGCACGCAGGTCCTCCAGGCCTCCGTCCACCAGACCGCGGGCGCGGGCCTGCACCAGCAGGTTGCCGATGGCGGTGGCCTCGACGGGCCCGGCCACCACGGGCAGCCCGGCGCGGTCCGCCGTCGCCTGGCACAGCAGGGTGTTCTGCGCGCCGCCGCCCACCACGTGGATGGTCGACACGGTGCGCCCGGCGAGCTTCGCCGCCGTCGTGACGGCGTCCGCGAACGCCTGCGCCAGGCTCTCGACGATGCTGCGCACGTACTCCCCGCGCGTCGCCGGCACGGGCTGGCCGTGCTCGCGGCACCAGTCGGCGATGCGCCCCGGGACGTCGCCCGGAGGCAGGAAGCGCGGGTCGTCGACGTCGAACACCGCGACGGGGGCGGTGACGTGCGCCGCCTCGGCGAGCAGCTCCTGCAGGGTGCTGGAGCGCTGCGCCGCCGTGGACTCCCGCTCCCAGGTGCGGATCGACTCGCTGAGCAGCCACAGCCCCATGACGTTGTGCAGGAACCGCGTGCGGCCGTCGACGCCGCCCTCGTTGGTGAAGCCGGCGAGCCGGGCGTCCTCGGTCAGCACCGGCGCGTCGAGCTCGAGGCCGACCAGGCCCCAGGTGCCGCACGAGACGTACGCGACGTCCCGGTCGGTCGCGGGGACGGCGACGACGGCGGAGGCCGTGTCGTGCGAGCCCACGGCCGTCACCTCGAGCACCCGGCCCACCAGCTGCGCGACGTCGGGCGAGAGCACGCCCAGCGACGCCCCCGGGTCGACCAGGGGCGGCAGGATCCCGGCCGGGACCCCGACCAGCTCGGCGAGGCCCGTGTCCCACTCCCCCGTGCGCGCGTCGAGCAGCCCGGTGGTGGAGGCGTTGGTGCGCTCCGCGACCTCGGCGCCGGTGAGCCAGTGCGCGAGCAGGTCGGGCACCAGCAGCAGCCGGTCGGCCAGGTCGAGCAGCGGCCCCTCCGTGGCGAGCTGGAACACGGTGTTGAACGGGAGGTGCTGGAGCCCGTTGCGCGTGTACAGCGCCGCGGCGTCGACGCGGGCGTGCACGCGCTCCACGCCGGCCGCCGTCCGCGCGTCGCGGTAGTGGTACGGCACGCCGAGCAGGCGCCCGCCGCGCAGCAGCCCGTAGTCCACGGCCCACGAGTCGATCCCGACGCCGAGGATCTCGCCGGGCGCCTCGCGCTCGGCCGCGGCCAGGCCGTCGAGGACCTGGCGGTACAGCTCCAGCAGGTTCCAGTGCAGGCCGTCGGGCGTGCGGACCGGGTCGTTGGGGAACCGCGCCACGTGCTGCAGCCGCAGCCCCTCCCGCCCGCCGAAGCGGCCCAGGATGACGCGCCCGCTGGTGGCGCCCAGGTCGACGGCGGCGAGCGTGCCCGCCGCCGTCGACCCGGGCCCCGCCGGTGCCGCGGGTGTCGCCGTCATCGCAGGAACGCCTGCGCCACGCCGGCGTCGACGGGCACGTGCAGGCCGGTGGTGTGCGAGAAGTCGGACGTGCACAGCGCGTAGACGGCGTTCGCGACGTGCTCGGGCAGCACCTCGCGCTTGAGCAGCGTGCGCTGGGCGTAGAACTTGCCCAGGTCCTGCTCCTCGATGCCGTACGTCTTGGCACGGTTGGCGCCCCAGCCGGAGGCGAAGATCCCCGAGCCGCGCACGACGCCGTCCGGGTTGATGCCGTTGACCTTGATGCCGTGCTCGCCGAGCTCGGCGGCCAGCAGCCGCACCTGGTGCGCCTGGTCGGCCTTGGTGGCCGAGTAGGCGATGTTGTTCGGGCCCGCGAACACGGAGTTCTTCGACGAGATGTAGACGATGTCACCGCCGAGCTTCTGGTCCACGAGGATGCGCGCGGCGTTCTTGGCCACGAGGAACGAGCCCTTGGCCATGACGTCGTGCTGCAGGTCCCAGTCCGCCTCGGTGGTGTCGAAGAGCGACTTGCTCAGCGACAGGCCGGCGTTGTTCACGACGATGTCCACGCCGCCGAAGGCGAGGACGGCCTCGGCCAGCGCGGCCTGGACCGCGGCCTCGTCGGCGACGTTCGCCGCCAGGCCGATCGCGACGTCGGTCGAGCCGAGCTCGGCGGCCGCGGCCTGCGCCTTGGCGAGGTCCAGGTCGGCGAGGACGACGCACGCGCCCTCCGCGGCGAGGCGGGTCGCGATGGCCTTGCCGATGCCCGACGCGGCGCCGGTGACGAACGCGATGCGCGTCGCGAGCGGCTTGGGCTTCGGCTTGCGCTGGAGCTTCGCCTCCTCGAGGGCCCAGTACTCGATGCGGAACTTCTCCGACTCGTCGATCGGGGCGTAGGTCGAGAGGGCCTCCGCGCCGCGCATGACGTTGACGGCGTTGACGTAGAACTCCCCCGCGACGCGCGCGGTCTGCTTGTCGGCGCCGTAGGAGAACATGCCGACGCCGGGCACCAGCACGATCGCCGGGTCCGCGCCGCGCATCGCGGGCGGCTCCTCGCCGCGGGCGCGGGCCTCGGCGGCGCCGCGCTCGTAGTACGCGGTGTAGTCGGCGCGGTACGCCTCGTGCAGCTCGGGCAGGCGCTCCACGATCTCCTCGACCGTGGCGGTGGCCGGCAGGTCCACGACCAGCGGCTTCACCTTGGTGCGCAGGAAGTGGTCGGGGCAGCTCGTGCCCAGCTCAGCCAGGCGCGCGTGCTCGGTGCTCGCCAGGAAGTCGAGCACGACGTCCGCGTCGGTGAAGTGGCCCACCTGCGGCCTGTCGTGCGACGCGACGGCGCGCAGGTGCGGGGCGAGCGCGGCGGCCTTGGCCCGGCGCTCGTCGTCGGGCAGGGCGTCGTAGCCGTCGAGCGCCGGGCCGAAGGGCTCCGGCGCGCCGTGCTCGGCGATGTACGCCGCCGCGGTCTCGATGATCCACAGCGAGTTCGCCTCGGACTCCTCGGCCGTCTCGCCCCAGGCCGTGATGCCGTGCCCGCCGAGCACCGTGCCGATCGCGTCGGGGTGCGCCACCTTGATCTCGGCGATGTCGAGGCCGAGCTGGAAGCCGGGACGGCGCCACGGCACCCACACGACCTTGCCCCCGAAGATCTTCTGCGTCAGCTCGGGGCCGTCGGCCGCGGTCGCGATCGCGATGCCCGCGTCCGGGTGCAGGTGGTCCACGTGCGCGGCGTCGACGAGGCCGTGCATGGCCGTGTCGATGCTGGGGGCGGCGCCGCCCTTGCCGTGCAGGCAGTAGTCGAACGCGGCGACCATCTCGTCCTCGCGCTCCACGCCCGGGTACACCTCGGTGAGGGCGCGCAGGCGGTCGAGCCGCAGGACGGCGAGGCCCTTCGCGGTGAGGGTGCCGAGGTCGCCGCCGGAGCCCTTGACCCACAGCAGCTCGACGTCCTGCCCGGTGACCGGGTCCTTCTCGATCCCCTTGGCGGACGTGTTGCCGCCGGCGTAGTTCGTGTTGCGCGGGTCGGCGCCCAGGCGGTTCGACCGCGCGACGAGGGCCTCCACGGTCGGGTTGACGGTCTGCTTCGTCATCGGTGCTCCGGTGGTCGGTCCGTCGGCCGACGGACGGGGGTGGGTGCGGTGAGGGGTACGGGGGTCAGCGCTCGTGCGCGGTGCCGACGAGGGCTTCCGTGGTGAGCCAGGCGGCGATCCGCGCGAGGCTGCGCGCGAAGCCGGGCTCGGCGGGCCGGTTGAGGTGGCCGTGGGTCGTGCCGTCCTCGCGGCTCACGAAGACGTCCACCCCGGCGGCCGCGAGCTCCGCGGCGTAGGCCTCGCCGCCCGAGCGCAGGGCGTCGAGGTCGGAGTTGACGATCAGCGTGGGCGGCAGGCCGCGCAGGTCCTGGCCGCCCGGGAAGGCGTACGGCGACGTCGCCGGGCCGTCGTGACCCAGGTAGTTGCCGTTCATCGCGCGCACGGCGGCGGGCGGGAAGTTCTTCTCCGGCGGCAGCGCCGCGATCTTGGCGGCCAGCTCGGCGCTGGGCGCGGGCAGGACCTGGTGCGTCACCGGGTAGGCGAGCACGACGCTGCGCGGCGTCGGGACCACGCCGTCGTGCCCGACCACGCCGCCGAGGGTGCTGAGCGGGACCGCGCCGTCGCGCAGCCGCAGGGACGCCCCCGCGGCGAGGTCGCCGCCGGCGCTCGCGCCGCCCAGCGACCACCGCCCGGCGGGGACGCCGAGGTCGGACGCCCCGCCCCCCGCGGCCCACGCGAACGCGGACACGACCTCCTCGGACGGCACCGGGAACCGGACGCCGTCCGTGCCGGGCGTCGCGCCCGCGTCGCGGTAATCGATCGCCGACACCAGGCGGTACTCCACGCTCACGACGGCGATCCCCGCCGCGGCGAGCGCGCGCGCGACGCCGTCGGCCTCGGGCATGTCGAGGTCGCCGTGCGCGAACGCGCCGCCGTGCGCCCACACCAGGCCCGCGACGGGCGTGCCCGCCGGCCGGTAGACCCGCACGCGCAGGTCGCCGTGCGGCCCCGCGAGCACGCGGTCGGCGACCGCGGCGTCGTGGTCCGGCGGAGCGTCCGCCGTGATGCCCGCCGCCGTCGTCGTCATGCTCAGGCGCCCCAGCCGGCCTGCTGGCCGCCGACCCGCTCGGCCGCGATCTGCCCCAGGTAGCCGGACGCCGCGAACGCCTTCATGGGCTCGGGGTCGAGGCCCTGCTCGGCGCGCAGGTCGGCGAGGAGGCCGCGCACGTCCGTGTTGTAGGCGTCCATGAGCGCGCCGTTGGCGCCGAGCACGTCGCCGGAGCGCTGCGCGGCGTCGAGGGCCTCGGCGTCGACGAGCAGTGCCTTGGCCGTGGCTTCCTGCACGTTCATCACGGAGCGGATCTGGCCGGGGATCTTCTCCTCGATGTTGTGGCATTGGTCGAGCATGAAGTTCACCCCCGACTCCGGGCGCAGCGCGTCCGCCTGCACGATCTCGTGCATGATCCGGAAGAGCTGGAACGGGTCCGCGGCGCCGGCCATGAGGTCGTCGTCGGCGTAGAAGCGCGAGTTGAAGTCGAACGCCCCGAGCCGGCCCTGGCGCAGCAGCTGCGCCACGATGAACTCGATGTTGGTACCGGGCGCGTGGTGGCCCGTGTCGAGCACGACGTTCGCCTTCTCGCCGAGCGCGAGGCAGTGCAGCAGGGACGTGCCCCAGTCCGGCACGTCCGTGTGGTAGAACGCCGGCTCGAAGAACTTGTACTCGAGCACCATGCGGTGGTCGTCGTCGAGCTCGGCGTAGATCTCGGCGAGCGACTCGGCGAGCCGGTCCTGGCGGGCGCGGATCGAGTCCTGGCCGGGGTAGTTGGTGCCGTCGGGCAGCCAGACCTTCAGCTCCTTGGACCCCGTGGCGCGCATGACGTCGATGCACTGCACGTGGTGGGCGATCGCCTTGGCGCGCACCGCCGGGTCGGAGTGCGTGAGGGAACCGAGCTTGTAGTCGTCGTCCTGGAACAGGTTCGAGTTGATCATCCCGATGGTCACGCCGTGCTCCTTGGCGTGCCGGGCCAGGTCGGAGAAGTCGTCGACCAGGTCCCACGGGACGTGCAGCGACACGCGCGGCGCGATGCCCGTGTAGCGGTGCACCTGGGCGGCGTCCGCGATCTTCTCGTACGGGTCGCGGGGGGTCCCGGGCGTGCCGAAGACCTTGAACCGGGTACCCGAGTTGCCGAACGCCCACGAGGGCAGCTCGATGGTCTGCTCGCCGAGGGCCTTGCGCAGCCGTGCGTCGAGCACGGGCGTCGTCGCCGTCATGTCTCCTCCTCGTCCGCGCTCCCTCGCGCGGTGCTGGTGCGGCCGGCGGGGCGACCGCGCTTTGAATCGTTTCATAGCCTAGGTGCGTGACGGGGCTGCGTCAACCGTCCGTCCGGTGACTTCTCAGTCCCAGCGCGCGGCATCTCCCGCGCACAGCCTGACAACTCGGGGGCGCCGGGGAGCTGTCAGGACCAGCGAGCGCCATACCCCGCGGAGGACCTGACAGGTCGCGGACAGTCAGTCGGCGCGGCGGGCGGCGTCGAGCTGCGACTCGAGGTGGAACACCTCCTCGAGCTGGACGAACCCCTCGTCGGGGCGCCCCTCGGCGGGCTCGAAGAAGTCCTTCATGGCGGCCTGCCAGCGCTCGTTCACCTCGCGGGCGGCCATGTCCCGCTGCGCGCGCTCGTAGTCGTCGGTGCGCAGGACGCCGACGAGCAGCCCGTCGGCCCCGAGGAACAGGCGGTAGTCGTGCCATCCGGTCTCGGCGAGGGCCTCGAGCATCTCGGGCCAGACGGCGGCGTGGGCGGCCTTGTACTCCTCGAGGCGGTCGCGCCGTACGCGGGACACGAAACAGACGTGCGTCGTTGCGCCGTCATCGATGAAACGGTTCATACCATGAACCTAGCAAGAGGAGACGACGCCGGGCACCCACCGGCCCGGCGCCCAGGTACCTCTACGCTGGAGCCCAGGCGCGACGACGCGTCCCGATCCGAGGAGCAGCCCATGACGACGACCGCCCCCCGCCGCCGCGCGTCCATCAGCGACGTCGCGCGCCAGGCCAAGGTGTCGGTCGGCACGGTCTCGAACGTGCTCAACCGCCCGGACCGCGTCTCGCCGGCCACCCGCGAACGGGTGCTCGCCGCCATCGACGACCTCGCGTTCGTGCCCAACGGCTCCGCCCGCCAGCTCCGCGCCGGCACCATCACGACCGCGGGCGCCATCGTGCTCGACGTGTCCAACCCCTTCTTCACCGACGTGGCGCGCGGCATCGAGGACCGCCTCGAGGAGGCGGACTACACCCTCATGCTCGCCAGCTCGGACGAGAAGCCGGAACGCGAGGCCCGCTACCTGCGCCTCTTCGAGGAGCACGGCGTGCAGGGCGTCATGGTCGTGCCGGCCACGCAGGACCTCGAGCACCTGGAGACCCTGCGCGCCCGGGGGCTGCGCGTGGTGCTGCTCGACCGCCCGTCGCCGGTCGACACGCTGTCGTCGGTGGCCGTCGACGACCGCGCGGGCGCCGCCGCCGCCGCGCGCCACCTCGTCGACCTCGGGCACGAGCGGATCGCCTTCCTCAACGGCCCGCACACCATCCGCCAGTGCGCCGACCGCAGCGCCGGCCTGCACGACGCGCTCGTGGAGCTGGGCCTCGACCCGGCCGAGGCGCTGGTGGAGATCCCGATCGCCACCCTCAACGCCGACGGCGGGCAGGCCGGCACCGAGCAGGTGCTCGCGCTCGCCGAGCGCCCGACGGCCACCATGTGCGTCAACGACCTCACCGCCCTCGGCGCCCTGCGCACGCTGCGCGCCGCCGACGTCCCCGTGCCGTCCGGCATGGCGGTGGTGGGGTATGACGACGTCACGTTCGCCGGGGAGCTGGCCACGCCGCTCACCTCGGTGCGCCAGCCGACCCACCAGCTCGGCCACCGCGCGGCGGACCTGCTGCTGGACCCGGACGACACGGTCGAGCAGGTGACGTTCCAGCCCGAGCTCGTCGTCCGCGAGTCCACGACCGGCGTCGGCTGACCTGCCCTCCCGCCGAACAGGCGGTCGTGCACACGGGATACGGCGCGCTTTGCGTGCGCGACCGCCTGTTCGACATCCGGACACCGACCGGCAAGCGCTTCCCCGTTGAATCGATACATGACAGACTCGGGCCATGCGACGACGCACGACACCGGAGTCCACCCCGACCCCCCACCCCTGGAACGCCGGCCTCGACGGCCTCGGCTTCGGCGGCGACTACAACCCCGAGCAGTGGCCGCAGGACGTGCGCCTCGAGGACCTCGAGCTCATGCGCGAGGCGGGCGTCACCATCCTCAGCGTGGCGATCTTCTCCTGGGCCAGGATCGAGCCGCGCGAGGGCGAGCTGGACTGGGCCTGGCTCGACGAGACGATGGACCGGCTGCACGCCGCCGGCATCCGGGTCGCGCTCGCGACCGCCACCGCGTCGCCGCCGCCGTGGCTCACCCGCGAGCACCCCGAGATCCTTCCCCGCACCGCCGACGGGACCGTGCTGCAGCAGGGCGGCCGCCAGGCCTACGCCGTCACCCACCCCGTGCACCGCGACTACGCGCTGCGCATGACGACCCGCATCGCCGAGCGCTACCGCGACCACCCGGCGCTCGCCGTCTGGCACGTGGACAACGAGATCGGCTGCCACGTGTCGCGCGACTACTCCGACTCCGCCGCGGCGGCGTTCCGGGACTGGCTGCGCGCGCGCTACGGCACGGTCGACACCCTCAACGAGGCGTGGGGCACGGCCTTCTGGTCGCAGCGCTACGGGTCGTTCGACGACGTGCTGCCGCCGCTGGTCGCGCCGACGTTCGCCAACCCGACGCAGCAGCTCGACTTCCACCGGTTCTCCTCCGACGCGCTGCTCGACTACTACCTCGACCTGCGGGACACCCTGCGCGAGATCACGCCGGACGTGCCCGTCACGACCAACCTCATGGCGACGGCCCACTGCCGGGGCATGGACTACTTCCGGTGGGGGCCGGAGCTCGACGTCGTCGCGAACGACCACTACACGTACCCCGCGGACCCCGAGCGGCACGTGGACCTCGCGTTCTCCGCCGACCTCACGCGCGGCGTCGCGGGCGGCGCGCCGTGGATCCTCATGGAGCACTCCACGTCGGCCGTGAACTGGCAGCCGCGCAACACGCCCAAGACGCCGGGCGAGATGCTGCGCAACTCCCTGCAGCACGTGGCCCGCGGCGCGGACGCGGTGATGTTCTTCCAGTGGCGCCAGTCGCGTGCCGGCGCCGAGAAGTACCACTCGGCGATGGTGCCCCACGCCGGCCGGGACTCCGACGTGTGGCGCGACGTCGTGACGCTGGGCCGCGCGCTGCGGGCCCTGGGCGAGGTGCGCGGCTCGCGGGTGCGGTCGCGCGCGGCCGTCGTCGTGGACTACCCGTCGTGGTGGGGGTCGGAGCTCGACTCGCACCCCACGCAGGACCTGCGCTACATGGACCAGGTGCAGGCCTGGTACCGGGCGCTGTGGCGGCTCGGCGTCACGACCGACCTCGTGCCGCCGGGCGCCGACCTCGACGGCTACGACCTGGTCGTGCTGCCCACCACGTACGTCGTCACGGACGCCGACGCCGCGAACGTCGCCGCGGCCGCCGCGCGCGGGGCGACCGTCGTCGTCACCTACTTCTCCGGCATCGTCGACGAGCACGACCACGTGCGCCTCGGCGGCTACCCGGGCGCGTTCCGCGACCTGCTCGGCGTGCGCACCGAGGAGTTCCACCCGCTGCAGGAGCCCGAGTCGGTCCGCGTGGTCGGCAAGGCGGTGGGCGGCGAGGCCACGGCCGACCTGTGGACCGAGAAGACGCACGTCGCCGACGGCACGGAGGTGGTCGCGTCCTACGACGACGGCGCCCTCGCCGGGCGGGCGGCGGTCACCCGCCGCGAGGTCGGGGCCGGGCGGGCGTGGTACGTCGCGACGCGGCTCGACGACGCGGGCCTGGGTGCGCTCGCCGAGCGGCTCGTGGCCGAGGCCGGCGTGGGTCCGGACGTCGTCGCGCCGGCGGGCGTGGAGGTCGTGCGCCGGTGGGCCGACGACGGCACGACCGACGACGCGACGTCGTGGCTCTTCGCGATCAACCACACGGACGCGGACGCCACGCTCGGCACCCCGGACGCCCCGGTGACGGGCACGGAGCTGCTGAGCGGCGACACGGTCGAGGGCAGCCTCGCCGTGCCCGCGGGCGCGGTGCGCGTGGTGCGGGTCGGCCGATGACGGTCCCGCACCAGCGACGGCCTGGGGACGGGCCGGTGGGGCCGTACGCGTTCGTGTTCTGGAACGACGACCTGGACGACGACGTGGTGCTCACGCAGCTCCGGGAGATCGCGGACGCGGGGTTCGTCGGTGTCACCCTCAGCGCGCGCGTGGGGCTGAGCCGGCGGGTGGGGTACCTGACGGACGAGTTCCTGCGGCTGGTGCGCGTCGCGGTCGACGAGTGCGCGCGGCTGGGGCTCGCGGTGATGCTCTACGACGAGGCGTCGTACCCGTCCGGCTCGGCGAACGGCGCCGTCGTGGCGCGCGACCCGGCGTTCGCCGCCCGGTGCCTGGTGCCGGTGACCCGTGACGTCGAAGTGCCGGTCGGCGCGCCCGGCGACGAGCCCGCGGACGCCGGGTACTGGCGTCCCGCGCTGGGCCGCGACCTCGACGTGCGGCTGCTCGCCGTCGTCGCGCGGCCCGTGGACGACGCGGGCGGCGTCGTCGGCGACGACGCCGTGCTGCTCCCGGCGCGCGCGCCGGGGTTGGTGCGCCTGGACCTGCCGCCGGGCTCGTGGCGGGTCACGGCGGTGTTCGACGCCGCCAGCGGCGGCACGATCCGCGGGGCGCACGCGGAGCAGGACGACGGCTCCGCGCTCGCTCCCCCGGCGGCGGACCTGCTGAGCCCGGACGCCGTCGCGGCGTTCCTGGAGCTGACGCACGACGCCTACGCCGCCGCGCTCGGGGAGCACCTGGGCACGACAGTGGTCGCGATGTTCACCGACGAGCCGTTCCTGCTGGGCCGCGGCCACCGGCGGCTCGCCCGCCCGTACACGCCCGGGCTGGAGGCGGAGGTGGCGGCGAGGCTCGACGACGGCTCGGGCGTCGAGGTGGCCGAGGTGCTGCGCCGGCTGCCGGAGCTGTGGGACGGCGACGGCACCCGCCCGGGCGGCACGGACCCGGACGCCACCGGGTTCGTGCGCGACTGGGACGACGCCGTGCGGGCGCGGCTGCACCGCGTCTACTACGACGCTCAGGCGGCATGGTGCGCCGCGCACGGCCTCGCGCTGACGGGGCACCCGGCCGAGCCGGACGACCTGGCCACCGCCGCGCGCCTGCACTGGCCCGGGCAGGACACCGTGTGGCGCTGGGTGCTGCCGCGCGCATCGGGTGGGGACGGCACCGCCCTCGAGGGCCCGGAGAGCACGGCGCCGAAGGTGGCCGCGAGCGCCGCACGGGCCCGCGGCGGGGTGCCGGCGGTGACGGAGGTGCTCGGCGCGTACGGCTGGCGGCTGAGCCTCGACGAGGCGCGCTGGCTGCTGGACTGGTACCTGTCGCGCGGCGTGACGACGCCCGTGCTGCACGCGTTCTTCTCCTCCGTGCGCGGCGGGCGCGCGTTCGAGAGCGAGCCCGACCTGGGTCGGTGGAACTCGTGGTGGCCGCACCTGCCGCCGTTCGTCGGGTACGTGCGGCGCATCGCGGAGCTGCTCGACGCCGCACCCCCGGTGTGGCCGGTCGGCCTGCTGAGCCGCCCCGACACCGCGCCGTCCGGCCCGGTCGTGCGCGCGCTGCTGGAGGCGCAGGTCGACTTCGGGTACGTCGACCGCGACGAGGGCGCGCACGCCGGGTACGCCGTCCTGCTCGACGCCGACGACGGCGTCCCGGACGTCCCCGCCCTCAAGGAGCGGCTGCGCGCGGCCGGCGCCCCCGTCGTGGACGCGGAGCCCGCGGCCCCGGACCTGCGCGCCGTCGTCCTCGGCGGACCCCCGGACGACCGGCCGGCGGGGTACGTCGTCTTCCACGAGGGCGAGGAGCCGGTCCGCACCTGGCTCCGCCTGCCGTCCGTCCCCGACGACGCGTGCTGGTGGGACCCGTTCACCGACACCCGGCACCCCGTGGAGCGCGACGACCACGGCCGCGTGCTGCTCGACCTGGAGCGCCGCCGCACGCTGGCCCTCGTCCCCTCGGCCGGGCACCCGGTCCCTCCGGCCGGTGCGGCGTCGGGACGCCGCGTCGAGGTCACCGGCTGGCGAGGCACGGTCGAGCGCGTGCTCGGCGACCCGGACACGGTCGTGGAGGACCCGTCCGCCGTCGTGCCCGCGCAGGTGGAGCTCGGCGACTGGACCCGGGTTCCTGCCCTGCGCCGGCTCTCCGGGTCCGTGCGCTACACGGCCGAGGTGGACGTGCCGGACGGCGCGGACGCCGCGCGGCTGGACCTCGGCGTCGTGGGCGAGGCCGCCACCGTGCGCGTGGACGGCGGCGTCGTCGGGCACGCGATGTCCGCGCCGTACGTCGTGGACCTCGGCGTCCTCGCCCCGGGCACCCGCACCCTCGACGTGCTGGTGAGCAACAGCGCCGCGAACTACTACGAGGGAGACCGGCGCCCGTCGGGTCTCCTCGGACCGGTCACGCTGACCTGGTGACCTCCCGCTCGCACAATTCTCTGGCGGCGTGGGGCGGCGGTGCGTAGGGTGCAGCGCGATGGGAACTCTGTGAGCACACCGACGCCGACGCGTCGAGCAGGTCGGACGACACTGCTCCGCGTCGGCGTTCGCACGCCCGCCGTCCTCCACGGTCGCCGACGCCGGCGACGGAAGGAGTCCCGCCCGTGGACCCGTCACAGCTCACCCTCACCGACATCACCCTGCGCTACGCCGACCGCGTGGTGCTCGACCGCCTGTCCCTGACCGTCTCGCCCGGCGAGCGCGTCGGGGTGGTCGGCGACAACGGCTCCGGCAAGAGCACGCTGCTCGCCGTCGTCGCGGGCGTGCTGGAGCCGCAGAACGGCACGCGCGTCGTGCGCGCCCCGGGCGGCCTGGGACACCTGCCCCAGACGCTCGATCTTCCGCCCGCGAGCACCGTGGGCCAGGCGATCGACCACGTGCTGGCGGACGTGCGCGCGCTCGCGGCGGCGGTCGCCGCGCTCGAGGACAGGCTCGGGTCGCTCGACGGCGCCGCGCTGGACGACGCGCTGCGCCGCTACGCGGAGCTGACCGCCCGCTTCGACGCCCGCGACGGGCGGGGTGCGGACCGCCGCGTCGACGTCGCGCTGCACCGCCTCGGGCTGCCCGCGCTGGACCGTGGCCGGCTGCTCGGCACCCTGTCCGGCGGCGAGCGTTCCCGTCTCGCGCTGGCGGCCACGCTCGCGGCCGACCCGGAGCTGCTCCTGCTCGACGAGCCGACCAACGACCTCGACGACGACGCCCTCGACTGGCTCACGGACCGGCTGCGGTCGCACGACGGCACCGTCGTCGCCGTCACCCACGACCGCGCGTTCCTGGCCGACCTCACGACGACGCTCGTCGAGGTCGACGCCGGGCGCGCCCGCCGCTACGGCGCCGGGTGGGCGGGCTACCTCGCGGCGAAGGAGGCCGAGCGCGATCAGCTCCGGCTCGCGTACGAGCGGTGGCAGGCCGACGTCGCGCGTCAGCGGCACCTTCTCGACGCCAACGTCGAGGCGATGGAGCAGATCCCGCGCAAGCTCCCCATGGCGTCGTTCGGCTCCGGCGCGTTCCGGTCCCGGGCGCGCACCCACGGCGCCACCGGCCGCGTCCGCAACGCCAAGGAGCGGCTGCGGCGGCTGTCCGACGATCCCGCCGAGCGGCCCGCCGACCGCGCCGAGTTCCGGACGGACGTCGCCACTGCGTCCCCGGACGCGGGCCACGACGACGCCTCGGCGGTCGAGCTCGTCGGCGTCGAGGTGCGCGGCCGGCTCTCGGTCCCCCGCCTCACGGTGGCGGCAGGCGAGCACGTGCTCGTGACCGGCCCGAACGGCGCGGGCAAGAGCACCCTGCTGGGGGTGGTCGCGGGAGAGGTCGTGCCGGACGCCGGGGTGGCGCGCGCCGTGGGCGTCGTCGGGCACCTGCGGCAGACGGTCGCGTCCGCCTCGGACGACGGCCGCACGGTGCTGCACGCGTTCGCCGCCGGGCGCCCCGGCGACCTGGAGGAGCACGCGGAGGCGCTGCTCGCGTCGGGCCTGTTCCGCCCCGACGACCTGCCCCGTCCGGTGCGGGAGCTGTCCCAGGGGCAGCGCTCGCGGCTCGAGCTCGCCCGGGTGGTCACCACCACGACGGACGTGCTGCTCGTGGACGAGCCGACCAACCACCTCTCCCCCGCGCTCGTCGAGGAGCTGGAGCGGGCCTTCGCGGACTTCGACGGCACCCTCGTGCTCGTCTCCCACGACCGGACGATGCGCGAGCGCTTCCGCGGCCGGCGGATCGTGCTCGACCGCGGCGCGATCGTCGCGGACACGTCCGCCACCACGCCGAGGTAGTTCAGATCCTGCCGAGGTAGTTCGTGACACGGTGTCACGAACTACCTCGGCAGGATCTGGACTACTTCGGCGCGATGCGCGCCACCTCGCGACGCGGGCTCACGGGGTCACAGGGCCCGCCAGCGCAGCTCGAGGGTGCGGGCCTGCGGGCGGAGCATCGCCGTCGGCCAGACGTCGGGCCCGCAGGCACGCGAGCCCAGGCCGTGCTGGGCGGCGTCCACGTAGAGGTGGTGCCGCTCCGGCACGGGGAGCTCGTGCGGGTGGGCGGCCCCGGAGAGCTCGTGGGCCGAGTGCCGGGCGAGCGTGAACCCGGGCAGACGGCCGCGCGCGTCGCGACCGAGCGTCAGGCGCAACCACGGGCTGCCGCCGCGCGTCAGCTCCAGGTCGCGCACCTCGGACCGGTGGCCGGACTCCTGCGGACGCGCGTACCGCACCGACAGGTCGTCGATCCCGGCGCGGTGACGCCCCACCACGACCGACGAGCGCACGTCCGGGTACGAGTCGTGCGGGCCCAGCCCGAACCACCCGGCGCCGTCGACGTCGGCCGGCAGCCCCACGTGCACGCCGATCCGCGGCCACACGTCGTCCCACCGGTCGTCGGGCGTCATGACGACGCGCAGCACGGCCTCGACGACGCCGTCCGCGACCCGCTCGGCGGTCCACGTCTCCTCGACGTCGACCGTCCGGCGGCTCTGGGCCGCGGACACGCGCCGCAGCACCCGCAGCCGGTCAGCCGACTCCTCCACGGCGACCGTGCGGTGCGTGAGCCGGTCCAGGCCCTGCCGGCGCCAGCGGTCGGCCGCCGACGGCGCGGGCGTGCCGCGCCACGGGAGGGTGGTGGGGTCGTCGGCGTCGTAGCTCCCCATCGCGGCGCCCCGGTCGTTGTCCGTGGGCGCGCGCCACAGCTCGACACGCGGCGCGGTCACGTCCGCCCCGGCCAGGGCCACCAGCTCCGGGCCGCGGAACGCGACGGGCGCCTCCGCGAGCGCCACGGCCGGACGGCGGCGCTCCCGGACGGCAGCCGGCGCCGGCAGCGCCCACTGGTCGCGCGCGACGACGTGCCCGGCGGCGGCCCACGCCGCGCCGTCACGCAGAGCCAGCTCGACGGTGAGGTACGCCTCGGCGCCGGGGCTCGCCTCCGGCAGCGACGCCGGGTCGAGCAGCCCGACGACGGCCCGCTCCCCCGCCGCGACGGACGCACCGTCGCCGTCCGCCACCGGGGCCTCGCCGGAGGCGACCACCTCGCCGTCGTGCTCCACGCGCCAGCGCAGCACGAGGTCGGCGGTGTCCGCGGTGTGCCGGCGGTTCCAGATCTCCACCACCCCGGACGCCGGGCCAGCGGACGGCCGCACGACGACCGGCCGCTCGACGTGCCAGAACTCCGTCAGGCCGGGGCTGGGGGTGTCGTCGGACAGCACCATGCCGTCCATGACGAAGTTGCCGTCGTGCACGACCTCGCCGAAGTCGCCGCCGTACGCGAAGAACTCGACGCCGTCGGGGGTGGTGGTGCGCAGGCCGTGGTCGCGCCACTCCCAGACGAACCCGCCGTGCAGCCGCGGGTGGGTGTCGACGAGCTCGCGGTACTGGTCGAGGGCACCGGGGCCGTTGCCCATCGCGTGCGCGTACTCGCACAGCAGGAACGGCTTGGACCGCTGCCGGGCCGAGTCGGCGATGCTGCACCCGAGCACGGGCGAGAGGTCGTCGTCGCTCCCGATGGACGCCGTCTCGGGCACGGTCGAGTACATCCGCGAGTAGACGTCGGTGTACTCGCCGGCGTAGTCGCCCTCGTAGTGCACGGGCCGCGACGGGTCGCGGTGGTGCACCCACTCCGCCATCGCGGCGAGGTTGCTCCCGGTGCCGGACTCGTTGCCGAGCGACCAGAGCACGACGCTGGGGTGGTTCTTGTCGCGCTCGACGGTGCGCCGCACCCGGTCGAGGTAGGCGTCGCGCCAGGCCGGGTCGTCGCTGGGGTTGCCCACCCAGCCGCCGGCCTCGAAGCCGTGCGTCTCCAGGTCGGTCTCGAGGATCACCCACAGCCCCAGCTCGTCGGCGAGGTCGAGGACGCGCGGGTGCGGCGGGTAGTGGCTGGTGCGGATCGCGTTGACGTTGTGCTGCTTCATCCGGGCCAGGTCGGCGCGGGCGTGCTCCTCGTCGAAGACGCGGCCGCGGTCGGGGTGCGTCTCGTGCCGGTTCATCCCGGAGAACACCACGCGTCGCCCGTTGACGAGGAACAGGTCGCCGACGATCTCGACGCGCCGGAAGCCGACCCGCAGGGCGACGGTCTCGCCCGACGACGCCACGGTCGCGTCGTAGAGGCGCGGCACCTCGGCCGACCACGGCTCGACGGCGCCGACGGCGACGGGCGCGACGTCCTCGGGCGCCGCCCACGCGACGTCGACCCCGAGCTCCGGCACCCGCAGCCGCACCGGGAACGCGGCCGCGTCGGCCCGCACCTCCGGCACGAGGAGGCCCTCGCCGGACGCGGGGTCGTAGTCCGCGTCCAGCCACACGTCGTCGAGCGCCCCGACGGGCCGGTACAGCAGCGTGACGTCGCGGAAGATGCCGGGCAGCCACCACTGGTCCTGGTCCTCGAGGTAGCTCGCGGCGGACCACTGCACCACCCGCACCGCGACCGTGTTGGCGCCGGGGCGCACGGCGTCGGTGACGTCGTACTCGTGCGCCAGCCGGCTGCCGGACGCCGAGCCCACCTCCTCGCCGTTCACCCACACCGTGAAGAACGACTCGACGCCGTCGAACCGCAGCAGCACGCGGCCGCCCTCGGTCCACGACGCCGGGACGTCGACCTCGCGGCGGTAGTCGCCGGTCGGGTTCTCGTCCGGCACGTGCGGCGGGTCCACCGGGAACGGGAACTGCACGTTGGTGTAGATCGGGCGGCCGTGCGCGCCGTCGCCCTCCAGCACCCAGTGCGCGGGCACGGGGAGCTCGCCCCAGCCCGCGTCGGGCGACGTCGCGTAGCCCGGCTGCGCGAAGGCGTCGGGGGCCTCGCCGTCGGGCAGGACGCCGACGTCCAGGACACCCTGTGCGCCCGGGGAGCCGGGGACGCACGGCAGGAGGCGGAAGCCCCACGTGCCGTCGAGGGAGAGGCGCGGCGCGTCCCCGGCGGGCGCGGACCGCGGCGGCTCGACGCGTCCCGACCAGGGTGCCGTGGACTCGTGCGGGAGCGGGGAGAGCGGGGTCATGCGGCCCATCATGCTTTGACAGCACCTTCCGTCAGGCCGCCGCGCCAGAACCGCTGCAGCACGATCATGGCGACGGCGAGCGGGATCACCGAGAGCAGGACGCCCCCGGTGGTGAGCTCGTAGAACTCGGGCAGCCGGTCGGTCTGGCTGTTCCAGTTGTTGAGCCCGAGGGTGATCGGGTACAGGTCCTGGTCGCTGAGCATCACGAGCGGCAGGAAGTAGTTGTTCCAGATGCCGACGATCTGGAACAGGAACACCGTCACGAGGGCGGGCGTCATGATCCGCAGCCCCAGGGTGTGGAAGATGCGCAGCTCCCCCGCGCCGTCGATCCGGGCGGCCTCCACGAGGGAGGTGTCCACGGTGGCGTCCGCGTAGATGCGGCACAGGAAGAACCCGAACGGCGACACCAGCGACGGGATCAGCACGCTCCAGTACGTGTTGGCGAGCCCGAGCTGGCTGAACAGCAGGAACAGCGGCAGGGCGGTGGCCGTGCCGGGCACGAGGACGCCGCCGAGCACGAGCCCGAAGATGAGGTTGCGGCCCCTGAACCGGTACTTGGCCAGGGCGTACCCGCCCGCCGCCGCCAGGTAGGTGGCGATCAGGCCACCCACCCCGGCGTACAGCACGGAGTTGGCGAACCAGCGGAGGAAGACGCCGCCGCCGTAGGTGAGCACGGCGGCGAGGTTGTCGAACAGCGCGAACGTGTTCCCGAACCAGAAGCCGTTGGTGCCGAACAGGTCGTCCGTCGTCTTCGACGCCGCGACGACCACCCAGTACACGGGCACCAGGAAGTAGATCGCGACGACGGCGAGGACGGCGGTGACGAGGATCGTCGTCGCCGGGCGCCGGCCGCGGCGGCCGGGGGTCGCCGGGGGGACGTCCGGGGTGTCGGTACGGCGCGGCGCGGTGGAGACGGCGGCGGTCATCGCGAGCTCCTGTTCGTCAGCCGGAGGAAGAGGAAGGACAGCGCGAACGCCACGAGCGCGATGAGCACGGACTGGGCGGCGGCGACGTTGTAGTCGTTGTAGGCGAAGGCGGTCGTGTACGCGGACAGGTTCGGCGTGTACTGCGAGTCGATCGCGGGCGACACGGTCATGAGGAGCTGCGGCTCGGCGAAGAGCTGCAGCGTGCCGATGATGGAGAAGACGGTGGTGAGCACCAGCGCCGGGCGGATCAGCGGCAGCTGGATGCTCCACGCCGTGCGCCAGGGACCGGCGCCGTCCACGCGCGCCGCCTCGTACATCTCCGGCGGGATCGCCTTGAGCTGGGCCACGATGATGAGCATGTTGTAGCCCGCGTACGTCCAGGTCACGATGTTCGCGATCGACCACAGCACCGTCCCCGCGCCGAGGAAGTCGGGCGTGAACCCGAACAGCGTCTCGGTGAGGTCGATGATCGGGCTGAGGCCGGGCACGTAGAGGAACGACCAGAGGATGGTCGCGATGACGCCCGGGATGCCGTACGGCATGAAGTACGTGGCGCGGAAGAAGCCGGGCCAGCGCGCCGATGCCGACTCGAGCAGCAGCGCCAGGACCGTCGCCGCGACGATCATCACCGGCACCTGCACGACGCCGAACAGCAGCATCCGCCAGATCGACGCGACGAAGTTCCCGTCCTCCAGGGCGATCCGGTAGTTCTCGAACCAGGCGAACCCGGTGGTGACGCCCTGCTCGCCGAACAGCCCCGCGCGGGTGACGGTGGTAAAGCTCTGCCCGATCGCCACGATGATCGGCAGCACGAACGTCAGCAGGAACAGCAGGAGGAACGGCCCCACCAGGATCCAGGGCGCGCGCCCGACGGCGGTGCTCGCCTTCTTCGCGGTCATCGCTCCGCCCTCCGGATCGTCAGGCCCTTCTGTCGGAACACCTCGATGGTCCGCTCCTCGGCGGCGACCACGGCGTCCACGAGCGTGCCGCCCGTGGCCTTGCCCCGGAACCCGTCGCCGAGGATGTTGAACGTCTGCTGCGTGATGGGCCACCACTGCCAGTCGGGGTTCTGGTCCTGCGTGGCCGGCTGGAAGACCTCGGTGTTGTAGCGCTGCCCGCCGAAGAACTCGCTGGGTTCCTCGCGCGCCGCGCCGATGTAGTCGCGCGCCGGCGACCACCCGATCCCGGAGTGCTCGATCATCGCGTCGATGCCCTCCGGGTCGGTGTTCATCCAGACGGCGAACTCCATCGCCTCCTTCGGGTGCTTGCTGTTCGCCAGCACGGCCGACGTCGAGCCGCCGATGAACGACGACCCGTAGCCGTGGCCCCAGCGCGGCGCCGGCGCCACGCGCCACTTCCCCTCCGCGCCGCTCACGCTCTGCAGCAGCGCGTCGCCCCAGCTCGCGCTCACCAGCGACGCGATCTGGTCGTGCGCGGCGGCGGCGTACCAGCCGGGGGTGTACGGGTTGGCCGCCGTGGTCACCAGGCCGTCGTCGATGACCTGGTCGAAGAAGCGCGCGACGTCGAGCGTCACCTCGCCGGCCATGTCGATGACCCAGCCGTCCTCGGCGCTGCGCAGCCACGTGGCGCCGGCCTGCATGGCGTGCGCCGTGAACACCGACGTGTCGTCGAGCGGGAAGGAGTCGATGTAGGCGCCGATCTCGCGGAACGCGGGGGCCACCTCGGCCCACTGGGTCCACGTGGTGGGGACGTCGGCGCCCACCTGCTCGTACAGGTCGGGCCGGTAGTACATCCCCACGGGGCCGGAGTCCTGCGGGATGCCGTAGACGCCGCCAGCGAAGCTCACCTGGCTCCACAGCGTCTCGTCGAACTTGTCCGCGTGCTCGGAGACGCCGTACCGCTCCAGGTCCACCAGCCCGTTGACCAGCATGAACTCCGGCACGGTGCGCATCTCCACCTGCGCCAGGTCGGGCCCGCCCCCGGCCGCGAGGGCCGAGTACATCTTCTGGTACCCGCCGTCGTTGCCGCCCGGGATCCAGGACACCTGGACCTGGACGTCCGGGTGCTGGGCGTTCCAGACGTCGGCGACCTTCTGCAGGTCCTTGAGCCACGCCCAGTACGTGAGCGTGACCTTCTCCCCCGTCGCGGCCGGCACCACCGGCTGGGCGTTGACCGACGTCGTGCCGGGCGTCGCGCACCCGGCGAGCACCGCCGACGCTCCCCCGGCGAGCCCCCAACCGAGGAGCTCCCGTCTCGTGAACTGTCGCATCCGTCCCCACTTCGTCGTGACGTCGGCGGGGCAGGTGCCCCGGGCTCGTGTGAGCGTGGTCACGTTAACAGCGGGTCGGACGCCCGGGTCAAACCCGTCTCAGGGCGTGTCCCGGAGCCACGCCCCGCGTGTCAGACGGCGGTGGGGACGTCCTTGACGGGCGGCCAGGGGGTGCCCGTGCCGGCCATGGACGCGTGGAACGGGTCGCCCTCGACGATCTCGCCGGCGCGGACGGTGGCGTCCGTGAACGCGGACTTGTAGATCGCCGCCGCGAGCTCGAGGGTGGCGCGGGTGTCCGCGACCGTGACGGGCGGAGTCCGCCCCTCGGCCAGCGCCAGGTACGTGGGCACGAGCTGCGCCAGGTGGCCGCTCGCGCCGCCGTCGACGGACGTCCCCGACGACGCCGCGTCGGCGGCCCACGCCTCGGCGACGTCCTCCCGCCCCGCCACGGGGGTGACGGTCCAGCTCGTGTCGTCGTAGCCGTACAGGTGCTCCAGCTCGACGGTCGCGGCCTCCGTGTCGAAGCGCAGGCGCGACGTCTGGCGCGGCGAGACCGCGGAGTTCGTGATCGTCGCCATCGTGCCGCCCGCGAACCGCACCAGTGCCGTCGAGACGTCCTCGGTGTCGGTGTGCCGCGCGAGCCTGCCGGCCATCGCCCGCACCTCGGTCCACGGGCCGAGCACGGCCAGCAGCAGGTCGAACTGGTGGATGCCGTGGCCCATCGTGGTGCCACCGCCCTCGGTGTCGAACCGGCCCCGCCACGGCACCTCGAAGTACTCCGGCGTCCGGAACCAGAGCGTGTCGCACTGCGCGACGTACGCCGCACCGAGCGTCCCGTCGTCGAGCAGCCGGCGCAGCCGCTGGATCCCCGCGCCGAACCGGTGCTGCACGATCTGGGTGAACCGCCCCGGCAGACCGGCGTCGATCGCCTGCCGCTCCGCCGCCGCCAGGGCGTCGGCCTCCGCCAGCGACAGGACCGCCGGCTTCTCCACGACGACGTGCGCTCCGGCCCGCAGCGCCGCCAGCGCCGCCTGCAGGTGCACCGACGGCGGCGTGCAGATGTGCACGACGTCGACCTGGCCGGCGTCGAGCAGCGTCTGCAGGTCGGTGCCGTGGTGCGGCACGCCGTGCTCGGCCGCGAACGCGGCGGCGCGGCCCGCGTCGACGTCGACGACGTGCGTGACCTCCGCGCCGTCGGGCCCGCCGTGCGCGGCCAGCGCGCGGACGGCGTCGACGTGCGCGCCGGCGATCGCGCCGGCGCCGAGGATGGTGACCTTCATGGCTGCTTCTCTCTGCCGAAGTAGTTCCCGGCCGGCCGAGGTAGTCCCGTTCTCGCCGAGGTAGTTCATGACAAGGTGCCATGAACTACCTCGGCGATAACGGAACTACCTCGGCAGGAGTGGGACTACCTCAGCGACGGGACGGGGACCTGCGACCAGTCGGTGTCGGAGGCCAGGTAGAACCCCGGGTACGACGGCTGGTTGTAGGTGGTCTGCTGCCGGGCCACCTCGGCCCGGTACTGCGGGTCGTGCAGCAGGGTGTACATCTTCGTGGTGCTCACCTCGGTGGACGTGTAGATCCGCAGCGCGGACGAGTCCGCGGTGCGCACCAGCACCTCCTCGCGCCAGTCGCCCAGCACGTCGGCGACGAGCGACGGGTTGCCCTTGGTGTCGTTGTTCGTCAGCGTGCCGTCCAGCGTGCGGCGCACGGTGCCGTCGCCGTCCACGATCCGCGGGGTCTCCTCGCGCGAGCCGGTGACGATCTGGGTGGTGCCGTCGGCGGCCCAGCGGACGGTCTGGTTGGTGCCCGGCGTGGTGGCGCGCAGCTGCTCCCCCGTGGCGCTGAGCAGCCCGGACGCGTCGGTGCCGTCCGGCATGGACGCCCAGACCTCGATGCCGGGGGTGGGGTCGACGTCGCCGGTCAGGCAACGTCCCGTGTCCCTGCCTGAGAACGCGCCGAACAGCGCCTCGCCCGTGGCCGCGTCGCGCAGCACCGAGCCGTAGGGCACGCCCGCCCCGCCCTCGTGGCACGTCCAGATCTCCAGGCCCGGGCGGGCCGGGTCGATGTCGGTGACGTGCATGGCGTCGCCGTGCCCGAGGTTCGCCGTCGCCCCCGGGTTCGACGAGCCCTCGGGGAGCGTGTCGGACGACGAGTACAGCAGCGTGCCGTCGTCGTCGAGCGTCGCCGCCCCGTAGACGATCTCCTGCTTGCCGTCGCCGTCCACGTCCGCCGCGGACAGGGAGTGGAAGCCCTGGCCCCACAGCTGCGTCAGCTCGTTGTCGGGGTCCGGCTGCACGCCCTTGTTGTCGCTGTCCAGGAACGGGTTGTTCATCGGCTTGAACCCGGAGTCGGCGGTCCAGCGCGTGCTGATCCGCTTGCCGTCCCAGTCGTAGGCCACGATCGCGGCGCGCGTGTAGTAGCCGCGGGCGAAGATCGCCGACGGGTGCTCGCCGTCCAGGTACGCGACGCCGGACAGGAACCGGTCGACCCGGTTGCCGGGCTCGATCCGTGTCCACTCGTAGTCGCCCCAGCGCAGGCCGTCGTCGGTGCGGCCGGGCTCGTAGTCCACGGTGTCCAGGGGCTTGCCGGAGCGGCCGTCGAAGACGGTGAGGTACTCGGGCCCGCTGACGACGAAGCCGTCGAACGTGCGCAGGTCGTTGCGGTCGGAGCGGGCGGGCGCCCACTCGTCGACGTAGTAGTCGACCAGCTCGCGCGCGTCGGCCTCGGACAGCGGGTAGTCGTACCGCGGCTCGATGCCGAGCGCCGCCTCGATCGTCGCGGGCCACTGGCCGCTCGCCACCTCGGGCTCGTCGGTCCAGCCCTGGAACAGCTCCACGAGGTGGTCCGCGTAGTCCGCCGCGCTCCAGCGGTAGTCGTCATCGTTCGTGACGCCGGCCTTGCGGTCGGCCTTCGAGATCGGCACGTACCGCTCGTTCGCGGGCTTCCCGTGCCGGTAGGTCGTGACCTTGGTACCCGGTGCTGTCTTCATCATGACCTCGGCGGTCCCGTCGCCGTCGAAGTCGTACACCGGGAACTGCGTGTAGTGCGCGCCCGAGCGGACGTTCACGCCCATGTCGATCCGCCACAGCTGCGTGCCGTCCAGCTCGTACGCGTCGAAGTACGTGTTGCCCGTGTACCCCTTCTGCGACACGTCCTTGGCGCGCGACGGGTACCACTTCACGACGATCTCCAGCGCGCCGTCCCCGTCCAGGTCAGCCACCGACGCGTCGTTGGCCGAGTACGTGATCGACTCTCCCAGCGGCGTCACGTCGTCGGCCGGCTTGTTCAGCGGGACGTCGAGGAAGTCGTCCGACCACGCGGTCACCGCCGCGCTGCGCGTGCCCACCCGCTCCCGGCCGTGCTTGTCCTGCGTCACCGGCGCGACGGCGTAGCGCGAGGTCGCGCTGCCGCCCGCGGCCTTCGTGTCGACGTAGTTCGTGGAGTCCGTGACCGTGGCGACCCGCTTCCCGTCGCGGAAGACCGCGAAGGCCGGCCCGGCCATGCCCGTGTCCGTGTGCCCGGTGACCTCGTCACCCAGCAGCCGCCAGGACAGGAAGACTCCTTCGCTGGTCGAGGCGGCGACGAGCCCCCGGTCGAGGTGCTCCAGCTGGACGCCGGTCGGCCGGGGGTGGCCCCTGTCGTGCGCCGGTGTCGCGGCGGCGGAGACGCCGCCGACGGCGAGCACCCCCGCCGTCAGCGCGGCGACGGCACCCGCGGTGGTTCTGGTCGTTCGCATGGGTCGTTCCTCTCTGCATCGTTGCAACTCGGGATCGGACACCACCGGCCCGCCGTCGGGAACCGTGCGGTCCCCGACGGCGGCCGGAAGATCGTCAGGCCGGGCGGCCGCCGCGTCGGGTCTCGACGCCCACCACCGCGAGGGCGAGCAGGCCGCCCACCACCAGCACGAGCGGCGGCAGCATCCAGACGAAGACGACGCACAGCCCCGCCGCCACGGCGAGCAGCACCGACCCCGTGAGGTCGTCCTGGGTGCGTCGCGCGCCCGCCGCCAGCGCCTCGCGCGCGGTCAGTCCGGGGCCGTCACCGGAGACGGCGGGCTCCGACCAGGCGCCCGCCGCCCGGGCCAGCACGACGACGACGGCAGCCGCGGCGACCGCGACCACCACCGCGACGACGCTCGCGCCGGGCAGCACGTCCGCCCGCGCGAGCTGCCAGTCCAGGGCGAGCAGCAGGGCGACCGCGACGGCGGCGAGGCCGAGCGGCCACAGGGCCCGCACGGCCGCCCACCAGTCGCGGGCGAACCGGGCCACGCCGATGTCGTGGCCGGTCACCTGGCGGCGGACGTGCGCCACGCCCGCCGCCAGGGACGGCACCGCGGTGACCAGCAGCAGGCTGCCGAGCGCGACGAGCACGCCGGCCAGCACCACCTCGGCGAAGAGGCCGAGGGCGGCACCCGTCTTGGTCTCGCCGCCGCTCGTGGGGCGCTTCGCGCGCCCCCGACGCTCGCGACCTGAACCTGCCGCCATGTCCACCCCTTCCGTCGCCGTCCTCGTGCCGTGCCCCATCGTCAGCCCTTGAGGCCTTGGGTGGCGACGCCGTCGACGATGTAGCGCTGGAAGAGGATGAAGAAGATCATCACGGGCAGCAGGGCCAGGACGGCCATGGCCATCTGTGCGCCGTAGTCGGACACGCTGGTCTGGTCGACGTACAACCGCAGCGCGATGGGCAGGGGGTACAGGTCGGGCTTCTTGAGGTAGAGCAGCGGGCCGAGGAAGTCGTTCCAGGACCAGATGAACGCGAAGATCGAGCTGGTGATGATGGCGGGGCGCATCAGGGGCAGCATGATCGAGCCGAAGATGCGCCCGTGGCCGGCGCCGTCGATGCGGGCTGCCTCGTCCAGCTCGCGGGGCAGGTTGCGCATGAACTGGACCATGAGGAACACGAAGAACGCTTCCCCGGCGAGGAACTTCGGCGCGAGCAGGGGGATGAACGTGTTCACCATGCCGAGCTCGTTGAACATGATGTATTGCGGGATGATCACGACGTGGAACGGCAGCAGCAGCGTGCCGATCATGATCGCGAAGAAGATGCCCCGGCCGGGGAAGTCGATCCGCGCGAACGCGTACGCCGCCACGGTCGAGGACAGGATCACCCCGACCACGGACGCGACGGCGAGGATCATGGAGTTGCCGAAGAAGGTCCAGAACCCGACCCCGCCGATCCCGGACAACGCCGTGGCGAAGTTGGACAGCGACAGGTTGTCCGACCAGAGGCTGATGTTCCCGATGATCTCGTTGGACGGCTTGAACGAGCTCATGAGCATCCACGCGGCCGGGTAGAGCACCACGATCGTGCAGATGACCATGAAGGCGTGGAACCCGACCGACCGGACACCCCGACGACGGCGCGCGGCCTGACGCAGGCTCGTGTCGACCGGCCCGGCGGGCCGGTTGCCATTCCCGGTTGGGCTGGGGACGCCCGCAGCGGCTGCCTGAGCACTGAGCGGGGGCGTGACGATATGCGTGTCGCTCATCGGTTGTCTCCGGAGTAGTGGACCCAGGCGTTGGACGTCTTGAACAAGATCGCGGTGATCACGCCGACCACGACGACCAGGACCCAGGCCATGGCCGAGGCGTATCCCATGTCGAACTGCGCGAAGCCCTTGATGTACAGGTACAGCGTGTAGAACAGGGTCGAGTCCGCCGGACCACCCGTGCCACCAGAGATGATGAACGCCGACCCGAACACCTGGAACGCGCCGATCGTCTCCAGCAGCAGGTTGAAGAACAGCACCGGGGACAGCATCGGGATCGTGATCCGCCAGAACTTCCGGACCGGGCCCGCGCCATCCACGGACGCGGCCTCGTACAGCTCGGCCGGGATCTGCTTCAACCCCGCGAGGAAGATGACCATCGGGGCGCCGAACGTCCACACCGCGAGCAGCACGAACATCGGCATCGTCTTGGACGGGTCACCCACCCAACCCCCGGCCGGCAGCCCGAACAGCTGCTGGATCCGGTCCACGATGCCGTCATCGATGAACATCGCCTTCCACACGATCGCGATCGACACCGAAGCACCGATCAGGCTCGGGGCGTAGAAGATCGACCGGTACGCGCCCTGACCCCGGTGCTTCATGTTCAGCACCATCGCGACCAACAACGCCGCCGCGAGCTTGATCGGCGTGCCGACCAGCACATAGATCGCCGTCACCTTCGCCGACGTCCAGAACCTGGGGTCCTCGAACAACTTCACGAAGTTGTCGATCCCGACCCACGACGGCGGCCGGAACAAGTCATAGTCCGTGAACGCCAGATACAACGACGCCACCATCGGGAACGCCGTCAACACCACGAAACCCACCAACCACGGCGACAAGAACGCGAACCCCGCACCAGCCTCACGCCGGCGCTTGGCCCGCCCCCGCTCGGGGGACGCGTTCTGCGCCCCCCGAGCGGTGTCGAGCGTGGTCGTGCCCGAGGTCACCGCAGTCACGACTGCTTCACCGCGCCGTCGGCGAAGGAGAACCACTGCGTGACGAACTCGTCGACCGTGATGTTCCCGTACCCGAGCTCCTCACCGAGGCGCTTGAACTCCGCCTCGATCTCGCCGAAGCCCTCGACGGGCACGGGCGCGGCCTCGGTGACGACGTCCGCCACCTGCTCCTCGTACTGCACGACCTGCTCGTCCACCGAGCCCGGCTCGACGTCCATCGCGTCGATCTGCGCCTGGACGGCGGGGACGCCCTTCGAGGTGCCGAAGATCTTGCCGACCTCCGGCTCGTTGATGAGGAAGTCGATGAGCGCCGCGGCAGCCTCCGGCTGCTGGGTCTGCGCGGACGCGGAGAGCAGCATCGACGGCTTCCAGAACTGGGCCGGGCCGTTCTCGCCCGACGGGATCGGCAGCATCTGGATGTCCTCGCCCGACTCGGCCACGTAGCCGGCCAGGAAGTTGTCCCAGGTGGACTCGGAGGCGACCTCGTTGACGTGGAAACCGCCGAGGGGCTCGAGCTGCTTGTTCTTCTTGATCGGGTAGATCGCCTCGGAGTCGCGCAGACCCTGGCCCAGGTTCAGCCACTCGGTCATCTGCGCCTCGTCGAAGTTCAGCTTGCCGTCCTCGCTGAAGGGCTCGACACCCTGCTGGATGAGCCACTGCAGGAAGAACCAGAACGTCGCGGTGAAGTCGCCGCCGCCGTAGAGAGCCGGGTCCTCGCCGGCGCCCGCGTCGGTGACCTTCTGGATCCACGCGCTGTAGTCGTCCCAGGTGTACCCCTCGGCGAGCGGCTCGACGCCCACCTTCTTGAGCAGGTCGGCGTTGTAGAACGTGGCGAGCGTGTTGGTGCTCGTCGGGACGCCGTACTGCGCCCCGTCGATCTGACCGGAGGAGAGCAGCGAGTCGTCCACACCCTCGGTGTCGAGGTTCACGCCCACCTGGCCGCCCAGGTCGAGGAGCTGCCCCGTGGCGCCGTACTGGCGCAGGTAGGACAGATCCATCTGGATGACGTCGGGCAGCGCGCCGCCCGCGGCCTCCGTGGCGCGAGAGGTCCAGTAGCCGTCCCAGTCCTGGAACTGGGTCTGCACGGTGATGTTGGGGTGCTCCTCCTCGAAGAGGTCCACCGCCTTCTCGTACATCTCCGCGCGGGCCGGCTCGCCCCACCAGGCGAGCGAGATGGTGATGTCCTCGTCGGTGCTCACCTTCTCCGCGGAGCCCGGCTCCGCAGGGTCGGCGCCGCCTCCGCAGGCGGTGAGGGTGAGGGCGACGGCGACCGCCGCCGCGGCCGCGCCGGCGGCCTTCCGCGTGATCCTCATGTGAGCCTCCTCGCTCGTCGATCGTCCACGATCGTCGGCGGCGAGGACGCCCCGTTGACCCCTCGCACGGCTGCCGACTGAATCGATAAAACAGGATTCGGTAAGCGTTGTCCAGCCCCGAGGTGCTCCGAGTCACATCACGATCTCGCAACGAGCCCGGACGTGTTCCCGCGGCGACGGTCCGCCACCCGTCGGCGGAAGGGCCGCCGATCCGGGGACGTGTGATCGCTCACATCCGGCGGGCAGCCTACGTCGCGGCACCGGCGTCGGACGAACCCGCAGGCGACGGGCGTCCGTCCGCACGCGAGGCGGCAGCGGCTCCCCCGGACCCCTGCCGCCTCGTGCGGGTGTCGCGCGTCAGACCTCCGCGAGCCGGGGCACCTGGGCCAGCACCGCGTCGACGAGCCCGGCGTCCGTGCCGGCCTCCTCGGGCAGCAGGCCCGGGAGCGCGAGCAGCGCCCGCGCGACGGCGGACGGCGACGCACCCGCCGCATCGCCGTCCCCGGCGTCGGCCACCACGTCGGCGAGCTCTTGCGCCCGCGGGTCGTCGACCAGCCGGCCCGCGGCCGCCTCCCGGCGCACCACCTCGCTCCACGCCGCGAGCGCGAACGCCGCGCCCGCCGGGACCGCGCCCGCCGCCAGCCGGTCCGCGACGATGCCGCCCCACCGGAACGGGATCTTCTGGGTGCCGTCCATCGACACCTGCACCGTGGTGTGGCCCGTGGCCGGGTTGGCGAACCGCTCCAGCAGCGACTCCGCGTACGCGCGCAGGTCGGCGCCGTCGGGCGGGGTGAGCGTCGGCAGCGCGTCGTCGAGCATGAACCCGCGGGCGCGCTCGCGCAGCGCGGGGTCGGTCACGGCCTCCGCGAGCGTCGCGTGACCTGCCAGCCGGCCCGCGTACGCGAGCAGCGAGTGCGTGCCGTTGAGCAGCCGCAGCTTGGCCTGCTCCCACGGTGCGACGTCGTCGGTGAACGTCGCGCCCGCCTGCTCCCAGGCGGGACGCGGCCCGGCGAACCGGTCCTCGATCACCCACTGGCGGAACGGCTCGCCGACGACGAGACCCTCGTCGCGCGCACCGAGCTCGCGCTCCACCGCGTCGCGCTGCGCGGGCGTCGTCGCGGGCACGATCCGGTCCACCATCGAGCAGGGGAACGCGACGTCCGCCGCCAGCCACGACCGCAGCCCGGCGCCCTGCTCGCCCGGCAGCGCCGCGTCCACCGCCTCGGTCACGAGCCGTTCCAGGACGTGCCCGTTGTCGACCATGTTGTCGCAGGTCAGCACGGTGACCGGGCGCCGCTCCCCCGCGGCCCGCGCGGCGCGCCACCGGGCCGCGAGCCCGCGCACGAGCAGGCCGACCGCCGTCGCGCCCGGGACGGTGGCGTCACCCGCGGCGAGGGCATCCAGGTCCGGGCGCACCCGCTCGACGTCGAGCCCGCCGTCCGCGCCGCGGGCGTAGCCCTTCTCCGTGACGGTGAGCGTCACGACGTGCGTCGTGGGCGCCGCGATCGTCTCCAGCACCCGCGCGGTCTCCTCGGCCGGCCAGGCGACGTCGAGCACCGCTCCGACCAGGTCCAGCCGGGTCTCGTGCGTGCCCGCGGTGAGGACCGAGTAGGCGCCACCCTGCGGCCGCAGCTGGTCGCGCACGGAGGCCGACCGCTGCGTGACGCCGAGGATCCCCCACCGGCGGTCGTCCGTGGCGCGGGCGGCCAGCTCCGTGAACACCGCCTGGTGCGCCCGGTGGAACGCCCCGATCCCCAGGTGCACGATGCCCACCTGGTCGGGGGTCACCGGCGCCTCGAGGTGGGCGGGCAGGTGGGAGCGGTGCAGGCGGTCGGTCATGGTTCCTCCGTCGTCCGGCGGCGTCGCCGGGAAGATGCGTCCAGGGCTTGCAGGTCGTCGGTCAGGGGGTGTCGGGGGCGGGCCGCGGTGCCGCGGCGCGCGGAGGTGCGGTCGACCCGCGGACGACGAGCTCGACGGGGAGCGTCACGTCGCCCTGCAGGGCGCCGTCGTCCTTGCCCGGGCGCAGGACCAGCCGGTCGACGGCCACCCGGCCCGAGTCGCGCAGGTCGGTCCGCAGGGTGGTGAGGGGCGGGGACAGCAGCTCCGCGACGTACGCGTCGTCGCAGCCGACGACGGACAGGTCGCCGGGCACGTCGAGGCCGCGCACCCGCAGCCGCTCGACCAGGCCGACGGCCACGAGGTCGTTGAAGGTCACGACCGCCGTGGCACGGGTGCCGACGACGAGGTCCGCCGCCGCGTGCCCGCCGGCGACCTGCGGCCGGTGCGGCCCGAGCTCCACGAGCTCGACGTCCCCCAGCCGCGCGGCGGCCGCGCGCAGGCCGGCGCGGCGGCGTCCGTCCGACCACGAGCGGGCCGGCCCGCCCACGTAGGCGACCTTGGCGTGCCCGAGGGCCCGCAGGTGCTCGAGCGTGCGCAGCATGCCCGCCTCGTGGTCGGCGACGACGGACGGCAGCCCGTCGACGTGGTGGTTGACCAGCACCACCGGCCGCCCCGCGAGCGCCTCGACGGTGCGCTCGACCGCGCGCGGGGAGCACAGGATGATCCCGTCGGTCTGCGGGGCCAGGCCCGAGACGGCCTCGGTCTCGAGCTCGGGGTCCTCGTCGGAGTCGACGACGAACAGGCCGACGCCCCGTTCCCGCGCCTGGGCCTGGGCGCCCTTGGCGATCGCCGCGAAGTAGGGGTTCGCGAGGTCGGGCACCACGAGCCCGAGCGCTCCGGAGCGGCCCGCACGGAGCACGCTCGCGGCCCGGTTGGGCCGGTAGCCGAGCTCGCGCGCCGCGGCCGTCACCCGGTCGCGCGTCGGCGCGGCGACCCGCTGCGGGTCGGTCAGGGCGCGCGAGACCGTCGAGATCGACACACCGGCCGCCCGCGCGACGTCGTGCACCGTGACCACGACCACCGTCTCCTCGTGCCCGCCGCACGCACCCGGACGATGCGAACGTTTGCCAGATCGTCGCACATCTCGCCACGCCATGTCTCCCCCTGACGCCGGCTGCCCAAGGGATTCCATGCCCGGCGATCGGCAGGCTACGATGCAAACGTTCGCATCCGATCTCGACGTTGAGGAGCCCCTGTGAGCGAGCGCTGGACCCTGCACCCCGACCGGGCACTGCCCGCCGACCCCGGATCCCGGGCACTGGCCCGCGAGATCTACGCCGCGGTGCGGGACCTGCCGATCGTCTCGATGCACGGCCACGTGCCCGTCGAGTGGTTCGCCGACGACGCGCCGTTCGGCGACCCGGCCCAGCTCGTCGTCGTGCCCGACCACTACCTCACGCGGATGCTGGTCTCCCAGGGCGAGACGCTCCCCCGCCTCGGCGTCGGCTCCACGGACGACGAGGCCGTCGAGACCGACCCCCGGGAGATCTGGCGCCGGTTCTGCGCCGGGTGGAAGCACTTCCGCGGCACCCCCACCCGCTACTGGCTGGAGCACGTGCTCGTCGAGATCCTCGGCGTCACGCAGCGCCCCTCGGCCGAGACGGCCGACGCCCTGTACGACCAGGTGGCCGCTCGCCTCGCCGAGCAGGAGTTCCGCCCCCGCGCGCTGCTCGACGCCTTCAACATCGAGGTCATCGCCACGACCGACCCCGCCTGGGCGACGCTCGACGCGCACGGGAAGCTCGCCGCCGACGGCTACGGCGACCGCGTGCTGCCGACCTTCCGGCCCGACCCGCTGCTGCACGTCGACCGCGCGACCTGGCGCGACGACGTCGCGCGGCTCGGCGAGGCGGCCGGCGTCGACGTCACGTCCTACGACCGCTACCTCGAGGCCCTGCGCGCGCAGCGCGAGCGTTTCGTCGCCGCGGGCGCGCGGGCCACCGACCACGGCCACCTGTACGCCGACACGACGCCGCTGGACGACGCCGAGGCGCGCCGCATCCTCGACGCCGCGCTGGCCGGCACGGTGACGGCCGCGGAGGCGCAGGCGTTCAGCGGGCACATGCTGTTCCAGATGGCCGCGATGTCGGCCGAGGACGGCCTCGTGATGCAGCTGCACCCGGGCGTCCTGCGCGACCACGCCAGCGCCCCGTTCGCCGCCTTCGGCCCGGACAAGGGCTACGACATCCCGGTGGTCACCGAGTTCACGCGCTCGCTGCGCCCCGTGCTGGACGCCTTCGGCCACCACCCGGGCTTCCGCCTGATCGCGTTCACGGTGGACGAGGACGTGTACTCGCGCGAGCTCGCGCCGCTGGCCGGCGTCTACCCCGCGCTGCGGCTCGGCGCGCCGTGGTGGTTCCTCGACGCCCCCGACGCGATGCGGAGGTTCCGCGAGGCGGCCACCGAGACGGCGGGGTTCAGCAACATGAGCGGCTTCGTGGACGACACCCGCGCGTTCTGCTCCATCCCCGCGCGGCACGACCTGGCCCGGCGCGTCGACGCCGGCTACCTGGCCCGCCTGGTGGCGGAGCACCGCCTCGACCTGGACGAGGCGGTCGACGTGGCCACCGACCTGACCTACCGCCTGCCGCAGGCGGCCTACTCCCGCCCCTGACCGGTGCGAGCACGAGATCGGCCCACCGTCGTTCGTCGAGCCGGGCCGGTCTCGCGCTCGCACGGTGATCGCGGCGACGGACGAGAGCAAGGAGTCACGCAGTGAAGATGGGTTTCCGCTGGTACGGCGAGGGCAACGACACGGTCACGCTGGACCACGTCCGGCAGATCCCCGGCGTGGAGACGATCGTGTGGAGCCTGCACCACAAGCAGGCCGGTGAGGTGTGGGAGCAGGAGGAGATCGACGCCGAGGTGGCGCGCATCTCCGGGCTCTCCGACGAGGCCCGGGCCCGCGGCGTGACCCGCACGCTCGACGCCGAGGTGGTCGAGTCGGTCAACGTGCACGAGTCGATCAAGCTGGGGCGCACCGTCCTCGGGCTGAGCCGTGACGAGGCGATCGAGAACTACGTGACCACGATCCGGCGGCTGGGCCGGGCCGGCGTCAAGGTGGTCTGCTACAACTTCATGCCCGTCTTCGACTGGCTGCGCACGGACCTGTGGCACCCGCTGCCCGACGGCTCGACCGCGCTGTTCTTCGAGAAGGCGGTCGTGGACGAGATGACGCCCGAGGGCCTCATCGCCGACATGGAGGCCGGGTCGCACGGCCTCACGCTGCCCGGCTGGGAGCCCGAGCGGCTCGCGGGCTTCACCGAGCTCAACGCCGCGTACGAGGGCGTCACGCACGAGGACATGTACACGCACTACCGGTACTTCCTCGACGCGGTGGTCCCGGCGGCGGAGGAGGCGGGGATCAAGCTGGGCGTGCACCCGGACGACCCGCCGTTCGACGTCTTCGGCTGGCCCCGCGTGGTCTCCACCCCGGAGGACCTCCAGCGCGTGCTGGACCTGCACCCGAGCCCGAACCACGGCCTCACGCTGTGCCTCGGGAGCTTCTCGGCGAACCCGGCCCAGGCGCCGATCGCGGCCGACACCGTGCGCCGCTTCATGGACCGCATCCACTTCACGCACGTGCGGAACATCAAGCATTTCCCGAACGGCGACTTCACCGAGGTGGCGCACCGCGCCTGCGAGGGCGACGTCGACACCACCGGCATCATGAAGGCCTACGCCGAGGCGGGGTACACGGGCTACGTGCGCCCCGACCACGGCCGCCACCTGTGGGACGAGAACACCACGAACAAGCCGCGGCCCGGGTACGGGCTGTACGACCGCGCGATGGGCATCCAGTACCTGCTCGGCGCGTGGGACGCGTTCCGCTACACCCGCTGACCCTGCCCCGCTGGTCGAGCGGGTCGAAACCGACCGAGAGGCCCCTCATGCCCGACGAGAAGGCGTCGCCGGCGCCGTCCGAAATCGTTGTCGAACCCGCCTGGCACGCGGCCTGGCTGCCCGACGCCGCGCTGGCCGCCGTCGGCCGCCGCCGGGTCGCCGTCGTCGGCCCGGCGGAGGACGACGTCCTCGTCACCGTGCTCCGCGAGGCGGAGCGTGCGACCGCCGCGCACGGCGGCGACGTCGTCGGCCCCGACGGCGGCCCCGACCTCCTGCTCGACGTGCGAACGGGAGGCGACGGGTTCCGCCTCGTGCGCGACGGCGGCCGGGTCACCGTGTCCGCGCCGACGGCGACGGCGCTGCTGCACGGCTGGTTCCACGTGGTGCGGCTCGGCGAGGCGGCATTCTCCGGCCCTGACGCCGACGAGCGGCACGCGCCCGCGTTCGCGCTCCGCGTGCTGGACCACTGGGACAACGTCGGCGTGCACCCCGTGATGGGGCAGGTCGAGCGCGGCTACGCGGGCGGCTCGATCTTCTACGCCGACGGCCGGGTGCGCGACGACCTGTCCCGCGTGACCGCCTACGCGCGCCTGCTCGCCGCGACCGGGATCGACCGCGTCTGCATCAACAACGTCAACGTGCACGCGCGCGAGGCACGGCTGCTCACGGACGACCTGCCGGAGGTCGCGCGGGCCGCCGCCGCCCTGCGGCCGTACGGCGTGCGCACCCACCTCGCGGTGAGCTTCGCCGCGCCGATGACGCTCGGCGGGCTGCCGACGTCGGACCCCCTCGACGACGACGTCCGCGCCTGGTGGCGCGCCGCCGCCGACCGCGTGTGGGCCACGATCCCCGACTTCGGCGGGTTCGTCGTCAAGGCCGACTCGGAGGGCCAGCCCGGCCCGTTCGCGTACGGGCGCGACCACGCCGACGGCGCGAACCTGCTGGCCGACGCGGTCGCACCGCACGGCGGCGTCGTGCACTGGCGGGCGTTCGTCTACGACCACACGCAGGACTGGCGCGACCGCTCCACCGACCGCGCCCGCGCCGCGTACGACCACTTCGCCCCGCTCGACGGGCGGTTCGCGGACAACGTGGTGGTGCAGGTCAAGCACGGCCCGATCGACTTCCAGACGCGCGAGGCGGTCTCACCGGTCCTCGCGGGGATGCCCGCCACCCGGCTGGCCCTCGAGCTGCAGGTGACGCAGGAGTACACGGGCCAGCAGCGGCACGTGTGCTACCTCGCGCCGTGGTGGAGCGAGAACCTCGGCTTCCGGCCCTGGGGAGAGGGCGGTGCCGCGGTGCGCGACGTCGTCGCCGGCCGCGGACCTGGCGCCTCGGCCGCGGCGGCGGCCACCGGGAGCGGCGGCATCGCCGCGGTCTCGAACGTCGGCGACGACGTCTTCTGGACCGGCCACCCGCTGGCCCAGGCGAACCTGTACGCCTTCGGCCGCCTGGCCTGGGACCCGACGCTCGACCCGGCGGCGGTCCTGGACGAGTGGATCGGCCTGACGTTCGCCGGCCAGGACGGCGCAGTCGAGCCGCGCGTCCGCGAGGTGCTGCACGCCGTCCTGGACGCTTCGTGGCGCACCTACGAGTCGTACACCGCACCGCTGGGCGTCGGGTTCATGGTGCGGCCCGGCCACCACTACGGCCCGGACGTGGACGGCTACGAGTACACGCCGTGGGGCACGTACCACTTCGCCGACCGCGACGGCATCGGGGTGGACCGCACCCGGGCCACCGGCACCGGGTTCACGGGCCAGTACCCGGCGCCCTGGCGGGACGTCTACGAGGACCTCGCGACCTGCCCCGACGAGCTGCTGCTGTTCTTCCACCACGTGCCGTACACGCACGTGCTGCACAGCGGGGTCACGGTGGTCCAGCACGTCTACGACACCCACTTCGCGGGCGTCGAGCGGGTGCGCGAGGCGATCGCGGCCTGGGAGTCGCTCGACGGGAGGGTCCCGTCCGACGTCGACGCCCGCGTGCGCGAGCGCCTCGCCGAGCAGCTGCGGTCGGCCGTCGAGTGGCGCGACCAGCTGAACACGTACTTCTTCCGCAAGTCCGGGATCCCCGACACCCACGGACGCACGATCTTCTGAGCGCCCGCACCGTACGGACGTGTCGTGCGGACGTGCGCTTGACCCTCCCCTCGGGGGAGGGTCGAGGGTGCTGCGCAGGAGGTGAGACCCACGACGTCCTTCACGATCACCGAGGTGGCCCGGCTGTCGGGCACCACGCTCAAGACGCTCTACCACTACGACCGGATCGGCCTGCTCGTGCCCGCTCGGGACGCGCGGAACGACTACCGGACGTACTCCGAGGGCGACCTGGAGCGCCTGCAGCAGATCCTGTTCTTCCGGGAGCTCGACGTGCCGCTGAGCGCGATCGCGGAGGCCCTGTCGGGTCGCGCTTCCCGGCTCGAGTGCCTGCGCGACCAGCGCGCCATGCTCCGCGCTCGCGGAGCACGGCTCGCCCAGGTGCTGGCGACGCTCGAGCGGGCCATCGCACACGAGACACAGGGAGACCCCATGCCCACCGACGACATGTTCACCGGGCTCGACCGCGCCGGGTGGCAGGACGCCCTCGCGGAGCAGGACGCGCACCTGCGCGACACGTACGGCGTCGAGCTCGGCACGGCCGACGTCGACGCCGACCGGATGAACGCGGCCGCCGCCGAGGCGACGGCGTTCATGACCTTCATGGCCGACGCCCTGCGCACCGGCCTGCGCGCCGACGACGAGTCCGTCACCACGGAGATCCGCCGGCATCTGACGGTCCTCGACGCCGTGCACCCGACGGACGCGGAGGCGTTCGCCGGCCAGGCGAGGTTCTTCGTCGCCGACGACTTCCACCGCCGGATGCTGGAGCAGCAGCAGACCGGCCTGGCCTACTACCTGCTGCAAGCGGCGGAGGAGTTCCACGCCCGCGCTTAGGCGGCACGGCCGCGGGGGGGGGGGGGGGGTTTCCTCTGTGTGTGTGGGTTGGCCTCCGTGGTGTAGCGCTGAGGGGGTGGAGCAGAGGGGGGGGGGGACCCCCCCCCTT
>NZ_JBHVSQ010000015.1:14567-45912 GCF_042885055.1 Isoptericola sp. NPDC058082 | reverse complement strand
GAGAGAGGAGAGGTTTGTTTGCCGTGGGGCGGGGGGAGGGGGGGGGGGGGGCCCCACGCGCGGGGGGGGGGGGCAGGCGGGGGGGGCCCCTTCCCCCCCCCCCCCCCGGTGCGCGGGTCAGCCCGCGGCGAGCAGCTCGAGGGTGTCGACGACGCGGTGGGAGAACCCCCACTCGTTGTCGTACCAGGCCACGACCTTCACGTGCCGGCCGTCGACGCGGGTCAGCAGGGAGTCGAAGATCGACGACGCCGGGTTGCCGGTGATGTCCGACGAGACGAGGGGGTCCTCGGAGTACTCGAGCACCCCCGCCAGCCGACCCTGTGCGGCCTCCCGGTAGGCGGCGAGCACGTCCTCGCGGGACACGTCGCGTGTGACGGCGGCGTTCAGCTCCACGAGCGAGCCCACCGGGACGGGGACGCGGATCGAGTCGCCCGAGAGCTTGCCGTCGAGCTGCGGCAGCACCAGCCCGATGGCCTTGGCGGCGCCGGTCGTGGTGGGCACGATGTTCACCGCCGCCGCGCGGGCACGGCGGGGGTCGCGGTGCGGGGCGTCCTGGAGGTTCTGCTCCTGGGTGTAGGCGTGCACGGTGGTCATGAAGCCGTGCTCGATCCCGGCGACGTCGTCGAGCACGGACGCGAGGGGGGCGAGCGCGTTGGTGGTGCACGACGCGTTGGAGACGATCGTGTGCGCCGCCGGCTCGTAGGCGTCGGTGTTGACGCCGGGGGCGAGCGTGACGTCCGCGCCGGCCGACGGCGCGCTCACGAGCACCTTGCGCGCGCCGGCGTCCAGGTGGCCGCGCGCCGCGTCGGCGGACGTGAACCGGCCGGTGGACTCCAGCACGACGTCCACCCCGAGGTCCCGCCAGGGCAGGGCGGCGGGCTCACGCTCGGCGAGCACCGCGACGCGGCGGCCGTCGACCACGATCGCGTCGTCGTCGGCCGTGACCGGGCGGCCCAGCCGGCCGGCGGTGCTGTCGAAGGCGAGCAGGCGTGCGAGCGCGGCGGGCGCGGTGAGGTCGTTGACGGCGACGAGCTCCAGGTCGCTGCCGCGCTCCAGCACCGCGCGCAGCACGTTGCGCCCGATCCGGCCGAAACCGTTGATGGCGATGCGGGTCATGTGACCCTCCTTCCGTGTCGCCACCAGGCTCGCCGCCGTCGCACGGGCCGAACACCGGCGCGCACGCCACGGTCCGCAAGGATCTCGCCAGGCCGGGTCTCCGCTCTCCGGCCCGGAGCCTCACTCCCCGCGCGCGAACGTGCGCCGGTACTCGCTGGGCGTCGTGCCGAGGATCCGCCGGAAGTGCGCGCGGAGGTTCGCGCCCGTCCCGAGCCCGACGTCGGCGGCGACCTGCTCGACGCTGCGCTCCGAGCGCTCCAGCAGCTCGCGGGCGACGTCGATGCGGGCACGCAGCACCCAGGCCATCGGCGTGTACCCGGTGTCGTCGCCGAACCGCCGCGAGAAGGTGCGCGGCGAGACGGCCGCGTGCCGGGCCAGGTCCTCGAGCGTGAGGTCGTCGGTCAGGTGGTGCAGCACCCACTCCCGGGTGGCCGCGAACCGCTCCCCGAGCGGCTCGGGCACGCTGCGCGGCACGTACTGGGCCTGGCCGCCGCTGCGGTACGGCGCCGCGACCAGGCGGCGGGCGGCGTGGTTCGACGCCGCGACGCCCAGGTCGCCGCGCAGCACGTGCAGGCACAGGTCGATGCCCGAGGCGGCTCCCGCCGACGTGAGCACGCTGCCCTCGTCGACGAACAGCACGTTCTCGTCCACCCGCACCCGCGGGTGCTTGGCCGCCAGCGCGCGCGTGTAGTGCCAGTGCGTGGTGGCGCGACGGCCGTCGAGCAGGCCGGTCGCGGCGAGCGCGAACGCTCCGGTCGAGATCGCGGCCAGCCGGGCGCCGCGATCGTGCGCGGCGCGGAGCGCGTCCACGACGGCGGGCGGCGGGTCGTCGCGGTCCGGGTGGCGGTAGCCGGGGAGGAACACGACGTCGGCCCAGGCCAGCGCCTCGAGCCCGTGGTCCAGGTGGTAGGAGAGGCCGTCCCCGCCGGCGACGAGCCCGGGCGCCGCGGCGCAGGCCCGCACCTCGTAGGGCATGCTCGGCCGCGTCGTGAAGACCTGCGCCGGGATGCCGACGTCGAGGGGCTTCGCGCCCTCCAGCACGAGGACGGCGACACGGCGCTGACGCGGTTCCGGCACCCGTCGAGCCTAGACAGGCCCGGGCCCGGGCGTGGTCAGCGGCCCACCGTGTCGAGGTCGGCCAGCTGCTTCCCGGTCAGCCGCAGGCGAGCGCCGGCGACGTTCTCGCGCAGGTGCGCCACCCGCGACGTCCCGGGGATCACCAGCACGTTCGGGGACCGCTGCAGGAGCCAGGCGAGGGCCACGCCGGACGGCGTCGCGCCTGCCGCGGCGGCGACCCTGGCGAGCGTCTCCGACTGCAGCGGGGTGAACCCGCCGAGGGGGAAGTACGGGACGAACGCGATGCCGTCCTCCGCGAGCCGGACGACGAGCTCGTCGTCGTCGCGGTGCGCGAGGTTGTACCTGTTCTGCACGCCCACGACCGGTGCGATCGTCCGCGCCTCGGCCACCTGCTCGGCGGTGACGTTGCTGACGCCGAGGTGCCGGACCAGGCCCTCCTGCTGGAGCTCCGCGAGCGTCTCGAACGCCTCGGCGACGGAGCCGGCACGCGGGCCGGCCGCGTCGCCCATGCGCAGGTACACCAGGTCGAGCGTGTCGACGCCGAGGCTCTCGAGGTTTCCCCGGACCTGGGCGCGCAGCTCCTCCGGGCGCCGCGCCGTGGGCCAGCCCCCCACGGCGTCGCGACGCGCCCCGACCTTGGTGGCGACCAGCAGGTCCGCGGGGTACGGGTGGAGCGCCTCGCGGATCAGCCGGTTGGTGACGCGCGGGCCGTAGGCGTCGCTCGTGTCGAGGTGCGTCACGCCGAGGGCGACGGCCTCGCGCAGCACCGTGACCGCCTCGTCGTGGTCGCGCGGCGGCCCCATGACGCCGGGGCCGGCGAGCTGCATAACGCCGTACCCGACCCTGGAGACCGTGCGGTCGCCGAGGGTCCAGGTGCCGCCGGGGGCCGTGCTGGTCGTGGTGGTCATGAGGATGCCTCTCGTCAGGGGTCGGTGGCGTGCCGCGCACCGGGGCACCAGTCTTGGTGCCATGCTCTCTGTGAGGAAGTAGGCACCTGAGAGTGCGTTGCACCCCAGAGTGACGGCAGTGACGGCAACCGGTGAGGGAGACGAAGGATGACGACGATGCCGGCGGCCGAGCGGCGTGCCCGGGCGAAGGTCGAGTACGACGCGTTCCTGGCGGCGTGCCCCAGCCGGGAGCTGCTCGACCGGCTCTCCGACAAGTGGGTGGTGCTCGTCCTGTGCGCGCTCGGCGGCGACGGCGCGGGCGGCACCGGCGAGCCGCGCGCCATGCGCTACTCCGAGCTGGCGCGCCTCATCGCCGGCGTCAGCCAGAAGATGCTCACGCAGACCCTGCGCTCCCTCGAACGTGACGGCCTGGTGACGCGCACCGTGGTGCCGACGGTCCCCGTCACGGTCTCCTACGAGCTCACCGACCTCGGCGCGTCCCTGCACGGCACGACCCGCCTGCTCAGGGCGTGGGCCCAGAACCACATGGACGACGTCGCCTCCCGGCGCGAGGAGCACGACGCCCGCCGCGAGAGCGCCGCGACGTGAGGGACGACCGGGGCTACGCGCGGTCGGCCGGGCGGGAGCGCGGGGAGACGATGCCGGACTCGTAGGCGAACACGACCAGCTGGGCGCGGTCGCGGGCGCCGAGCTTGGTCATCGCGCGGCTGACGTGCGTCTTCGCGGTCAGCGGGCTGAGCACCATCCGCGCGGCGATCTCGTCGTTGGACAGCCCGTGCGCGACGAGCGCCACCACCTCGCGCTCGCGCGGCGTGAGCAGACCGAGACCGTCCGCGGCGATCGCGTCCGGTGGGCGCGCGACGAACTCGCTGATCAGCCGGCGCGTGATGGCCGGGGACAGCAGCGCGTCGCCCCGCACGGCGGCGCGCACGGCCTCGACGAGGTCGGCGGGCTCGGTGTCCTTCACGACGAACCCGCTCGCCCCGGCCCGCAGCGCCTCGAACACGTACTCGTCGATGCCGTAGTTCGTCAGCACGACGACGTGCACGCCCGCCAGCGCGTCGTCGGCGGCGATCTGCCGGGTGGCGGCGATGCCGTCCAGCCCGGGCATCTGGACGTCCATGAGCACGACGTCGGGCCGCAGCTCGCGCGCCAGGCGGACGCCGTCCTCCCCGTTGGCACCCTCGGCGACCACCTCGACGTCGTCCTCCGCGTCGAGCAGCGCCCGGATGCCGGAGCGGATGAGGGCCTGGTCGTCGACGAGGCCGACGCGGATCACCCGCGGGCCGCCGGCTCGTCCGCGGCCCGCGCGTCGTCCGGGGCCCCCGGCCGTGCCCGCCCCGCCGGCAACGGCAGCGTGACGCGCACCGAGAACCCGCCGCCGGTCCCCGGCCCGGCATGGAGCGTCCCGCCGAGGGCGGCGACGCGCTCGCGCATCCCCGTCAGCCCGTGCCCGGGCTCCGGCTCGCCGGGTGCGCCGCGGCCGTCGTCGTCGACCTGCAGGGTGAGCTCGCGGGCCGCGAACGCCACGCGCACGGTCGCGGCCGCGGCGGCCCCGCCGTGCCGGGCGACGTTGGTGAGCGCCTCCTGCACGACGCGGTAGGCGGCCTGGTCGGTCTCGGCCGGCAGCGCGCGCCGGACGCCGAGGAGCCGGACGGTGGTGGGCACCCCCGCGGCCTCCGCGCGCTCGACGAGGGCCTCGAGCCGGTCGATCCCGTTCCCGTTCGGCTCGCCGTCGCGGCGCAGCACGTCGAGGGTCGAGCGCAGCTCGCGAGCCGCGTCGGTGCTCGCCTCCTGGATCGCCAGCAGCGCGGGCGGCGGCTCCTCGCCCCGCTTGCGCGCGAGGTGGGCGGCCACGCCCGCCTGCACCTTGATCACGGAGATGCTGTGGGTCAGGGAGTCGTGCAGCTCGCGCGCGATGCGCAGCCGCTCCTCGACGGCACGACGCCGTGCCACCTCGTCGCGCGTGCGCTCGGCGTCCTCGGCCCGCTGCTCCACCTCGCGCACGTACGCGCGCCACTGCAGCACCGCGACGCCGGCGACGCCGAGGGAGACCAGCCAGCCCGCCGCGAGGATCCGCTCCCGTGCCCGTCCCGTTCCCATCCCGGCAGCGTAGGTGCGGCCGCGGAGCCGCCGCATCCGGCGCGGGGAGCACCCTGCGCGTACTCCGCCCGCGGTACGACGACGCCCCGTCGCCGACCGGACCGGTAGCCGCAGGTGTCGCCGACGGGCGGACGCGCGACGACACCTCGCCGCGAAGGATCGGGACCACGGAACGACGCAGGACGGACACCCCCGCACGACCGACCCGAGGAGCACCGCCATGAGCATCCAGGCACCCCGCATCCAGGTACCGAGCGTCCAGGCACCGAGCGTCCAGGCACCGAGCGTCCAGGCACGCGGGCGCACCCCCGCCGGGCTGGGCGACGTCGTCGTCCCCGGCGACGACGGCTACGAGGAGGCACGACGCACCGTCTTCGCCACCGGCTCCCCCGCGCTGGTCACGCGGCCCCGCGACGAGGCGGAGGTGGCGGCCGCCGTGGCGTACGCGGCCCGCGAGGGGCTGCCCCTGTCGGTCCGCTCGGGCGGGCACGGCCTCACCGGCCGCGCCACCAACGACGGCGGCCTCGTGGTGGACCTGCGCCACCTGGACGCGGTCGAGGTCGTGGACGCGCACCACCGGCTGGTGCGGGTGGGCGCCGGCGCCACGTGGGGCCGGGTCGCGGCGGCGCTCGCGCCGCACGGACTGGCGATCTCCTCCGGCGACACCGCGAGCGTCGGCGTGGGCGGGCTGACGCTCGGCGGCGGCGTCGGGTGGATGGTGCGCCGGCACGGCCTGACCGTCGACGCCCTGGTCGGGGCCCGGGTGGTGCTCGCCGACGGCCGGACGGTGGTCGTGAGCAGGAACTCGCACGCCGGCCTGTTCTGGGCGCTGCGCGGCGGGGGCGGGGGCTTCGGCGTCGTGACGGGCGTCGACCTCGTCGCCGCCCGGGTGGGCGACGTCCGCTACGGCGCGATCGGCCTCGCCCTCGACGACCCCGCCCGCCTCGTCGCGGGCTGGCGCGACGTGCTGCGCGAAGCGGACGAGGAGCTGAGCAGCACGCTGGTGCTGGCGCCGCCCGTGAGCGACCGCCCGGCGTCCGCGTCGGTCCTGGTCTGCGCGTCGCACGACGACGCGGCGGCGGCCGAGCGGGCGGTCGAGCCGCTGCGGCGCCTCGGCACGGTGCTGAGCGACACGGTCGCGACCGTGCCGTACGCCGACGTCCTCGCCGAGGGCGGCCACCACCCACCGGGCCTGCGCCTCGTCGGCCGCAACGTGCTGGTGCCGCGGCTGGACGACGACGTCGTCGCGGCGGTGGCCGCGGCGTCCGCGGGCGACCGGCCGGTGGCGCTCGCGCTGCGCGCCCTCGGCGGCGCGTTCTCCCGCGTGCTGCCCGACGCGACCGCGTTCGCCCACCGCGACGCGGAGGCGTTGGTGGTGGGCGGCACCGTCGTCCCCCAGGACGCGTCCGACGCCGACGTCGAGGACGCCCTCGCCGGCTGGCGCGGCGTCGCCGCCCACGGCACGGGCGCGTACGTGAACTTCCAGGGCACGGACACCGCGGCCGACCTGCACGCCGCGTACCCGCCCGCGACGCTCGCCCGGCTGCGCGCGGTCAAGCGGTCCTACGACCCGGGCGGTCTGTTCGGGCGCCACCTGGACGGTGCGCCCGCCGGTGCGCCCGCCGGTGCGCCCGGGCCAGGGGCGGCGTCGTGAGCGCCGCGTTCGAGGCCGAGGGTCTCGTCAAGGCGTTCGGCCCGACGACGGCGCTCGACGGCGTCGACCTGCGCGCCGAGCGCGGCACGGTGCTCGGCGTCCTGGGCCCCAACGGGGCGGGCAAGACCACCGCCATCCGCGTGCTGGCGACGCTGCTGCGGGCCGACGCCGGCCGGGCGGTGGTCGACGGGCTGGACGTGGGCCGCGACCCCGTCGAGGTGCGCCGCCGCATCGGCCTCACCGGCCAGTACGCGACGGTGGACGAGGACCTCACCGGCGCGGAGAACCTCGTCCTGTTCGGTCGCCTGCTCGACCTGCCGACGGCCGAGGCCCGCGTCCGGGCCGCGCGGCTGCTGGACCGGTTCGGGCTCACCGACGCGGGCGGCAGGCGCGCGTCCACCTACTCCGGCGGGATGCGCCGCCGCCTCGACCTGGCCGCCAGCCTCGTCGGCTCGCCGAGCGTCCTGTTCCTCGACGAGCCCACGACCGGCCTCGACCCGGGCAAGCGGGAGGAGCTGTGGCAGACCATCCGGTCGCTCGCCGACGACGGCACCACCGTGCTGCTCACCACGCAGTACCTCGAGGAGGCCGACGCCCTGGCCGACGAGATCACCGTGATCGACGGCGGCCGCGTCATCGCCCACGACACCCCGGCGGGCCTGAAGCAGCAGGTCGGCGGGCAGACGGTGATCGTGCGGCCGCGCGACCCGGACCGGGTCGCGACCGCGGCGGGCGTCGTCGCGCGCGTGACCGGGGAGGACGTCGCCCCGCCGCGCGGGGGCGTGGTCACCGCGTCCGTCGACGACGAGCGCGCGTTCTCCGCCGTCGTGCGCGGGCTCGAGGACGCGGACGTCGCGGTCACCGAGCTGGCGCTCCGCCTCCCGGGCCTCGACGAGGTCTTCTTCGCCCTGACCGACGGCCACCGCACCACCCCGAGGGAGGAATCATGACCGCCACCACGACGACCGTCGCCACCGGCACCGCACCGCACCGCCGGGGCACGACGACGCCCCCGCGCCGCTGGCCGCTCGCCCGCCACGGCCTGATCCTGGCGCAGCGTGCTCTCGTCAAGACCCGGCGCAACCCCGGCGAGCTGGTCGACGCGGTGATCCTGCCCGTCGTGTTCCTCGTCCTGTTCGTCTACCTGTTCGGCGGGGCGGTCGCCGGGTCCACGCACGAGTACCTCCAGTACCTGTTCCCCGGCATCCTCGTGCTCACCACGGTGCTCACGGGGCAGGTCGCGACCGGGCTCAGCATCGTGCAGGACATGAAGAAGGGCGTCTTCGACCGGTTCCGCAGCATGCCCGTGCCGCGCGCCGCGATGCTGCTGGGCTCGGTCCTCGCCGACGCCGTCCGGTACGTCATCGCGCTCGCCGTGCTGTTCGGCGTCGGGTACGCGCTCGGCTTCCGGGTCGAGACGGGGCTGCTGCCCGCCCTGGCCGCGTGCGGGCTCGCGATCGTCCTCGGCTTCTCCCTGTGCTGGCTCACCGTGCTCGTGGCGGTGCTGCTGCGCGACGAGATCATGGTGTCGACGGTGGGGTTCCTGCTGCCGTTCCCGCTCGTGTTCGGCACGGGAATGGCCGCGCCGGTCGAGACGATGCCGGGCTGGCTGCAGGCCTGGGCCGAGGTGAACCCGGTGAGCCGGGCGATCGAGGCCAGCCAGGGCCTGCTGCTCGACGGCCCGGTCGCCGGGCCGGCGACCGCGACCCTGCTGTGGAGCGCGGCGTTCCTCGCCGTCTTCGGCACCGCCGCCGTGGTGGCCTACCGCCGGGTGGTGTGACGGGTGGCGCGACGGGAGATCCGTAACGTTTCAGGGCCTTGACAGGACGGCGTCGGGCTCGCCAAGGTGTCGAAGCGCTTCGACATGCAGAGCCCGGCGCCGACGCCGGTCCTGCCGGTCGGAGGCACGACGTCCATCACCCGTGCGCGACGAAGGGCACACCATCGTGAAACGACCGCTCAGGACGACGCTCACCGCCCTCGCGGCAGGCCTGGCGCTCGCCGCCGGGCTCGCCGCCCCGGCCGGCGCCGCACCGGCGCACCCGCAGCACCCCGGGCACCCGGCGCATCCGACGCACCCCGGGCGCCCCGGGCACCCGGCGCACCCGCACCGCGCCGCCGGCGCGGCCGAGACGGTGGCCGCGATGCAGCCTGGCTGGAACCTCGGCAACTCGCTCGACTCCGTGTGGCCGGACGAGACCGCCTGGGGCAACCCGCGCGTCACGCCGGAGCTGCTCGCCGCCGTCAAGGACGAGGGGTTCCGCAGCATCCGCGTCCCGGTCACCTGGGACGACCACCAGGGCGGCGCCCCGGACTACACGATCGAGACGGACTATCTGGACCGGGTCGAGGAGGTCGTCGACCAGGCGCTGGCCGAGGACCTGTACGTGCTGCTCGACCTCCACCACGACTCGTGGATCTGGGCGAACGCGATGTCCTCGGACCCGGACGGCGTGCGTGACCGCTTCCGGGCCACGTGGGAGCAGCTCGCCGACCGCTTCCGCGACCACCCGGCCGAGCTGCTGTTCGAGAGCCTCAACGAGCCGCAGTTCGCGGACGTCGACGACGCGCAGGGCGACGTCCTGCTCGACGACCTCAACACCGTGTTCCACGAGGTGGTCCGGGCGTCCGGCGGCGGCAACGCCGACCGGGTGCTCGTGCTGCCCACCCTGCACACCAACGCCGGCCAGGAGCGGCTCGACGCCCTCGCCGGCACCATCGCCGAGCTCGACGACCCGCAGCTGGCCGCCACGGTCCACTACTACGGCTACTGGCCGTTCAGCGTGAACGTCGCGGGCGGCACCCGCTTCGACGACGTCGCCCTGGCGGACATGACGGGGACGTTCGACCGCGTGCGGAGCACGTTCGTCGACCAGGGGATCCCGGTGGTCCTCGGCGAGTACGGGCTGCTCGGCTTCGACCGGCACACGGGCACCATCGAGCAGGGCGAGAAGCTGAAGTTCTTCGAGGAGCTCGGCCACCAGGCCCGCGACGCCGGCGTCACGACCATGCTCTGGGACAACGGGCAGCACCTCGACCGCACCGGCTTCACGTGGAGCGACCCCGAGCTGTGGGCGCAGGTCTCGTCGAGCTGGACCACGCGGTCGGGCACCGCGTCCACGGACCAGGTCTTCGTGCGCCCGGGCGACGTGGGCGCGCAGACCGTCACGCTCGAGCCGCACGGCACCCGGCTCGAGGGGCTGTTCCTCGACGGCGAGCCGGTCGCGGCCGCGGACGCCGCCGTCGCGGGCGACGAGGTGACGTTCTCGGCCGCGTACCTGGAACGCCTGATCGGCGACGCGTCGCCCGGCGCGCACGCCACGATCGAGGCGCGCTTCTCGGCAGGGGTGCCGTGGCGGATCCACGTGATCGCGGCCGACACCCCCGTGCTCGCGGACGCGACGGGAACGGTGGCCGGCGGCGTGTCGATCCCGGCGCGGTTCCGCGGCGACCGGCTGGCCACCATGGCCTCGGTCTACGCCGACGGCAGCGGCGCCGGCCCGCAGAGCTGGACGCCGTTCCAGGAGTTCGACGCGTCGTTCGCCCCGGACGAGGAGGCCGGCGCCGTCCTGCTGCGCCCGGCCTACCTCGCCACCCTGCGCGACGGCGAGCCCGTCTCGCTGACGTTCCACTTCTGGAGCGGCGACACGGTGGAGTACACCGTGACGCGCAGCGGCGACACGGTCACCGGCACCGTCGCGAGGTAGCACCGCCACCCGCGAGGTAGTCCGCGCGCCCGCGAGGTAGTCACTGGACTACCTCGCGGGCGCGCGCACTACCTCGGCGGGTCCTCACGGAGGACGACGACGTCGGTCGGTTCGAGGTGCAGGGTCTCCCCCGCGACGACGGCGCGGCCGGTGAGCAGGTCGGTCCCCGAGGCGTGGGCCGCGACGTCGACGGCGTCGGACCGGTGGTTGAGCACGAACGCCGTCCGCGCGCCGTCGGCGCCCTCGCGGACCGCCAGCTCGACGTCGTCGGTGTCGGCGTACGGGCCGACGAGGCCGTGCCGGCCGAGCACGCGGCGGACCACCCAGGCGACGCCCGCGTCGTCGAGCGCCGTCGCGACGTACCAGGCCTCGCCGCCGTCCTCCCCGCCGTCGTGGCCTCCGGGGCGGTGGCGCGTGACCGCCGGCGTCCCGGCGTAGAACTCCGCGCCGTAGGTGCCGACGACCTCCGCGCCCTCGGGCACGAGCACCTCGAAGACGAGCGAGGCGGCCGCGACGGCGCCGTCGCCCGCGCCGTCGCCCGCGCCGTCCTTGAGGGTGACGGGGTTGGTGACGCCCGGCTCGGCGGAGTCGGTCTCCTCGACGCGCAGGCCGAACAGCCGACCGAGCGGCCCGGGGGCGTCCATGAGGAAGGCGTTCGCGTCCACGTCGGCGCGACCGGACCAGTACGACGCGAGCACGGAGCCCCCGCGCGCGACGACGCCCTCCAGGCGGTCGGCGACGTCGCCCTTGAGCACGTGCAGCATGGGCGCGAGCACGACGTCGTAGCGGGACAGGTCCGCGGTGACCGGGACGACGTCGACCTGCGCCCCCGCCTGCCACAGCGCGCGGTAGTAGGCGAGCACCGTGTCGACGTAGCGCGCGTGCCGGTTGAAGCCGTCGGTCATCTCCGCGGCCCACCACGAGTCCCAGTCGAAGAGCAGGGCCACGCGGGCGGGGGTGCGAGCCCCGAGGACGGCGTCGCCCAGCGCGTCGAGCTCGGCGCCGAGGGCCGCGACCTCCCGGAACGCGCGGGTGTCGGTGCGGCCGGCGTGGTCGAGGACGGCGCCGTGGTACTTCTCGCACGCCCCCTTCGACTGCCGCATCTGGAAGTACAGGACGGCGTCCGCGCCGTGCGCCACGGCCTGCCACGACCAGAGCCGCAGCACGCCCGGCCGCTTGACCGGGTTGACGTCGCGCGAGGCGGTGATGGTCGGCGTCTGCTCCATGACCCAGAACGGGGCGCCGTCCTTGAGCCCGCGCACGACGTCGTGGGCCAGCGCCATCCGCGCGTGCTCGCGCTGGCCGGGCGGGTAGTTGTCCCAGGAGGCGAAGTCCAGGTCGTCGGCCCAACGGTGGTAGTCGATCGGCCGGAACATGCCCATGAAGTTGGTCGTCACGGGGGTGGTCGCGTCGTGCGCGCGGATGCGCTCCTTCTCGTCGCGGTAGTTCGCGAGCATCGCGTCCGACATGAACCGCCGGTAGTCGAGCGTGATGCCCTGGAAGGCCGTGTGGTCCGGCCCGCGCCAGTGCTCGCTGAGCATGTTCGGCGGCACGACCTGCTCCCAGTCGCTGAACGTGTGCGACCAGAACGCCGCGTTCCAGGCGTCGTTCAGGCGCTCCAGCGTGCCGTACCGCGCGCGCAGCCACTCGCGGAAGCCCGCGGCGCACAGGTCGCACCAGCAGCCGCCGTCGAACCCGCCGTACTCGTTGCCCACGTGCCACGCGACCAGGCCGGGCGTGCCCGCGTAGCGCTCGGCGAGGCGCCCCGCGAGCTCGGCCGACAGCCGCCGGTACACCGGCGAGCTGGGACACGCGTTGTGCCGCTGCCCGTACACGTGCCGCCGGCCCTGGAAGTCGGTGCGCTCCACCTCGGGGTGGCGGTGGGCGAGCCACGGCGGCAGCGCCCCGGTCGACGTCGCGAGCACGACGTCGCGGCCCGCGGCCACGGCGCGCTCGACGATCGCGTCGAGCAGCGCGAAGTCGTAGGTGTCCTCGTCGGGCTGCAGCGTCGCCCAGGAGAAGACGTTGAGCGTCACGGTGTCGATCGACGCCAGGTCGAACGCGGCGTGGTCGGCCTCCCACACCTCCCGCGGCCACTGCTCGGGGTTGTAGTCGCCGCCGTAGCGGACCTTGCGGCCGGCGGGCAGGTGGGCGGACATGACGACGTTTCCTCCGGAGGTCGGTGGTGCGGGTCAGGCGACGAAGCGTGCGCGGACGTCGTCCAGCACGGGCTGCGCGACGCGCAGCAGGAAGGCGAGCCACGCGGCGGCGACGAGGGCGAGCGCCAGCTCGCCCGCCACCCACGCCACGCCGCCCGCCACGACGACGAGCGCGAGCAGACCGACGGTCACGGACGGCCGCCGGCCGAGGTAGTAGACGGACAGCCGGGCCACGTCGCGGGCGCGGAAGGAGAACAGGGACACGAGGACCAGCGCCTGCACCGCCCAGAGCAGCACGGCGAGGCCCACGGCACCCAGCACGACGGCGTAGGCCACGGAGATCCCGGCGGCCTCGCGGTGCACGACGGACGTCAGGACGACGCCGAGCACCGCCGTCGCCGGCACCCACAGCCGCAGCGCGTCGAGCCAGCCCAGCCGCAGGCCGCGCACGAAGGTGCTGCCCGGCACGGGCTCGTCGGTGCCAGCTCGCGCGTGCAGCGCGAAGATCCCCGCGGCGAGGAACGGGGCCGCGGGCGCGAGGCAGAGCGGCACCAGCAGCGCGTTGCCCGAGGACCGGTCCAGGAGCGTGAGCAGCACCAGCGTCGGCCCGCAGCCGAGGGCGACGAGCACCCCCACGACGAGGTACCAGTAGACGCGCGCCGTGATCCGGCCCAGCACGCCGTCCCCGAAGTCGCGGGGCGCCGCGGCCGCCATCAGGACGCCCCGCCGTCCTGGCCCGGCCCGCGACCGAGGATGCGCGCGTCGTCGAGCCAGGGCGGCGTCTCGTCGCGCACCGGGTCGATCTCCACCAGCGTGACCTCGTGCCGGGCGAGCGTGAGCGCCAGGTCGACCCGGCCGCCCGACACCTCGAGCGATGTGTGCGAGCGACCCGGCACCGACGCCTCGTGCAGCAGGTCGAGCTGCCGCGACGTCGGGGACGCCGGGCGGCCCAGGTGGCGCCACGCGCTGAACGCGTTGCCCTCGTCGTCGTTCACGCGCGAGCGGTGCACCGACGCCCGCCGCGTCGCGGCGTCGCCGACCGGGACGCTCAGCCGCAGCTCGTGCCGGTCCGGCTCCTCGGCGTCGGCGGTGCCGCCCACGGGCTGCCAGGCCAGCACCGTCACCCGGCCTCCGTCGTCGCGCGTCACCAGGTGGTCCAGGCCCCGGTGCAGCACCTCGGGGCCCATCCGCGCCATGAAGGCGTAGAGGTGGAACACCGGCTTGCGCAGCTGCCGGTGCCCGAGCATCCCGAAGCCGCCGTGGAAGACCGAGGTCGGGACGTTCTCCTCCTCGAAGACGTCGCAGAACGTCCAGTAGGAGAAGGAGTCGACCAGGTCGCCGCCCTCGGAGAGCACGGGCGCCAGCGACGCCGCCTGGTAGGCGGTGTCGTGCACCGGGTTGTCCGGCCGGTAGCTGGTGCTGAACTCGGTGACGTGGGCGGGCAGCCCCTCCAGGCGGGTGCCCGCCAGCAGCTTCGCCGGGACGGCGAACTGGTCCAGCAGGTCCCGCGGGTGCCGCAGCGTCTGGTAGGTGCCGAACGGCACGTGCTGGGCGGGCCCGGTGGTGTAGGCGTGGAAGGACACGAAGTCCACCGGCACGTCCCGCCGCTCGACGAACTCCGCGAACGGCGCCCACCACTCGTCCGCGCCGGGCGAGATCGCCGGCCCACCCACCTGCAGGTCGGCGTCGACCTCCTTCACCGCGGCCGCGGTGACCTCGTAGAGCCGGAAGTACGCCTCCTGCGACGCGCCCTCCCAGAACTGCGCCAGGTTCGGCTCGTTCCACACCTCGACCGGCCACCGCCGCACCTCCTCGAGGCCGTAGCGGTCGATCGCGTGCCGCACCACCGCCTGGACGAGGGCCGCCCACTCGCGATGGTCGCGCGGCGGCGTCACGTTGCCCTTCCACCAGAACACGGTCTGCTCCCCCGACGCGAGCGCCGACGGCATGAACCCGAGCTCGAGGAACGGCCGGATGCCCTGCGCGAGCCACGCGTCGAGCACCTGGTCGGCGTACGTGAACGCGTACCGCGTGCCACGGTGGCCCGCCGCGTCGAAGGGGCGGTGGATCCCGACGTCGTCGGACAGCAGGCCGTGGCCCCGCACGTAGCGGAACCCGATCTCCCGCTGCACCACCGCGAGCGAGTCCTGGTAGTCCTGACGCAGCGCGAGGTTGAGGCGGCCGGTGCCGACGCACCGCCGCCACGCCTCGGAGAGCGTGGCGGCGGGTGCGTCGGGGACGACGACGGTGGTCAGGGCTCAGCCCTCCTGGCGCGCCAAGGCGGTGTTGACGGTCTCGACGAGCTGCGTGGCGCCCAGCCCCTCGATCTCGGCGACGTACGCGTCCCACTCGTCGAGCGAGCGCTGGCCGGTGATGAACCCGGCGGTCGCGGACTGGACGGCGTCCTTGAGCTGCGTGTCGAGCAGCGAGTTCTGCTCGAGCTCCATCTCGTTGAGGCGGGGCGCCGGGGCCACCGGCAGCACCTCCTTGGCGTCGAGCACGGACCGGGTCCACTCCTTGACCTCGTCCGACATCACGGACTCGAGCAGGTCCTGCGTGGAGCCGTTCGCCAGGAGGAACACGCCGTTGCTGTAGCCGAAGTCGGTGTTGAGCTTCTTCGGCGCGCCCGCGTTGATCGCGTTCCAGCTGATGTCCTCGTTCAGCTCACGGGTGCCGTCCGAGCCCTTCGAGTACGTCTCGCCGTCCACGCCCCACTGGGCGAACTCGATGCCCTCGTCCGAGTAGTACTGCCAGTCGACGTACTGCAGCAGCGCCTTGAAGTACGGCTGCTCCGCCGCCTTGCTGGAGATCATCAGGCCGCTGGAGAGCTGGCTCGCGGCGAGGTTGCTGCCCGCCGGGCCGCCCGGGATGGTGAGCAGGCGGGTGGTGATGTCCTTGCCGCCGTCCTTGATCGCCGTGCGGTACGCCGTGATCTCCTGGGTGTTGCTGGACACGGCGGCGGACTTGCCGGACACGAACTTCTGGCGGGCCTGGTCGTCGGACTGGGTGATCTCCGGGTCCATGACGCCCGCGTCGACCCACCCGTGCACCGTCTCCAGGAGCTGCTTGTACGCGTCGCTCGTGCCGTTGAAGACGTACTCGCCGGAGTCCTGGTCGAACCAGGTGTTGTTGTAGCCCCACCCGCCCGCGGCGCCGTAGTTCGGACCCATGACGTTGAGCAGCGCGCCGAGCGTGCTGACGTCCGTCCAGCGGTCGGAGAAGGCGTAGTCGAGACCGGGGTTCGCCTCCTTGACCTTCGCCAGGTCCTCGGTGAACTCGTCCCAGGTGGCCGGGTCCTCGGTGACCCCGGCCTTCTTCCACATGTCGTCGTTGATCATGACCGTGTACTGCACGTCGGGGATCTCCCGCAGACCCGGCAGGATGTAGTACTTGCCGTCGTCCTGGCGCAGGTTGTCGATCTCGTCCTGGAGGCCCCAGTCCTCGACCTTCTGCGCGAAGTTCGGCATGTACTCGAGGTAGTCGGACACGGGCAGGAGCGCGCCGCCCGAGACGAACTGGGTCTCCTGGCCGGGGTAGGTCACCGGCATGAGGTCCGAGGCCTCGCCCGACCCGATGAGCAGCGCCTTCTTCTGGTCCCAGTCGGCCAACGGCACGTCGGTGCGGGAGAACGTGACGTTCCGGTCCGCCTCGAGGTGCTCGAAGACCGACCAGTCGTCCTGCACCTCGTAGTCCGGGTGGTCGCGGTACATCAGCGAGAACTCCACCGGCTCCGTCGCCTTGAACGACGTGCCCGCCGCGAAGTCCTCCATCGCGCCGACGGAGTGGTCCGCGTCGATGGTGGCGGCGTCCGGGCTCGCGCCGTCGCCGCCGTCGTCGCCTCCCCCGCTGCCGCAGGCCGCCAGCGTCAGGGCCAGGGTCGTCAGCGACGCGGCCGCGACGGCCGCCCGCATCCGGGTGTTCCTCATGTCTTCTCCTCGTGTGACGAGCGTCGTCGCTCTCGAGCGGGATGTGGTGCGTGCAGTGCGGGTGATGACCGGCCCGTCAGCCCTTGACGGAGCCGAGCATCACGCCGGAGACGAAGTACCTCTGGATGAAGGGGTAGAAGCAGATGATCGGCAGCACGGTGAGCAGCATCGTCACGGACTGGATGTTCGCGCCGATCTGCACGGCGTCCTGCGTCGGGTCGGCCGCCGGCGACGCCGCGGCGATCATGTTCCGCAGGTAGACGGTGACCGGGAACAGCTCCTTCTGGTCCAGGTAGAGGAAGGCGTTGAACCACGAGTTCCACAGGCCGACGGCGTAGAACAGCGTCATCGTGGCCAGCACCGCCTTGGACAGCGGCAGCACGATCCGGAAGAAGATCCCGTACGTCGTGAGGCCGTCGATCGCGGCCGCCTCCTCGAGGTCGCTCGGGAAGTTCTCGAAGAACGACTTCATGACCAGGAGGTTGAACACCGAGATGGCACCGGGCAGCACGATCGCCCAGAGGGTGTTCCGCATCCCCAGCACGTCGGCGACGAGGATGTAGTTCGGGATCAGGCCGCCGCTGAAGAACATCGTGAAGACCGCGATGCCGATGAAGAACGTGCGGCCCTTGAGGTGGCGGCGGCTCAGCGCGTAGGCGTACGGGGTGGTGAGCGCCATCGACACGAACGTGCCGACCACCGTGTAGACGACGGTGTTCTTGTAGTTGGTCCAGAACATCGCGTCGCCCATGACGTACTGGAACGTCTCGACGTTGAACCCCCGCGGCAGGAGGTTGACCTCGCCGGCGGCGATGAAGCCCTCCGACGAGAACGCCTTCGCCACGAGGTTCACGAACGGGTACAGCGTCACGGCGCACACCACGAGGAGCACGACGACGTTGGCCACCTTGAAGGTGCGGTACCCGGCCGTGTCCTTGACGGTCGTCGCCTCGGTCCGGACGGCGGCGAGGTCGGGGGTGGGCATGCCGGTCACCACAGCGAGGCTCCTACCGTGCGGCGCGAGACGAAGTTCGCGGTGAGGACGAGGACCAGGCCGATGAGCGCCTCGAAGAGGCCGATCGCCGTGCCGTAGGAGAACTGGGCCGACTGGATGCCCACCCGGTACAGGTACGTCGAGATGACGTCCGCCGTGGAGTAGATCAGCGGGTTCTGCAGCAGCAGGACCTTCTCGAACCCGACCGCCATGAAGGAGCCGATGTTGAGGATGAGCAGCACCATCATCGTGGGGCGGATGCCGGGCAGCGTGATGTGCCAGGTCTGCTGCCAGCGGTTCGCGCCGTCGATGCGGGCCGCCTCGTAGAGCTGGTCGTCGACGGTCGTCAGCGCGGCGAGGTAGAGGATCGTGCCCCAGCCGACGGTCTGCCAGACCTCCGAGCTCACGTAGATCGTGCGGAACCAGTCGGGCTGCTGCATGAACGCGATCGCGTCGCCGCCGAACGCCTCCACGACCTGGTTCACCGTGCCGTTCACCGCGGTGAGCTGGAGCACGAGCCCCGCGACGATGACGATCGACATGAAGTGCGGCAGGTAGGAGATCGTCTGCACGATCTTCTTGAACCGGCGCGACCGCAGCTCGTTGAGCATGAGCGCGAGGATGATCGGCAGCGGGAAGCAGATCGCCAGCGTCAGCAGGCCCAGCACCACGGTGTTCCAGAACACCTGCCAGAACTGCTGGTTGTGGATGAACATCTCGAAGTAGTAGAAGCCGACCCACTCGTCGCCCAGCGGGCTGCCGCCGGGGCGGAACCGGCGGAACGCGATGACGTTCCCGATCATCGGCACGTACTTGAAGATCAGGAAGAACAGCACCGGCAGGACGACGAACGAGTACAGCCGCCAGTCCTTGCGCAGCGCCTGGCGCCACGTGGTGCGCGCCCGCCCTTGCCGCCGTGGTTCGTCCCGCGGTGGTGGTGACGACGGTGCGTCGTCGATCGGCGGGACGGTCGTCACCATCCCTGCGGCCTGCGCCATGAGTCCCCCAGCCGTCACGTCGTCGTGCGGTCCGCCGGTCGCAACCTCGCGCCGACGATCCGAAAGTTTCGTCATTGAAAACGTTCTCCAACTGCGGCCGAGAGTAGGGGGAGCTTTCGGTGGTGGTCAAGCACCCGGCCGATCACGGTCTGATCACGGCGCCTGTGAACGTCCAGAGCACGCCCGAGGTCGTGTACGGTCGAGCCGAAACTTGCGGTCGATCGCCCGAGCGCGACGCCGCGTCACGACAGGACGGACGATGAGCACCCCCACCCCGCAGGGCCCGACGCCGACGATCGCCGAGATCGCCCGGGAGCTCGGCGTGTCCGCACCCACGGTGTCGAAGGTGCTGAACGGCAGGACCGACGTCGCGCCGGCCACCCGCGACCGCGTGGAGGCCGCGCTGGAGCGGCACCGCTACCGGCGCCGCCGGGCCGTGGCTCCCCCGGTCGGCGCGGGGCTCGTGGACCTCGTCTTCCACCGGGTCGGCTCGGCCTGGTCCACGGAGATCATCCGCGGCGTGGAGGACGCCGCCGCGGCCGCCGGGGTGAGCGTCATCCTGTCCGAGCTGGGCGGGAAGCACCGCCCGCCGACCACCTGGCTCGAGACGACGCTCTCCCGCCCGCCGCTGGGCGTGCTGCTCGTCGCGGCCAGCCTCAGCTCGTCGCAGCGGCCCCGCCTCACCACGCGCGGCATCCCCTACGTGGTCATCGACACCGACGGCGAGCCCCCGCCCGACGTGCCCACGGTGGGGTCGGACAACTGGAGCGGGGGGCTCGCGGCGACGCGGCACCTGCTCGAGCTGGGGCACCGGCGCATCGCCGCCATCTCGGGCCCGGGCAACATGCTGTGCGCCCGCGCGCGCCTCGACGGGTACCGCACCGCGCTCGAGGAGGCCGGGATCGCCTTCGACCCCACGCTGGTGCGGTCGGGCAACTTCGAGGTGGAGTCCGGTTACCGCTCCGGCAGCGAGCTGCTCGACCTGCCCGAGCGCCCGACCGCCGTCTTCGCCGGGTCGGACATGCAGGGCATCGGCCTGCTGCGGGCCGCGCAGGAGCGTGGCCTCTCCGTGCCGCGCGACGTGTCCGTCGTCGGGTACGACGACCTGCCCCTGGCGACCTGGACCGCGCCCGCGCTGACCACGGTCCGCCAGCCGCTGCTCGAGATGGCGACCACCGCGACCCGGCTGCTGCTCGACCTCGCCCGTGGCGAGACGCCGATGGCCCGGCGGGTCAACCTCGCCACCGGCCTCGTCGTCCGGGAGTCCACCGCTCCCCCGCCGAGGTAGCACGAGATCCCGCGAGGTAGCACGAGACCCCGCGAGGTAGTTCCAGGAACCGCGAGGTAGTGGACTACCTCGGCAGGACTCGGACTACCTCGCGGGGTCTCGGACCAGCTCCGCGCTCAGCGCTGGACGCGCGCGCTGCCGCCGCCGGCGAGCTTGGCGACCTCGGCGAGGGTCGCCGTCGTCGTGTCACCCGGCGTGGTCATGGCGAGCGCGCCGTGCGCGGCGCCGTACTCCACGGCCTGCTGCAGCGAGTCGAGCTCCAGGAGCCCGTAGGCGAGGCCCGAGGCGAACGAGTCGCCGCCGCCCACGCGGTCGAAGATCTCCAGGTCGGCGCGGTGCGTGGCCTCGACGAAGCCCTCGGCCCGCGACCAGGCGATGGCGCCCCAGTCGTTGACGGACGCCGACTTCACGCCTCGCAGCGTCGTCGCGATGACCTGGAAGTTCGGGTACGCCTCGGCGGCGGTGCCGATCATCGCGCGGAAGGCGCCGGTGTCGAGGTCGGTGAGGTTCTCGTCCACGCCCTCGACCTCGAAGCCGAGCGAGGCGGTGAAGTCCTCCTCGTTGCCGATCATCACGTCGACGTGGTGCGCGAGACGGCGGTTGACCTCGCGCGCCCGCTCGACGCCGCCGATGCCCTTCCAGAGGGAGGGGCGGTAGTTGAGGTCGTACGACACGATCGTGCCGTGCTTCTTGGCCGCGGTCATGGCCGCCTCGGCGACGTCGGCGGCCGACTCGGACAACGCGGCGAAGATGCCGCCGGTGTGCAGCCAGCGCACGCCGGAGCCGAACAGGGCGTCCCAGTCCACGTCCTCGGGCTTCATCTGCGCGATCGCGGTGTTGCCGCGGTCGCTGACGCCCACCGCGCCGCGCACGCCGAAGCCGCGCTCGGTGAAGTTCAGGCCGTTGCGCACGCTGCGGCCGATGCCGTCGTACTCGCGCCACTGCACCCAGGAGGTGTCGAGGCCGCCGGTGAGCATGAAGTCCTCCACGAGGCGGCCGACCTCGTTGTCCGCGAGCGCGGTGACGATCGCGCCGCGCAGCCCGAACGCACGGCGCAGGCCGCGGGCCACGTTGTACTCGCCGCCGCCCTCCCAGACGTCGAAGGAGCGGGTGGTACGCACGCGGCGGTCGCCCGGGTCGAGGCGCAGCATGACCTCGCCGAGGGCGACGGCGTCGTACCGGCACTCGGCGGCCGGGCGGGTGGTGATCGAGGGGTTCGTCATGGTGTCGGTGCTCCTTGCAGGCTCGGCGGCGGGCTCAGACGGCGGCCGCGAGGGCGACGGCCTCGGCGGTGCGGCGGGTGATCTCGGCCCAGTCGCCGGCGGTCACGAGCGACTTCTCGACCATCCACGACCCGCCGACGGCGAGCACCGGGGCGAGCCCGAGGTAGTCGCCGAGGTTGGCGGCGCTCACGCCGCCCGTGGGCACGAAGCGCAGGCCGGGGAACGGCGCGGAGAACGCCTTGATCGCGGCGGGGCCGCCGACCACGGAGGCGGGGAAGAGCTTGACGACGTCGATGCCGAGGTCGAGCGCGGCCATGATCTCGCTGGGCGTGGCGACGCCCGGCAGGACCGGGACGCCGTGCTCCTGCGCGCGGCGCACGACGGCGGCCGACAGCCCGGGCGACACGATGTAGCGCGCCCCGGCGTCGACGACGGCGTCGACCTGGTCGACGGTGGTCACGGTGCCCGCGCCGACGACGACCTCGGGCTGGGTCTGCGCGACCGCGCGGATCGCGTCGATGCCGCCGGCGGTGCGCAGGGTGATCTCGGCGACGGGGAGGCCGCCGGCGACGAGCGCGTCGGCGAGGCGTGCGCCCTCCTCGGCGCCGTCGACCACGACGACGGGCACGAGGCGGTGGGCGCCGAGCGCGGCGACGACGTCGCCGGCCTGGGTCGAGGGGGAAGACATCCTGACTCCGTTTCGCTATGGTGAACGTACGTTGTTCACTACGGAACACCATAGAGGACCGTCCCCGATGACCCAACCCCCCAGCCCGCTCGGCAGCGTGGACAAGGCGCTGCTCACGCTCGACGCGCTCGCCCGCGCGGGTGCCGGCGGCGTCGCGCTGGCCGACCTCGCCGCCGAGGTGGGCGCCAACAAGTCGACGCTGCACCGCACGCTCGCGGCGCTGCGCCACCGGGGGTACGCCGACCAGCGGCCCGACGGCGCCTACACCCTGGGGGCGGCGGTGCTCTCCCTCGGGGCGGCGTACCTCGCCGAGGACAACCTGCCCGGCCTGCTGCGCCCGGCGCTGGAGGCGCTGCGCGACGAGGTCGACGAGCTGGTGCACCTCGGCACCCTCGCCGGGCAGGAGGTCGTCTACCTCGACAAGGTGGAGCCGCAGCGCCCGCTGCGCGTGTGGTCCGCCGTCGGGCGGCGCATCCCCGTCGCGACGACGGCGCTCGGCCGGGCGCTCCTGGCTGCCGCGCCGGCCGGGGACGCCGAGCCCGACCCCACGCCCGACGCCACGCTCCGGGCGGCCCTCGCCGCGGCCCGGGATCGCGGGTACGCCACCGAGACCGAGGAGAACGAGCCCGGCATCGCGTGCGTCGCCGTCGCGCTGCTGCGCGCCGGCCGGCCCGTCGCCGCCGTCAGCATCACCGCGCCGGTCGAGCGCATGACCGGCGCCGCCCGCGACGAGCGCGTCGCGGCGCTGCGAGAGCTCCTGCCGCGGGTGCTCCCGACCGGCCTGACCGTCCCGGCGCCCTCGACGTAGCGATGATCGCGCCGTGCATGTAGTCCGACGCGGGCGAGGCGAGGTACAGCACCGCCCCGGCGATGTCCTCCGGCGTGGCCCAGCGGCCGGCGGGGATGCGCGCGAGGATCTCGGCGTTGCGGTCCTCGTCGGCGCGCAGCGCCCCCGTGTTCGCGGTGGCCATGTACCCGGGGCGACGGCGTCGACCCGCGGCACGTCGGGGTCCGGTCGGCCACGAGGACGGGCACGATGGACCCATGAGCATCCGCAGCCCTCAGGACGTCCTGTTCATCGGCGGCTCCGGCGTCATCAGCGCCGCGAGCGTCGCCCGCGCCGTCGGCCTCGGGCACCGGGTCACGGTCCTCAACCGCGGCACGTCGACGACGCGGCCGCTGCCGCCGGAGGTCGAGACTCTCGTGGCCGACGTGACCGACGACGACGCCGTCGACGCCGCGCTGGCGGGCCGTGAGTTCGACGTCGTCGCGCAGTTCCGCGCGTTCCGGCCGGACCACGTGGCGCACGACGTCGAGCGCTTCACCGGTCGGGTCGGCCAGTACGTGTTCGTCTCCTCCGCGTCGGCGTACCAGACTCCGCCCCAGCGCCTGCCCGTCACGGAGTCCACGCCGCTGCGCAACCCGTTCTGGCAGTACTCGCGCGACAAGATCGCCGGCGAGGACGTGCTGGTCCGCGCCTGGCGCGACCGCGACTTCCCCGCGACGATCGTGCGCCCGTCGCACACCTACGACCGCACGCTGCTGCCCACCACCGGCGGGTGGACCGACGTCGCCCGGCTGCGCGCCGGGAAGCCCGTCGTCGTGCACGGCGACGGCACCTCGCTGTGGACGCTGACCCACACGGAGGACTTCGCCGTGGGGTTCGTGGGGCTGCTCGGCCACCCCGGGGCCGTCGGCGACACCTTCCAGATCATGGGCACGCACGCCCCGACGTGGGACCAGGTCTACCGGTGGCTCGCCGCGGCCGCGGGCGTCGACGAGCCGGAGCTCGTGCACGTCGCCTCCGAGACGATCGCGCGCGTGCTGCCCGACGTCGGTCCCGGCCTGCTGGGCGACAAGGCCCACTCGATGGTCTTCGACTGCGCCAAGCTGCGCGCCCTGGTGCCCGAGTTCGGCACCACGATCACGTACGACCAGGCGGCCGTGGAGCAGATCGCCTGGCACGACGCGCACCCCTCGGCGCAGCGGGTCGACCATGCCCTCGACGCCGCGTTCGACCGCCTGGTCGCGCACGCCCGCGCCGTCTGACCCCCGGCCGCCCCGGCGGGCGGGGGTCCCGGCCACGTAGCCTGCTGCGGTGACCCGCTCCCCCGCCCCGCTCGTCCTGCTCGACCTCGACGGCACGCTCACCGACTCCGCGCCAGGCATCGTCGCGGGCATCCGCCACGCCTACGGCGCGCTCGGGCTGCCCGTGCCGGACGACGCCACGCTGCGCTCGTTCGTCGGCCCGCCGATCACCGACTCCTTCCCCGCGCACGGCATCCCCGCCGACCGGGTGGACGAGGCCGTGCGTGCCTACCGCGAGGTGTTCGCGGCAGGCGGCATGTACGACAACCGGGTGTTCGACGGGATCCCGGACGTGCTGCGCGCGCTGCGCGCCGCCGGCTGCACCCTGGCCGTCGCCACGTCGAAGCCGGAGGTCTACGCGAGGCCGATCTGCGACCGGTTCGGGCTCACGGAGCTGGTCGACGGCGTCTTCGGCGCCCCGCTCGACGAGGGCACGTCGACCAAGGCCGACGTCGTCGCCAAGGCGCTCGCCGCGCTCGGCCGCACCTCTCCCGTGGACCCGGCCGACGGCCCCGCGGTCATGGTCGGCGACCGCGAGCACGACGTGCACGGCGCCGCGGAGCACGGCATCCGCTGCGTCGGCGTCACCTGGGGGTACGCGGCGCCCGGCGAGCTCGCCGACGCCGGCGCCGTCGTGCTGGTGGACGACGTCGCCGACCTGGCCGACGCCGTCCTGTCCCGCCTCGGCTGAGCCTGCGCGGTCAGGGCATCGCGTCGACGAACCAGCCGGTGATCGTCGTGGGGTGCGTGATGGCGGTGCCGACGCACACGCTGAAGGCGCCCCGACGCAGCGCGGCGGCCGCCTGGTCGGGCGTGTGGACCCGGCCCTCGACCACCACCGGCAGCTCGCAGCCGGACAGCAGCTCGTCGAGCAGCTCGAGGTCCGGGCCGTCCGTCCTGGGGCGTTCCCCCGTATACCCGGCGAGGGTGGTGCCGAGCAGGTCGACGCCGGCGTCCTGCGCCGCGCGCGCGTCGTCGAGCGAGCCGCAGTCGGCCATGACGAGCACGTCGGCCCCGGACCGCAGCGCCGCGACGGTCTGCGCCAGGGTGCGCCCGTCGGGCCGCGGACGCCGGGTGCCGTCGAGCGCGACGACGTGCGCACCGGCCCGCGCGACGGCGAGCGCGTGGTCGAGCGTGGGCGTGATGAACACGCCGGACCCGCCGTCCTTCCACAGCCCGACGACGGGCACGTCGACGGCCGCCACGACGGCCGCCACGTCATCGGTCCCCTGGGCGCGGACCGCGGCGGCGCCGCCGGCCACCACCGCGCGCGCCATCTGGGCGGTGGTGCGCGGGTCGCGCAGCGGCTCGCCCGGGTAGGCCTGGCAGGAGACGGTGAGGCGGCCGCGCATCGCGTCCAGGACGGCGGCGTGCGGGCGGGTCGGGGACGAGGTCACGAGGCGGCTCCGGGGTGGTCGGTCGGGCTGAGGGTCGGGGCAGCGACGGCGCGCCAGGCGCCGCGCGCCGCCCCGACGATCGCGGCGTCGGGGCCGAGGGCGGCGGGCACCACGGGCAGGGCGGCGAGGACGTCGACGACCTCCGCGCGGAGCGCGTCCCGCAGCGCCGACCACCAGAGCTCCCCGGCGCCGGCGACCCCGCCGCCGACCACGACGACCTCGGGGTCGAGGACGGTGACGACCCCGGCGATCGCCCGGCCGACCGCGGCTCCCGCGGCGCGCACCACACCGACCGCGACGCCGTCGCCGGCGGCCGCGCGCGCGACCACGTCCCGCGCGTCGGCGCTGGCAGGGTCTCCCCCGAGCTGCCGGTAGCGTCGGTGGATCGCGGGGCCGGCGGCGACGGCCTCGAGGTGGCCGAGGCGTCCGCAGGCGCACCGCAGGCCGTCGGCGCCGGGGACGGGCATGTGCCCCATCTCCCCGGCCAGGTGGTGCGCCCCGCGCAGGGGCCGGCCGTCCAGCACGACCGCGCCGCCCACCCCCGTCCCGACGGCCACGAGCAGCGCGCTGCGCGCGCCCGCCGCGGCGCCGCGCCACGCCTCGCCCGCCGCGTGCGCGTCGACGTCGTTCTCCACCGTCAGGGCGAGCGGGGCGGCCGCGGCGAGCGGCTCGAGGCGACGGCGCAGGCCCCCGGCGACGTCGGTGCCCGGCCAGCGGGCGAACGTCTCGGTCGCGGACACGACCGCGCCGCGGCGGGCGTCGATCACGCCGGCCGCACCGACGCCCACGGCCCGCAGCGGCTCGCCCGCCGCCCGGGCGACGTCGGCCACGAGCGCCGCGACCGCGTCGAGCACGGCGTCGGGCCCGTCCTGGGCCGGCGTGGGCGTGGCGCGCACCGGCCCGGCGTGGCCCGCGGCGTCGACCACGGCCGCGGCGGTCTTCGTGCCGCCGAGGTCGACGCCGACGACCACGCCGGCCCCGGGGGTCTCCTGCACCGTCATCGGACCGGTCAGCCGGCCAGGAGCCCGGCGGCGCGGGTGATCGACCCCACCTGCCGCGCGACCTCGTCCCCGAGGGACCCGAGCGGGAACGACATGACCTCGGTGTCGATCAGACCCTGCTGGCACGCGGCGATCTTGAAGGCGCCGACGCCGGAGACGTCCGCGGAACGGCCCTGCGCCTGGAACACGATCTCGAAGAGGGCGGCGAGGCGGTCCTGCTCGGCCCGGGCGTCGTCCCACTGTCCGGCCCGCGCGAGGTCCCACAGCCGCACGTAGCCCGCCGCGTCCACGTTCCCGAGGCCGGGCACCACGCCGTCGGCGCCGAGCAGCAGCATCCCGTCGACCACCACCTCGTGCCCGGTGAACAGGGCGAGCGGGGACCCGGCGGCCCGGTTGGCGGCGACCAGGCGGCGGAACGCGACGTCGTCGCCCGAGGAGTCCTTCACGCCCGCGAGGACGCCGTCCTCGCCGAGGCGGACCAGCAGCCCGGCGGACAGCTTGGTGTGCACGCGCACCGGGATGTCGTAGGCGAACAGGGGGACGTCGACCGAGGCGGCGATCCGGCGCAGCGACGCCTCGATCTCGGCCTCGTCGTTGAGGGCGTACACGGGAGCGGTGGCCACGACGGCGTCCGCCCCGGCCGCGACGAGCCGCCGTGCCTGCGCGATCACGCGCTCGGTGGTCAGGTCGATCGCGCCGGCCAGCACGGGCACCCGCCCGTCGGCGGCGGCCACGACGGTCCGCACCACGAGGTCGCGCTGGTCGTCGGTGAGGTACGCGACCTCGCCGGTGGAGCCGAGGGCGAAGACGCCGTGCACCCCGGCGTCGACGAGGTGGCGGGTGAGCCGCTCGAGGGACGCGACGTCGACCTCGCCCTCCGCGGTGAGCGGGGTGAGGACGGGCGGCACGATGCCGTGGAAGCGGTGCTGGGTCACGATTGCTCCGAACTGGGGTTGCTGGTGGTGGGGGTGCGCCGGGGGGCCCGGCGTCACAGGAGGGCGGGCGCGGCGCCGAGGAGCGTGCGCGTGTACTCCTCCTGGGGGTCGTCCAGGACCCGCGCCGCGGGCCCCGACTCGACGACCCGGCCGTTCCGCATGACGACGATCTCGTCGGAGACGTGCCGCACGGTCTGGATGTCGTGGGAGATGAAGACCATCCCGAGGCCGAGCCTCGCCTTGAGGTCGTCGAGCAGGTTGAGCACCTGGGCGCGCACCGACACGTCGAGGGCGGACGTCGGCTCGTCGGCGACGATGACGTCGGGCTCCAGGGCGAGCGCCCGGGCGATGGCCACCCGCTGGCGCTGGCCGCCGGACATCTGGCCGGGCAGCACGTCCAGCGCGGACGACGGGAGCCCGACCAGGTGCACGAGCTCGCGCACCCGTGCGTCACGGGAGGCGGGCGTGCCGATCCGGTGCACGTCGAGCGGGTCGCGCAGCGTGTCGCGGACGGTCATCCGCGCGTTGAGCGCGGTCGCCGGGTCCTGGAAGACGACCGACACGACGCGGCCGAGCTGCTTGCGCACCGCGTGCGTGTACCGCGTCACGACGTCGCCACGGAAGCGGATCTCGCCCCGCGTGGGCGCCTGCAGCCCGACGAGGACCTTGGCCATCGTCGACTTGCCCGACCCGGACTCGCCCACGATGCCGATGGTCTGCCCGCGGCGCACCTGGATCGAGACGTCGTCGACGGCGTGCACGTGCCGGGCCTTGAACAGCGTGCCGGTGCGCGAGGAGAAGACCACGTGCACGCCGCGCAGCTCGATGACGGGGGCGTCGTCGGCCGCGGTGGGGGTGGCGCTCATCGCGCGTCTCCGATCATGGGTCGAGAGGCGGCGCCCGCCGCCACGAGCTCGGGGCCTGCCGGCGACACGGCCACCAGGTGGTCGTCCTGGCCCGGCACGCCCCGCAGGACGGGGCGCACGTCGAGGCCCTCGGTGGGCCGCGAGGAGCGGGGCGCGAACCGGTCGCCGTCGGGGAAGTCGCGCGGCGAGGGCACGGTGCCCGGGATCTGGTGCAGCCGCGTGGCGCGCGACTCGATGGACAGCACCGACCCGAGCAGCCCGCGCGTGTACTCGTGCCGCGGGTCGAGGAGCAGGTCGCGGGTCGCCGCCTGCTCCACGACCTGGCCCGCGTACATCACGGTGATGCGGTGCACGATCTGGGCGACGAGCGCCAGGTCGTGGCTGACGAAGACGAGCGCGAAGCCGAGCTTCTGGCGCAGCTCGTCCAGCAGCTCGATCACCTGGGCCTGGACCGTGACGTCGAGGGCCGTCGTCGGCTCGTCGGCGATCACCAGCTTCGGGTCACGGGTGAGCGCCATGGCGATGAGGACGCGCTGGCGCTGCCCGCCGGACAGCTCGTGCGGGTAGCTCCTGAGCGTGCGCTCCGGGTCGAGGCCCACGAGCTCGAGGAGCTCCTCGGCGGTGCGGGTGCCGCCCCGCCGCGTGAGCTGCTTCATCTGGGCGCGGACCAGCATGGACGGGTTGAGCGAGCTCAGCGCGTCCTGGTAGATCATCGCGATGTCCGTGCCCCGCAGCGCAGCCCGCTCGCGGCCCTTGAGGGTCAGCAGGTCGCGGCCCCGGTAGAGGATCTGGCCGTCGAGCTGCGCGGCGGGGTCGAGCAGGCCCATGATCGCCAGCGACGTGATCGACTTGCCGCACCCGGACTCGCCGACGAGACCCATCACCTCGCCCGGGCGCACGGCGAACGACACCTCGTCGACGACGGCGACGTCGCCGTGCCGGGCGGGGAACCGGATGGACAGGTCGCGCACCTCGAGCAGGGGCGCGGCGTCGCCGGTGTAGACCCTCCGGTCGGCGCGGGCGAGCTCGGCCTCCCGCAGCTCCGCGAGCCGTTCCTCCAGGGGGACGGCGGGCTCGTGCCCCGCGGGCGGGACCTCGAGGTCCTCGACCGACGTCGCACCGTCCACGACGCCCGCGGCGGCCTCGACCGCGTGGGCCTCCGCGGTCTCCTCGTCCTGCACGGCGGCCGGGCGCGCGGCGGACCGCGGCGCGGCGACCATCGCGTCGGTCATGCCCTCGGCGAGCACGTTGAGCGCCAGCGTCGTGACCATGATGAGCAGGCCGGGGAAGAACGTCGCCCACCAGTAGCCGCCCATGACGAGCGCGCGGCCGTCGGAGATCACGTTGCCCCAGGACGGCTGCGGCGGCGCCACGCCGGCCTGGATGAACGACAGCGACGCCTCGAGCACGATCGCGTCCGCGACCAGCACCGTGGTGAAGACCAGCACCGGTGCCATGCAGTTGCGCAGCACGTGCCGGGCCAGGATCCACGACGTGCGCGCGCCCATGACCCGGCTCGCGGAGACGTAGTCCTCGCCGTACTGGTCGAGGATGTTCGCCCGGACGACGCGGGTGAGCTGCGGCGTGTAGAGGAACGCGATGGTGAGCACCAGCACGGGCAGCGAGCGGCCGAAGACGGTGACGAACACGGCGGCGAGGGCGATGCCCGGGAACGACATGACGACGTCGAGCACCCGCATCAGCGTCTCGGACACCGCCTTGTGCGCGGTCGCCGTGATCGCGCCGAGGATGCCGGCTGCCACGAGGGCCACGCCGGTGGCCCCGATCCCGATCACCAGCGAGTAGCGCCCGCCGTAGACCAGGCGGGAGTAGATGTCGCGCCCCTGCCGGTCGGTGCCGAACCAGTGCTCGCCGCTGGGCGGCTGCACGGGCGTGCCGGAGGCCAGCGGGTCGTGGACCGTGACGAGCGGGGCGAAGACCGCGGCGAGCGCCACCACGGCGACGACGACGAGCGCGATCTTGGAGGTCAGCGGCAGGGCGCGCAGCCGCAGCGCGGGGCCGGAGAGCCGTTCTGTGAGGTTGCGTCGCACGTCACACCGTCCTGATCCGCGGGTTGACGAGCACGTACAGCAGGTCGACCACGATGTTGATGAGCACGAAGGCGAGGGCCACCGTGAGGGTGACGCCCTGCACGAGGTTGGCCTGGTTGGAGGTGATCCCCTCGAGGATCAGCGTGCCCATGCCGGGCAGCGCGAAGATGACCTCGATGACCACGGCGCCACCGATCAGGTAGCCGACCCGCAGGCCGAGCACCGTGATGGGGGTGATGAGGGCGTTGCGCAGCACGTTGCGGCCGACGACGACCGCGCGGGGCAGCCCGGCGCCGACGGCGGTGCGCACGTAGTCCTTGTCCAGCTCCTCGACCATCGACGTGCGGATGACGCGCGTCATCTGGCCGATCACGGGGATCGCGAGAGCGACGGCGGGCAGGGCCATGCGGGCGAGGTACCCCGCGGGGTCGTCGCGGAATGCCGGCAGGGGACCGCTGCCCGGCAACCAGCCCAGCTGCAGCGTGAAGAGCTGGATGAACAGCACCGCGAGCCAGAACGACGGGGTGCCGAGCGACACGATCGACACGACGCGGACGAGCTGGTCGGGCCACCGGTCGCGGTACAGCGCGCCCAGAATGCCGAGCGCGAACGCGAAGACGATCGCGACGGCGAGGCCCATGAAGGTCAGCGCCAGCGTGATGGGCAGCGCCTGCGAGATGGCGTCGGACACCGACAGGTGCCGAGCGGTGTAGGTGCCCAGGTCGCCGTGGAGGAGCCCGCCCAGGTAGCGGGCGTACTGGGCGAGGAGCGGGTCGTGGTAGCCGTTGGCCTCGTTGTAGGCGTCGCGGGCCTCCGCCGAGGCGCCCTCGCCGAGGGCGAGGTAGGCCGGGTCGATCGGCGAGAACGACATGACGAAGAAGACGAGGAAGGTGATGCCGAGGATCATCACCGGGAGCTGGAGGAGGCGGCGCGCGATCAGCCGCAGCACGTTGCTCATCCGGCGGTTCCGGGGGCGTGCGGCGCCCGCGGCGCGGTGCTGGTCGTGGACATCGGCAGTTCCGTTCCGTTCACGTGGGTCGGGTCGCAGTGCTCGCCGGCGGTCCCGGGGGGGGGGGGCCCGGGCAACCCAAGAGAAACCAACCACGCCCCCCAAGTCGGAGTCCACCCGCGAACAACACGCCAACAGAAACAAGCAAAACAGCAAG
>NZ_JBHVSQ010000015.1:0-14557 GCF_042885055.1 Isoptericola sp. NPDC058082 | reverse complement strand
GCGTGGGGGTTCCTTTCTGGCTGGGGGGGTGGGGTCGGATGCGCTTGTGGTGTCCCCCGTCTCTCCCCCCTCGGGACCCGGCAGGACCGACGCGGTCAGCTCGTGGTGGAGCCGACGTCGAGGAACGACAGGCCGGTCACGGGCAGCGGCTGGAAGCCGGCGAGCTGCTCCGCGTTCCAGGCGGTGGGCAGCTTGCGGTGGAACAGCGGGTAGAGCGGCACCTCGTCGGAGATCAGGTCGAACGCCCGGTTCCACAGCTCCTGCTGCTCGTCGCCGGAGGCCTGCACGGCCTGGTCGAGCAGCTTCTGCAGCTCCGCGAACTTCGGGTCGTCGTCCCAGCGGTACCGGGACTGCGACCAGACGTTGGTCCCGTACCACCAGCGCATCAGCAGGTCGGGGTCGTTGCCGAAGACCGACGGGTCGCCGGGGGCGACCATGACGTCGAAGCCGCCGTCGTCGACCTTGGCGTACTGCCCGGCGGACTGCCCGACGTCCAGGGTCGTCTTCACGCCGACCGCCTCGAGGTCCTCCTTGATGAGGGGCGCCACGTCGCCCACCCAGCCGGTGTCGGTGGTGGTGAGGTCGATCGCGAGGTTCTCGACGCCGGCGTCCGCGAGCAGCTGCTTCGCCTTCTCGGGGTCGTAGGTGTAGACCGTCGACGCCTCGTGGTAGTTCGGGTGGTTCTCGGGCAGGAAGCCCGTCGCGGCCTCGGCGTTGCCGAGCATGCCGGTCTCGATGATCTTGTCCATGTCCAGGGCGTAGAAGAACGCCTGGCGCACGCGCGGGTCGTCGAAGGGCTTCTCGTCCGTGTTGAACATCATGAACAGCAGGCCGAAGGACTGCACCGACTCGACCTGAGAGGTGCCCTCGAGCGTGGGGATGTCGATGTACGGCACGTCCTCGATCGCCTGGACGGTGCCGGAGCTCTGCGCGGTCACGCGCGCGGCGGGGTCGGAGAGCAGGTCCCACTGCATCCCGGCGGCCTGGGCCGGGCGCGGCCCGGTGTAGCCGTCGAACCGCTCGAACGTGATCTTGTCGCCCGGGGTCGCCTCGGTGAGCCGGTAGGGGCCGGTGCCGACCGGGAGGGCGTTGAAGGCGTCGTAGTCCGACTCGACGACCGTCTTCGGCACGACCTTGACCGTCGCCAGGCGCTCGGCCACGAGGGTGAACGGGTACTTCGTGGTGATCGAGACGGTCGTGTCGTCGACCGCGGTCACCGAGTCGACGAAGTCGATGAAGTCGGCGTAGAGGGACTCGTTCTTCGGGTCCAGCACGCGCTCGAAGCTGTACACGACGTCGTCCGTCGTCACCGGGTCGCCGTTGTGGAACGTCGCGCCGTCGCGGAGCTTCACCTCGTAGTGGGTGTCGTCCACCTTCTTCGGCAGCTCCGCGCCGAGCGCTGCGTACACTTCGCGCGTGGCCGGATCGATCTCGGTGAGACCCTCCATGACGTGCCAGTTGGCCGCGACGGTCACCGCGCCCGTCGTCGTCATGGGGTCGAAGCCGCCCCCGAGGTCGTAGGAGATGCCCGCCTTGATGACGGCGTTCTCGTCGACGTCGGTCTGCGACGCCCCGGCCTGTCCGGTCGCGGTGCCGGCGGTGCCCGCACCGCCGGAACAGGCGGCGAGGCCGAGGGCGACGACGACGCCCGTGGCGACGGCGGCGAGTCGCCGCCGCCCGGACGAAGAGCTATCGCGAAGCTTCATTGGTTCTCCTGACGGTGAGGTCGGCGAACAACCGTGTCAGCCGACATCAGATGTCTGATGTTGTGTAGCCTGACACTAGGACGAGCAACGAGGAAGGGTCAAGATGGTGGAGCAGGACCGGTGGTTCAGCACGATCAGCCCGGTGACGGCGCACGGGAACCCCCCACGGCGGACGACCACCGCCGACCGGATCAAGGACTTCATCCTCGGCGAGGGGCTCCGGCCCGGGGACCCGCTGCCCACCGAGGCCGAGCTGTGCGAGCGCCTCGGGGTCTCGCGCTCGAGCGTCCGCGAGGCGGTCCGCACGCTGGCGACGCTCGACATCGTCGAGGTCCGCCACGGCCACGGGACCTTCGTCGGGCACATGTCGCTCGACGCACTCGTCGAGGCGCTCGTCTTCCGCGGGGTGCTCAGCCCGGGCGACGACCTGAGGGCGCTGCGCGACGTCGTCGAGATCCGTCGCGCGCTCGACCTCGCGATGGCCGAGCGCATCGTCGCGAGCCTCGCCGGCACGTCCAACCCCGACCTGCACGCTCTGGTGGGCGAGATGGTCGACGCCGCCGACGACGGCCGCACGTTCCCCAAGCAGGACCGCGCGTTCCACACCGGCCTGCTCGCCCGCCTCGACAACTCCCTGGTGGGTCAGCTCGTGGCGGCGTTCTGGGACGTGCACACCGCCGTCGTGCCGAAGCTCGGGATCTCCGTCGCCTCCGACCTGGTGCAGACCGCCCAGGCCCACGGGCACATGCTCGACGCCGCCGAGGCCGGCGACGTCGACGGCTTCCGCGCCGCCGTCGTCTCGCACTACGACCCCATCGACCGCGCCCTCGAGGTGACCACGGCGTGACCCTTCCTCTCGCGCCGCCCCCCGTCGGCGCTCCCCCGGTCGGGGTGGCCGTGGTCGGCATCGGGGCCGACGGTCGCGCCGCGATGGCGCCCGACGCCGGCCAGGTCGCCGCCGCGGCCTCCCTGCGCCACGTCGCGGACGCCGTCCTGGCGGGCGAGCGCCCCGACGACGGGATCGCCGAGGCGCGCGAGAGCCTGGCCGTGATCGACGCCCCCTACCGATCCGCCGCGACGGGGGACGTCGTCGCCGTGGAAGCCCCAGAGAACGAGAGGACCCTCTGATGGAGGTCGTGATCGCCCCCGCCGAGGAGCTGGCCGTGCTGGCGGCCGACGCGATCGAGGCGTTGTTGCGGCGCAACCCGGCCACCGTGCTGGGGCTGGCGACGGGGTCGAGCCCGCTGAGGGTGTACGACGAGCTCGCGCGTCGCCACCGCGAGGACGGGCTGTCGTTCGCCGACGCCCGGGGCTTCATGCTGGACGAGTACGTGGGCCTGGACGCGGCGCACCCGCAGCGGTACCGCAACGTGATCGAGACGGAGATCGCCTCGCGGGTCGAGTGGCCGGCGGACCAGGTGTCGGGGCCGGACGGGCTGGCGCAGGACATCCCGGCGGCGTGCGCGGCCTATGAGGCAGCGATCGCGGACGCGGGCGGGGTGGACCTGCAGCTCCTGGGGATCGGCACGGACGGGCACATCGCGTTCAACGAGCCGGGTTCCTCGCTCGCGTCGCGCACGCGGATCAAGACGTTGACGGCGCAGACGCGGGTGGACAACGCGCGGTTCTTCGGCGACGACGTGGAGCAGGTGCCCACGCACTGCCTGACGCAGGGGCTGGGCACGATCATGGCGGCGCGGCACCTGGTGCTGCTGGCCACGGGCCGGCAGAAGGCGGAGGCGGTGCACCAGCTCGTGGAGGGTCCGATCTCCGCGATGTGGCCGGGCACCGTCATGCAGCTGCACCCGCACGCGACGGTGCTGGTCGACGACGCGGCGGCCTCCCGGCTGCAGCTCGGGGACTACTACCGCCAGACGTTCGCGTCCAAGCCCGACTGGCAGGGACTCTGACCGGGCGGGCCCGCCCCGCCGTCCTTGACCCCACCCCGGCCTGCGGCTACGTTCGGGACGTCAGACATCTGACATCCTCTCTCTGGCCCGGCAGCGCCGCCGTCCGTCCGCCCGCACCGGGACGGGGCCCGCGCACCGGGCCCCCACCGGAAGGAACGGCATGCTCGGACACCTCCGCAGACCCGGCGCCCTCACGGCCGCCGCGCTCGCCCTCGCCCTCGGGGGCACCGTCGCCCCCGCGACCACCGCCGCGGCCCACCACGCGGTGCCCGCCCCCGACTTCGACGTCGCCGACCCGACCGGCGGGCCCGGCACGTTCACCGAGCAGCAGCTCGCGACCAACGGCGAGGGCGGCTTCCCGAACTACCGCATCCCCGCCCTGACGGTCACCCCCGAGGGCGACGTCCTCGCGTCGTACGACGGCCGGCCGACCGCGATCGACGCGCCCGGGCCGAACTCGGTCCTGCAGCGTCGTTCGACGGACGGCGGCGCGACGTGGGATGAGCAGGAGGTCGTCGCCGCCGGGCGGACGACCGCCCCCGTCGAGGGGTTCTCCGACCCCAGCTACGTCGTCGACCGCGAGACCGGCGACATCTTCAACTTCCACGTCAAGTCGTACGACCAGGGCTTCGGCGGCTCCCGACCGGGCACCGACCCGGACGACCGCGACGTGCTGCACGCGAACGTCTCGACGTCCTCCGACGACGGCCGCACCTGGACCCACCGCACCATCACCGCGGACGTCACCGCAGACCTCGGCTGGCGTTCCCGGTTTGCGGCGTCCGGCCAGGGCGTCCAGCTCAGGTACGGGGAGCACGCCGGCCGCCTGCTGCAGCAGTACACGATCATCAACGCCGACGGCGTGTTCCAGGCGGTGTCGGTCTACTCCGACGACCACGGCGCGACGTGGCAGGTCGGGTCCCCCGTGGGCACCGGGATGGACGAGAACAAGACGGTCGAGCTGTCCGACGGCCGCGTGATGCTCAACTCCCGGGACTCGGCCCGCTCGGGCTACCGGAAGGTCGCCTTCTCCACCGACGGCGGCGTCACCTACGGCGACGTGACGATCGACCGGGAGCTGCCCGACCCCGCCAACAACGCCTCCGTCGTCCGCGCCTACCCGAACGCGCCGCAGGGGTCGGACGAGGCCAAGGTGCTGCTGTTCTCGAACGCGGCCTCGCAGAGCGCGCGGTCGAACGGCACCGTCCGCATCAGCTACGACGACGGCGAGACCTGGCCGGAGGCACGCACCTTCCGGGCGGGCAGCATGTCCTACTCGACCCTCGCCACCCTGCCCGACGGCACGGTCGGCCTGCTCTACGAGCCCGGGGACGGGATCCGGTTCGCCAAGCTCGATCTCGACTGGGTCCTGGCCGCGCCCCACGTCGTGCCCGGCGACATCCAGGTGACGGGCGGCACGCTCACCGACCCGCAGGAGGACTACGCCGTCGGCGACACCCTCCGGTTCACCTACACGGTGCAGAACCTGTCGTCGCGGGCCACCACCGTGGTGCCGACCGGCAACCTCGCCGGCCTCGACCCCGCCGACGGCGCGCCGAACTGCCGCTGGCGGGACCTGCCGGGGAACGACCGGTACACCTGCACCTCCGCGCACCACGTCGTCACCGCCGACGACCTCGCGGCGGGCGGGTTCACCCCCACGACCACGTGGACCTCGACGTCCGGCGAAGACGTCACGACCGTCGACCTCGAGGGCCCGCGGGTCGCGTTCCCCGCGGCGGCCTGGGACGCGGCCCGGGCCTACGCGGCCGGGGACGAGGTGCGCTTCGACGGCTCGACCTGGCGGGCGACGTGGTGGACGCGCGCCGAGCAGCCCGGCCGCAGCGCGACCGGTGCGTGGCAGGAGATCGTCGTCGCCGGCTCGGGGTCAGCCGTCTGGACGCCGACGCGCATCTTCGACACCGGCGACGTGGTCGTGCACGACGACGTCGAGTACACGGCCCGGTGGTGGACCCGGAACCAGGAGCCCGGCACCTCCGCGCACGGCCCGTGGCAGACCGCCGGCTGACCGCCTCACGACGTCGCCGGCGGCCCCGGACCAGCACGGTCCGGGGCCGCCGGCGATGCTCCTGTCAGTCGCGCAGGAGCGGCAGCAGCTGCTCGCCCTGGCGGCGGATCTCGTCCAGGTACGGGGTGTCCGACAGCACGAAGTGGGTGACACCGAGGTCCTGGTAGCGGCGCAGGGACTTCGCGACGTCGGACGGCGAGCCCACGAGCCAGGTGGTCCCGGCCCCGCCGCCCCCGGCGCGGGCGGGCGCGGTGTACAGGTTCTCGTCGAGCACGTCGCCGCGGGCGGCGAGGTCGAGCAGGCGCTGCTGCCCGACGGCGACGGGCCGGTCCACCGCTCGATGATCGGCATCACGGTGGTCGGCGTCGCGCCGCCACCCCGTGCGTCCCGACGCCTCGGCGAGGTGCTCCACCTTGGCCTCGGCGTCACGCCACGCCTCGTCGGTGGTGTCGCGCACGAAGGTCGTGACGCGCAGCCCGAACTGCAGCGGCGCGTGCTCCCGGCCGACCTGCTCGCTCAGCGCGCGCAGCCGGTCGATCCGCTCGGCCACGCCGTCCAGCGGCTCGCCCCAGAAGAGCTGCACGTCGGCCTCCGCGGCGGCCACCTCTTCCGCCTCGGGCGACGCGCCGCCGAAGTACAGCGTCGGGTGCGCACGCCCCTCCCGGGCCACGGGACGCAGCGGCAGCGTGGCGCCGTCGGCCCGGTAGTGCTCGCCGTCGAACGTCACGTCGTCCTGCGTCCACAGCCGGCGCACCAGCTGCAGGAACTCGCGCGTGCGCCCGTAGCGTGCCGCCCGGTCGGTGACCGTGTCGCCGTACTGCGCGACGCCGTCCTGCCCGGACACGATGTTGATCCGCACCCGGCCACCGGTGAGGTGGTCGAGCGTCGCCGCCGCCGAGGCGAGGTGGGCCGGCTGCCAGTAGCCGGGCCGGATCGCGACCAGCGGGTTGAACGTCGTGGTGCGGGCGGCGAGCGCCGCCGCCACGGTGAACGTGTCCGGCCGGCCCCACCCGGTGCCGAGCAGCGCCCCGTCCCAGCCGTGCTCCTCCAGCGCGAGGGCCTGCTCGGTGAGGGTGTCGAGGCTGTTGTGGTCCGCCGTCACGATGTCGCCGCGGTGGCCGGCGCGCACCTGGTTGGGGATGTACCAGAGGACGTCGGCGCTCATGCCCCCACCCCCGCGGTGGCGAGCTCGGCGGCCTCGACGGACGCAGCCGACGCGACCGACGACGAGTACCGGCTCGCGGGCCGCTCGAGCCCGTAGTGCTCGCGCAGGGTGGTGCCCTCGTAGGCGGTGCGGAACAGGCCGCGCGCCTGGAGGATCGGCACGACGTGCGCGGTGAACTCCTCCAGCCCGCGCGGCAGCACGGCCGGCATGACGTTGAAGCCGTCGGCGGCCTCGGCGTCGTACCACTCCTGGAGGGCGTCGGCGACCTGCTCGGGCGTGCCCGCCAGCGTGCGGTGCCCGCGCCCTCCGCCCAGGCGGCCGATGAGCTCGCGCACCGTCAGCCGCTCCCGACGGGCCAGCTCCACGATCAGCGTGTACCGGCTCTTGGCGCCCTCGATCTCGTCCTCGTCGGGCAGGTCGGCGGGCAGCTGGCGGTCCAGCGGCAGGTCCTCGGGGTCGACGCGCAGGGTCGCGGCGAGCTGGCGACGCGCGTACTCGGGCACGATGAGCTCGTCGAGCTCGCGCTCGGCGGCCAGGGCCTCCGCCTCGGTGGAGCCGAGCACGGGCACGATGCCCGGCAGGATCTTGATCCCGTCGGCGTCGCGACCCGCCGCGACGGCCCGGGCCTTGAGGTCGGCGTAGAAGGCCCGTGCGTCGTCGAGCGTCTGGTGCGCGGTGAAGACCGCCTCGGCGTAGCGCGCCGCGAGCCCCTTGCCGTCCTCCGACGACCCGGCCTGCACGATCAGCGGCCGCGCCTGCGGGGTGCGCGGCGTGGTGAGCGCGCCGGCGACGGAGAAGTGCTCCCCGACGTGCCCGGCGGGGTGGATCCTCGCCGCGTCCGCCCAGACGCCGCCCTCCTTGTCCGCGAGCACGGCGTCGTCGTCCCACGAGTCCCAGAGCTTGGACGCGACGTCGAGGAACTCCGCGGCGCGCTCGTAGCGCACGGCGTGCGCGGGCTGGTCGTCGAGGCCGAAGTTGCGCGCGATGTCCGGGCCGGCCGTCGTCACGACGTTCCACCCGGCGCGGCCGCCCGACACGATGTCGATCGACGCGAACCGCCGCGCCAGGTTGTACGGCGAGTTGTAGGTGGTGGACGCCGTCGCGATGAGGCCGATGCGCTCGGTGGCGGCGGCGAGCGCCGTGAGCACGATCAGCGGGTCGAGCGACCCGGCGGGGCGGCGTCCGACGTCGCTGCGCAGGCCGGGGCCGTCGGCGAAGAAGACGGAGTCGAGCAGCCCCTCCTCCGCGGTGCGGGCCAGCCGCTGCAGGTAGGCGATGTTCGTGGACGTGTGGTCCGGGGAGCTCTCCGGCAGCCGCCACGACGCCTCGTGGTGGCCGGTGCTCATGAGGAACGCGTTGAGGTGGAAAGGTCCGGGGCGGTGGCCGTCGCGGCCGGCGGTGCGGGTCATGCGGTCACGTCCTTCCGCTCGACGCCGAGGGCGTCGAGCAGCTCGGTGCGGATGGCGGCGAACCGGGGGTCGGCGGCGTCGCGCCGCTCCTGGAGGTCGATGCGTCGCTCGACGGCGATGCGGCCGCGGTCGAGGACGACGACGCGGTCGGCGAGCACGATCGCCTCGTCGACGTCGTGCGTCACGAGCAGCACCGCGGGCCGGTGCCGGTCGTACAGGTCGCGCAGGAGCTCGTGCATACGGATGCGGGTGAGGGCGTCGAGGGCGCCGAACGGCTCGTCGGCCAGCAGGAGCTGGGGCGAGCGGACGAGCGAGCGGGCCAGGGACACCCGCTGCTGCTCGCCGCCGGACAGCTCGTTCGGCCACGCCCGCTCCCGGCCGGCGAGGCCCACCTCGGCGAGCGCGGCCCGCCCGGCGTCGCCGGCGGCCCGACGGCGGACCCCGTCCAGGCCCAGCACCACGTTGTCGAGCACCCGCGCCCACGGCAGCAGCCGGGAGTCCTGGAACACGACGGACACCTGGTCGGGCACGCGCACCTCGCCCGACCCCGTCACGCCGTGGTCGAGGCCCGCGAGCGCCCGCAGCAGCGTCGACTTGCCCGAGCCGCTGCGGCCCAGGATCGCGACGAACTCCCCCGCGCCGAGCTCCAGGTCGAGGTCGTCGAGCACCCGCTCCGCGCCGTACGCGCGCACGAGCCCGCGCACGGTGACGGCGGGCGCCTCGGCGACGACGTCCGTGCCGGTCGCGGTCGGCGTGGCGGTCAGTCCTCCAGCGTGCGTCGCCATGCGAGCGCCCTCCTCTGCAGCAGCCGGACGGCGGCGTCGGCACTGAACCCGAGCACGCCGTAGACGACGAGGCCGACGATGATGACCTCGGTCTGTCCGTAGGTGCGGGCGAGCTCCATCATGTAGCCGATGCCCGCGGTGGCGTTGACCTGCTCGACGACGACCAGCGACAGCAGCGACCCGGTGACGGCGAACCGCAGGCCGAGCAGGAAACCGGGGAGCGCGCCCGGAAGCACGACGCGGCGCACGAACTGCGGCCGGCTCAGCCGCACCGTCTCGGCCAGCTCGACGTACCGGGAGTCGATCGAGCGCAGCCCGTTGTGCGTGTGCACGTAGATCGGGATGAACACGCCGAGCGCGATGGTGATGACCTTCATCGGCTCGCCGATCCCGAACCACAGGATGAGCAGCGGCAGCAGCGCGAGGTTCGGGATGGCGCGCTTGACCTGGATCGGGCCGTCGAGCAGCGCGTCGCCCACGCGGCTCAGGCCGGAGGCGAGCGCCAGCACGACGCCGGCCGCGACGCCCCACGCCAGCCCGAGGGCCGCGCGGGTCAGCGAGACGCCCAGGTTCTCCTGCAGGTCGCCCTTCGCGATCAGGTCGCCGGCGGTGGTGACCACCGTCCAGGGGGCGCTGAGCACCCGCTGGTCGATGAGCCCCGTGGCGGAGCCCGCCACCCACACCCCGACCAGGACGACGACGCCGAGCAGCCCGGCCACCGGGAGCGGGCGCCCGAGCCCGAGCCGTCGCCCGGCGGGGCGGACGTCGAGCCGTCCCGCGGGCCGGCCCTCGCCGCTCTGCACGGCGCCCGAGGCGGTGCGGGCGCGGGGCGCGGTGCCCGCCCGGCTGACGGTGCCGAGGGCGGTCATCGGTCGTCCTCCGCCGCCTGCTGCGCCTCGACGCCGGCCGTCTGCGCCGCGACGAACCGCTGGTCGAAGAGGTCGGCCGCGTCGAGCGGGTCCTCGTCGAGCTCCTTCGCGAGCAGGTCGATCGTCTCCTGCGTGCGGGCGATGCCCTCGGTGAGGTCGGCCGGGATGTCGGGCACGGCCGCGTGGTCGGTGAGGTACTGGGCGTCCTCGTCGGTCAGCCCCTCGTGCTCCACGTAGTACCCCTGCTTCCACTCCTCGGGGTGGTTCGCGATCCACACCTGCGCTCGCGCCCACACCTCGACGTACTCGGCCAGGGCCGCCGCCTTGGCCGGGTCCTCCAGGACGGCGACCGGCGCGTACAGGTGACCCGCGTCGTCGCGCAGCCCGTGCTGGACCGACTGGGCGCCGTCCGCCTCGTACTTCGTGAGGTAGCGGAACAGCTGGGTGCCGCCGAGCGGGGCGACGTCGACCTCCCCGGCGGCCAGCGCGGTGGAGTAGACGTCGCCGGTGCTGGGCAGCTCCACGAGCTCGACGTCGTCCTGGGTCAGTCCGGCGGCGGCGAGCGCCTTGAGCACCAGGGCGCCCTGCGCCTGGCCGGGGCTGAACGCGATGCGCTTGCCGGCGAGGTCGTCGAGGGAGCCGAGGGTGATGCCGGGGCGGCCGGCCAGCTCGTAGACGGGCGCGTCCTGCCAGTTCTCCCGGTACTTGGTGGCGATGTTCTTCACCGGCACCCCCGTCCAGGTGGCGTGGATGGACGGGATCTCGGCGACGGATCCGACGTCGAGGGACTCCGCCCGGAACGCCTCGATGGTCTGCGGCCCGCCCGACAGGTTGGCCCACTCGACGTCGAAGGAGAAGTCGTGCTCGATCTCGTCGCCGGCCAGTTCGAGCGCGACCTCGGTGCTGGGGTCGCCGACGACGAGCGTCGTGCCGTCCGGCACGGCGGAGGGCAGCGGGTCGGAGGCGGCCAGCGTGCCGCCCGGGCTGTCCGCGGCGGCGTCGGCGACGCAGCCGGCGGTGCCCAGCAGTCCGACGACGCCGACGACGGCGGCAGCCGCCCGTCGGGCGCCGCGGGCGCGGCGGAGGGAGATGGTTCGGGGCATGACGGGGTCCTCTCGGGGGCGTGCGGGGGTACGCCACGTCACCCGGCCGCGCGACGGCGGACGGGGCGGTGGTCTCGAGCGGGTTCTGCCGCCGGGGAGGCGGAGGCGACGGCGTGCGTCGGGTCAGCGGCGACAGCGACGACAGGGCCGACAGCCCCGGCGGGCGCACGGCACGGCGGCGCCCGCGGTGCGGGTGCCCGGGGACCGGAGTCCGTTCGTGTCGGCGTGCATGGCGGGGAAGGTATGCGCCGCGCACGCCCAGCGCGAGAGATCTCCGGAAAGTCTCACGATGCGGGACCAGGATTCGAGACGACGCCCGGACGGCTGCGGGCACGACGAAGGCCCCGGACCCTGTGAGGGGGTCCGGGGCCTTCGTCGTCGACCGTCAGGCCGTGGGGTTCAGCGCGTCACTCCGCGCCGGCCTGCATCTGGCCGGTGGGCGGCAGGTCGTGCACCGAGACGCCGGTGGGGGCGTCGAGCGCCGCCGTCGCGCCGACCGAGACCGGCCCGCGCTCGTGCTCGCTCTTGGCCACCCCGCGGAAGGTGAACTCCCCGAGGATGCCCTCGCCCTCGCCGTCGACCAGCACGAGGTCGCCGGCCTTGAGCTCGCCGAACAGGATCTTCTCGGACAGGGTGTCCTCGATCTCCCGCTGGATCGCCCGCTTCAGGGGACGGGCGCCGAGCACCGGGTCGTAGCCCTTCTCCGCCAGCAGGTTCTTCGCGGCGGGCGTGAGCTCGATGGCCATGTCCCGGTCGCGCAGACGCTTGTCCAGCTTGGCGATCTCCAGGTCGACGATCTCGATGATCTCGTCCTGCGAGAGCTGCGGGAAGACCACCACGTCGTCGACGCGGTTGAGGAACTCCGGCCGGAAGTGCTGCTTGAGCTCCTCGTTGACCTTCGCCTTCATGCGCTCGTAGGAGGTCACCAGGTCGCCGCCGGCGTTGAAGCCGGTCTGGACGCCCTTGGCGATGTCCCGCGTGCCGAGGTTGGTGGTCATGATGATCACGGTGTTCTTGAAGTCGACCACCCGGCCCTGCGAGTCGGTCAGGCGACCGTCCTCGAGGACCTGCAGCAGCGAGTTGAAGATGTCCGCGTGAGCCTTCTCGACCTCGTCGAACAGGACCACCGAGAACGGCTTGCGCCGCACCTTCTCCGTGAGCTGTCCGCCCTCGTCGTAGCCGACGTAGCCGGGGGGCGAGCCGAACAGCCGCGACACGGTGTGCTTCTCCGAGAACTCGGACATGTCGAGCTGGATCAGCGCGTCCTCGTCCCCGAAGAGGAACTCGGCGAGCGCCTTGGCCAGCTCCGTCTTCCCGACGCCCGTGGGGCCGGCGAAGATGAACGAGCCACCGGGGCGCTTCGGGTCCTTGAGCCCGGCACGCGTGCGGCGGATCGCCTGGGACAGCGCCTTGATGGCCGTGTTCTGCCCGACGACGCGCTTGTGCAGCTCGTCCTCCATGTGCAGGAGCTTGCTGGACTCCTCCTCGGTGAGCTTGACGACCGGGATGCCGGTCGACATCGCCAGCACCTCGGCGATCAGCTCGTCGTCGACCTCCGCGACGGAGTCGAGGTCGCCCGACTTCCAGGCCTTCTCCTTGTCGGCGCGCTGGGCGGTGAGCTGCTTCTCCTTGTCCCGCAGCCCGGCGGCCTTCTCGAAGTCCTGCTCGTCGATCGCCGACTCCTTGTCGCGGCGGGCCTCGGCGATCTCCTCGTCCAGGGCCTTGAGCTCCGGCGGCGCCGTCATGCGGCGGATCCGCAGGCGCGCGCCCGCCTCGTCGATCAGGTCGATCGCCTTGTCCGGCAGGTACCGGTCGTTGATGTACCGGTCGGCGAGCTGGGCGGCGGAGACCAGCGCGGAGTCCGTGATGGACACGCGGTGGTGCGCCTCGTAGCGGTCGCGCAGGCCCTTGAGGATCTCGATGGCGTGCTCGAGCGACGGCTCGTTGACCTGGATCGGCTGGAAGCGGCGCTCCAGGGCCGGGTCCTTCTCGACGTACTTGCGGTACTCGTCGAGCGTGGTCGCGCCGATGGTCTGCAGCTCGCCGCGGGCCAGCATCGGCTTGAGGATGCTCGCCGCGTCGATCGCGCCCTCGGCGGCACCCGCCCCGACGAGGGTGTGGATCTCGTCGATGAACAGGATGATGTCGCCGCGGGTGCGGATCTCCTTGAGCACCTTCTTGAGGCGCTCCTCGAAGTCGCCGCGGTAGCGGGAACCGGCGACCAGGGCGCCGAGGTCCAGCGTGTAGAGCTGCTTGTCCTTCAGCGTCTCCGGCACGTCGCCGCGCACGATGTCCTGGGCGAGGCCCTCGACGACGGCCGTCTTGCCGACGCCCGGCTCGCCGATCAGCACGGGGTTGTTCTTGGTGCGGCGGCTCAGCACCTGCATGACGCGCTCGATCTCCGTCGAGCGGCCGATGACCGGGTCGAGCTTGCCCTCGCGCGCGGCCTGGGTGAGGTTGCGGCCGAACTGGTCGAGGACGGCGGAGCCGGACGGCTGCCCCTCCTGCGGGCCACCGGCGGCCACGGGCTCCTTGCCCTGGTAGCCGCTCAGCAGCTGGATGACCTGCTGGCGCACCTTGTTCAGGTCGGCGCCCATCTTCGTGAGCACCTGGGCGGCGACGCCCTCGCCCTCGCGGATGAGGCCGAGCAGGATGTGCTCGGTGCCGATGTAGTTGTGCCCGAGCTGCAGCGCCTCGCGGAGCGACAGCTCCAGCACCTTCTTGGCGCGCGGCGTGAACGGGATGTGCCCGCTCGGGGCCTGCTGGCCCTCGCCGATGATCTCGGTGACCTGGGTGCGGACGCCGTCGAGCGAGATCCCCAGCGACTCCAGGGCCTTCGCGGCGACGCCCTCACCCTCGTGGATGAGTCCGAGCAGGATGTGCTCGGTGCCGATGTAGTTGTGGTTGAGCATCCTTGCCTCTTCCTGAGCAAGGACGACCACCCGACGGGCTCGGTCGGTGAATCTCTCGAACATGTGCTGCTCCCTCACGAGCGGCGTTACCTGCACCCCGTCGGATTGACGGCTACAGCCTGACCGCTACGACTCTATGCGCTCCCAACTCGCCGACACCCCTCCGTAAGCCCATGTTCGCCAGGGGCGTGACGGCGTGCCGGATTGCCAGCCGCGGGCGGGGCGGTCCAGGCTCGGGGAAAGGCGGTCGCCGCCGCGGTGGTCGCCGCAGAGGTCAACCCGGGGGGTACCGATGGACGAGATCGAGCAGCAGCCGGGAGCCACGGGCGGCGCGGGCCACGACGCGGGTCGGCGGGCGTGGAACGGGGACGACGCGCGGCTGGCGCAGTTCTCCGGCGTCCTGGGCGAGGTGCGCGACCCGCTGACCTGGGGCCTCGACCTGGAGGACCAGTCGCTCACCGGGCACGTGGACTCCGACGACCCGACGTGCGAGCGGTTCGTGCGCGCCTACCGGTCGTTCACCGGGGAGGCGCTGGAGGTCGAGACCCTGCGCACCCGGGTGCCCGACGACGACGTCGAGGACGTGGTCCGCGCCGCGGGGGGCGGGGCGCCCCCCCCCCCCCCCCCCCCCCCCACCCCCCCCCCCCCCCCCCCCCCCCCCCCCCCAAA
>NZ_JBHVSQ010000014.1:78925-109667 GCF_042885055.1 Isoptericola sp. NPDC058082 | reverse complement strand
GGGGAAAGAAAACACGTCGGAATTCTTCGCGGTCAACCGACCCCGCCCCCGGGGTCAGTTCCGTTTTCCCCCCCGAAAGAAGAACGGGGGGTGGCGCACGTTCTCGGAGCGGAGAACGTGCGCAACCGCCTGTTCGGCAGGGGTCAGTGCGCGAAGTGGCGCGTCCCGGTGAGGTACATCGTCACGCCGGCGGCCTGGGCCGCCTCGATCACCTCGGCGTCGCGGATGGAACCGCCGGGCTGCACGACGGCGCGGACGCCGGCGTCGAGCAGCACCTGCAGACCGTCGGCGAAGGGGAAGAACGCGTCGGACGCGGCGACCGCGCCGCGCGCCCGCTCCTGCCCGTCGGCGAGCGTGTTCGCGCGCTCGACGGACAGTCGGCAGGAGTCGACGCGGTTGACCTGGCCCATGCCGATGCCGACGGCGGCGCCGCCCGAGGCGAGCAGGATGGCGTTGGACTTGGCGGCGCGGACGGCCTTCCACGCGAACGCCAGGTCGGCGAGGGTGGCCTCGTCGGCCGCCTCGCCGGCGGCGAGCGTCCACGACGCGGGGTCGTCGCCCTCGGCCTGGAACCGGTCGACCTCCTGGACGAGCATCCCGCCCGAGATCGGTCGGTTCTCCGCGACGGCGTGCGGCGGCGTGTCCACGACGAGCAGGCGCACGTTCTTCTTGGCCTGGAGGATCTCCAGGGCCTCGGGCTCGAAGCCCGGGGCCACGACGACCTCGGTGAACACGGGCGCGATCTGCTCCGCAGCGGCCTTCGTGACGACCCGGTTGGCCGCGATGACGCCGCCGTACGCGGACACGGGGTCGGTGGCGTGCGCGCGGGCGTGCGCCTGCGCGATGTCGTCGCCGACGGCGATGCCGCAGGGGTTCGCGTGCTTGATGACCGCCACCGCGGGGCCCTCGTGGTCGTGCGCGGCGCGCCACGCGGCGTCCGCGTCGACGTAGTTGTTGTAGCTCATCGCCTTGCCGTGCAGCTGAGTGGCCTGGGCGAGGCCGGTGCCGCCGTCGGTCCGGGTGAACAGCGCGGCCCGCTGGTGCGGGTTCTCGCCGTAGCGCAGGACGGCGGCGCGCTCGAACGTGGCGCCCGCGACGTCGGGCATGTGCGACTCGAGCGCCGTCTCGTCGGGCGCGTAGGCGCTCGCGAACCAGGAGGAGACGGCGACGTCGTACTGCGCGGTGTGCGCGAACGCGGCGGCCGCGAGGCGCTTGCGCTGCGCGAACGTGAAGCCGCCGCCCTGGACCGCGGCGACCACGTCGTCGTACCGCGCCGGGTCGACGACGACGGCGACGCTCGGGTGGTTCTTCGCCGCGGCGCGGACCATCGAGGGCCCGCCGATGTCGATCTGCTCGACGACCTCGTCCGGGCCGGCGCCGGACGCGACCGTGGCCGCGAACGGGTACAGGTTCACGACGACGAGCTCGAACGTCTCGATGCCGAGGTCGGCGAGCTGGGCGAGGTGGTCGGCCTTGCGGGTGTCGGCCAGGATGCCGGCGTGCACGCGGGGGTGCAGCGTCTTGACGCGCCCCTCGAGGCACTCGGGGAAGCCGGTGAGCTCCTCGACGCGGGTGACGGGGACGCCGGCGTCGGCGATCTTCGTGGCCGTGGAGCCGGTGGAGACGAGCTCCACGCCCGCGGCGTGCAGGGCGGTGGCGAGCTCGGTCAGGCCGGTCTTGTCGTAGACGCTGAGCAGCGCACGGCGCACGGGGCGCTGCGCGTCGTCGGCGAGCTGGACGTCGGGGGCGGTGGGTGCTCCGGACATGAGTGTCTTCTCCTCGGGCGGGTTCTCGCGGAAAGACCCTCGCACCCAGGCGGGCGGCGCGCATGGCGGGACGTGTCGGCCGCTCCCCGGTGGTGACCCACCCTCGCCAGTCACGGCCGCGGCGAGTCTACCGAACGTCGTCCTCACGAGTCACGACGGGGGTCACGACATCGGTCGCGACAGGGGTCACGGCAGCGCCACCTCCATGCCGAGCAGGCGCCAGGCCCGGGCCGCCGTGTCCGCGCGGTCCGCCGCGGGCCGCCGGGTGAGCGCGCCGGCCACGAGCTCGACGCCGAGCATGAGGTCCTCGACGGTGGTGCCGGCGGGCACCTGCCCGGCCTCGAGCGCCGCCTGGTGGTGCGCGGCGAGCACGGCCGCGACCCGCTCGCGCAGCTCCAGCATGCGCCCCGGCCGGTCCTCGACCAGCAGGTCGACCACCCCGACGGACTCGATGGCGTGCCGCGTCACGAGCCCGAGGAGCTCCGGCAGCGCGGCGCCCGCGGCCGACGCCGCCTCCAGCGCGTCCACGTTCTCCTCGACGACGGCGGCCACGAGGGAGACGCGGTCCGGGAAGTGTCGGTAGAGGCTGCCCTGCCCGACGCCGGCGCGGCGCGCGACCGCGCTGAGCGGCGCGGCCGTGCCGGACTCGGCGAAGACCGCGTGCGCCGCCTCCAGGAGCGCCGCACGGTTGCGGGGCGCCGCCGCGGGGCCGGGGTTGCTCCGGGCGGACGGGTGCGGGTTGCTCCGGGCGGTGGGCACCGGAATAGACTAGCAACCGGACAGAGTTGTCCGGTTAGTTGTCCGGTTCGTTGTCCGACGAGTTCGGCATCCACCAGCGAAGGAGACCACCATGGCCCTGTCCGCATCCTCGACCGTCGGCGAGTGGCTCGACCACCCCGTCGGGGGCCGCATCCTCGGCGCCGTCCTCGAGCAGGCCGGCGCGTCGGCCGAGGCGCTCGCCCCGGCGCGCAACCTGCCGCTCGAGCAGCTCGTCGCCCTGTCGAACGGGCAGTTCCCCGCCGAGATGGTCGACGGCCTCGTCGCCGCCTACCGCGAGCAGGCGCCCGACGACGCCGACGCCGCCGACGGCGGCTCCCCCGCCCCCGCGGCCTGGGCCGAGCAGGTCACGCCGGGCCGCTTCGCGGGCCAGACCGTCGTCGTCACGGGCGCGGCCTCCGGCATCGGCCGCGCCGTCGCCTCCCGCGTGGCCCGCGAGGGCGGGCGCGTCGTCGCCGTCGACCTGGCGAAGGAGAAGCTCGACGAGCTCGCGGCCTCCCTCCCGGACGCCGAGGTCGTCACCGTCGCCGGCGACATCACCTCGGCCGCGTCCGTCGAGGAGATCGTGCGCACCGCCGGCGCACGGGTCGACGCCCTCGCCAACGTCGCCGGGATCATGGACGACATGGGCGCGGTGCACGAGCTCACCGACGCGGTGTGGGAGCGCGTCATGCGCGTGAACGTCGACGGCACCATGCGCCTCATGCGCGCCGTCCTGCCCGGGATGCTCGCCGCGGGCCGCGGCCGCATCGTCAACGTGGCCTCCGAGGCGGGGCTGCGCGGGTCCGCCGCGGGCGCCGCGTACACGGCGTCGAAGCACGCCGTCGTCGGTCTCACCAAGTCGTCCGCCGTCATGTACGCGGGCTCGGGCGTGCAGGTGAACGCCGTCGCCCCGGGCGGGGTGGCCACCGGCATCCAGGTGCCCACGCAGGCCGAGTTCGGCGGCGCGCGGCTGGGCCGGTACATGGGCAACATCCCCGGCATCGCGACGGCGGAGCACCTCGCCGCGTCGATCACCTTCCTGCTCTCGACGGACGCCGTGAACCTCAACGGCGCGATCCTCGCGTCGGACGGCGGCTGGTCGGCGGTCTGACAGCCCGGCGAGCCGTCAGGGCCGGGGCGGGACACACCCGCCCCGGCCCTGACGGCTCGGGGCGTCACTCGGCCGGCAGCGGGAGGGCGTCGTCGGCCCAGGTGTCGGGCGTGCCCACCCGCCACAGCGACCGCACCAGGCACAGCCCCACGACCGTCGCGGCGAGCAGCGCGACGAGGGTCCAGAGCACGACGCCGATGCCGCCCGCCCCCAGGAGGCTGCCGCCGACCAGCGGCGCGAACGGCATCGCGGCCACCCCGCTGAGCCCGAGCACCGACGCCAGCCGCCCCTGCATCTCTCCCGGCGTGATCGCCGCCGTGTAGCCCGCCATCGCGGCATTGACGGCCGGGATGAGCAGGGCGCCCACCCCGATGAGCACGACGTACGCGAGGTAGGTCTGCACGAGGGCCATGCCCGCGAACGCGGCGACCAGCACCCCGAGGGACACCACGGTCACGGTGCCGAGCCGCAGCCGCGCGACGAGGCGCGGCGCGAGCAGCGAGCCGAGGAGCATCGAGCCCGCCGCGACCATGTTGAAGACGCCGATCAGCACCGGCGGCACGCCCGTGCTGGCGAGCTCCAGACTGATGCCGATCATCATCCCGCCCAGCGCGACGTTGACCGCGACGAACAGACCCAGGCACGCACGGAACAGCGGCACCGCCCACACGAAGCGCAGTCCCTGCTTCAAGGCGTCGAGCGGACGGGTGGCGCGGGCTGCGGCGTCGTCGCCACCCAGGGGCTGCTTGACGAAGAACGCGCACACGGCCGTAGCCGCGTCTCCTACGACGGCCCCGAGCATCGGCACCACCTGCGCGACACCGTAGAGCGCGCCGCCCAGCGGTCCGCCGAGCATCCCGGCGACGGCGTCGCGCCCTTGCGCGGCGGCGTACGCGGTGGGCAGCTGGGGCTGCGGGACGACGGCGCGGAACGCGCCGCTGATGGCCGGGTCGAGGAACGCGGTGGCGACCGCCGCACCGAAGAGGACTACGACGAGATGCCACGCGGTGAGCCCGCCGAGGACCCCCGCGACCACGACCGTCCCCCACAGCAAGGCCGCCACGCTCGCGGCCACGACGACCAGCCGGCGCCGGTCCGTGCGGTCCGCGACGACGCCGGCCGGCAGCGCCGCGAGCAGCGCCCCCGTCTGCCCGATCGCCGCCACGACCCCCGCGGCGGTCGGCGAGCCGGTGAGCTGCAGCGCCAGAAGCGGCACGGCGAACTTGGTGATGCTGCCGCCCAGCGACTGGGTGGTGAGGCCGGACATCAGCAGCAAATACGGCCGGTTGCGGCGCAGCGGCGCGAGCGTCCGGGGTGCGCCGGCGGTGGCGTTCTCGCTCGCGGTGGACGGCGCTGCGGCCGTCAGGGTCTCGGTCATGAGCACGACGCTAGACCCGCAACATCTATTGCGCAATAATAATTGCGCATCTGATGTTGCGGGATTCTTGCTAGGCTCGCCCCGTGCTGGAAACCATGGAGATCAGCGAGCCCGCGGCGCTGCGCGCCATCGCGAACCCCGTCCGTCAGCGGATCCTCATGCAGCTGTCCGTAGTGGGGCACGCACGCGCGGCGGACCTCGCCGAGGCAATCGGACAGCCCGCCAACTCGGTGAGCTTCCACCTGCGCGTGCTCGCCAAGGTCGGGCTCATCGTCGAGGCGCCGGAGCACGCGCGCGACAAGCGCGACCGCGTGTGGACCAACGTGGCGGAGACTTATCAGATCAAGTCGAACTCCCCCGCAGCCGGGACGGCGATCCTGCGGCCCGCGCTGCGATGGATCTCCGACGTCTTCACGCACGACGCGCGGGACGATGGCGGCGCCCGGCGGCAGTTCCTGCTCACGACGCTCCTCCTCACCAAGGACGAGGCGGACGAGATGGCGCAGGAGCTGTCCGCGCTCGTCGAACGCTGGAGCGAGGAGAACCTGGCGAAGGCCCGTGAGAACACGAAGATCCCGCGCGAGACCTACCAGGTGGTCACCGTGCTGGGCCCGCGCGACGACACGACGGCGGAGGGCGACGGCGACGGCGCGCAGGCGCCGAAGGGCTGACGGTCGAAGGTCGAGCGACCTCAGCCGACGATCGCGCGCCGCCCGTCGACGCGCAGCCCGTCCCGGGCGACACGGCCGACGGTCTCGACGAGCAGGGCGCGCTCGGCGACCTTGATCCGCTCGTGCAGGGCCGCCTCGTCGTCGCCGTCGAGCACGGGCACGGTGGCCTGCGCGAGGATCGGACCGGTGTCGACGCCGGTGTCGACCACGTGCACGGTGCACCCGCTGACCTTCACGCCGTAGGCGAGGGCGTCGCGCACGCCGTGCGCGCCCGGGAACGACGGCAGCAGCGCGGGGTGCGTGTTGACGATCCGCCCGGAGAACCGCTCGACGAACGAGGGCGCGAGGATGCGCATGAACCCGGCGAGCACGACGTAGTCGGGCCGGAAGACGGCGACGGCCTCGGCCATGCCGACGTTCCAGGCGGGGCGGTCGTCGAAGTCCTGCGGGGCCACGACGACCGACGCCACGCCCGCGTCGCGGGCCAGGTCGAGCGCCCCGGCGCCGGGCTTGTCGGAGACGACGCCGACGACGCGGGCGCCGTACGCGGCGTCGTCGTGGGCGGCGAGCAGGGCCGCGAGGTTGGAGCCCCCGCCGGAGGCCAGGACGACGAGCCGGGCCTGGGCCGTGCCCTGGGCGGAGGTGGACGCGACGGGGTGGCCGGACGGGGTCTGCACGACGTCACCCTACCCGCGCACCCTTCGTCGCCCCGTGGCGGCCTCGGAGGCGTCCGCGCCCTACTCCCGACGCAGCCGCGCACCGACCTGCGCGTGCGCGCTCGCCAGCACGACCGCCGCCCCGACCCCGACCTCGACGGCCACGACCGCACCGGTCAGCAGCGGGTCCGCGCCCACCTGCGCCAGCCGTCCTGCGCCCGCCGCGCCCCCGGCCCAGTGCTGCAGCACCCCGGTCATGACGCCCGCGAGCAGCACCACCCCCGCGAGCACCTGGGCCAGGTCGACCCAGCGGACCCGCTCGGGGTCGAGCCGCCGCCACGCGAACCAGCCGGCGAGCGCGCCGCAGGCCACGACGACCAGCGGGCCGGCGACCGTCGCCGTCGGGCCGGACCAGTCGGGGCCGGGCAGCGCGCCCAGCAGCGGCACGGCGGGCAGGGGGCCGGCCTCCGTGCCGCCCGGGGCGAACACGGTGCCCTGCCCGACGGCGAACCCCGGGCCGGCGATCCACGACGTCGCCCACAGCACGAGGTTGGGCAGCAGCGCGAGCTGCGCGACGGCGAACACGACCCCGCCGATCCAGCCCGGGTCGAGGCCGGTCACCACGTCCTCCGACGTCGCCCGCCCGGCCACGACCCACACGAGGGTGAGCGCCGCACCCGTCCCGGTCAGGGCGACGAGCGCGACCGTGCCCGCCTGCAGGCCCAGCCGGGCGACGTCGGGCACCAGGCGGTCGAGCAGGCCGCCGGGGACGACGACCTCGGGCCGGTCCGGCGGCACGAGGACGCCGAGCGCGGCGCCCGCCCCGCCGACCACGGCGCCGCCGAGCGCCGCGAGGGCCAGCCGGGGCCCGGCGGCGGCGAGCCCGTCGCCCCCCGCCACGCCCGCGGTCGCCGCGGCGAGGGCGACGGTCAGGGCGGCATAGGTCATGGTCGCCGCGACCCAGGCCGCCAGGGTGGGCAGCGCGGACCGCTTCACGGACACGTAGGTGGTGAACACGGCAAGGGCGCCGATCCCGAGCGGCACGAGCGTGATCACGCCGCCGCCCGCGTCGATCGGCACACCGTGCCCCAGCAGCCACAGGCCCGTGGCGACGCCGACGGCCCCCGTCCACGCGGAGTCCGGCGACCCGCCCAGCACCCCGACCACGGCGAGCAGCACGACGACCGCCCCGGACAGCACGACACCCTGCACGGTGGACCACGCGCCCGACGTCGCGGCCGCGAACCGCTCGCTCCCCCGGCCGAGGGTCCGCGCGGGACGGTCGCCGTCGACGGTCCGGGCGGTGCGGGCGGTGCGGGTGCCGGGTGGTGCGCTCACCGGCTCATCGTCACCCGGGCGCCCGGCAGAACCCCGCAGACACACAGACGGCGCCCGCCCCCGGAGGGACGGACGCCGTCGTGCGTGGTGTCAGAGCGTCAGAGCGACTTGAGGATCTCGCGCATGAGCTCGGCGGTCTCGGACGGCGTTTTGCCGACCTTCACGCCCACGGCCTCGAGGGCCTCCTTCTTGGCCTGCGCGGTGCCCGCCGAGCCCGAGACGATGGCGCCGGCGTGGCCCATCGTCTTGCCCTCGGGGGCGGTGAAGCCCGCGACGTAGCCGACGACCGGCTTCGTGACGTGCTCCTTGATGTACGCCGCCGCACGCTCCTCGGCGTCGCCGCCGATCTCGCCGATCATGACGATCGCCTGGGTCTCCGGGTCGTTCTCGAAGGCCTCGAGCGCGTCGATGTGCGTGGTGCCGATGACCGGGTCGCCGCCGATGCCGATGGCGGTCGAGAACCCGAGGTCCTTCAGCTCGTACATCATCTGGTAGGTCAGGGTGCCCGACTTCGACACGAGGCCGATCGGCCCCTTGCCCGTGATGGTGTGCGGCGTGATGCCGGCCAGCGACTCGCCCGGCGTGATGATGCCGGGGCAGTTCGGGCCGATCATGCGGGTCTTCTTGCCCTGGAGGTAGGCGAAGACCTCGGCCGAGTCCTGCACCGGGACGCCCTCGGTGATGACGACGATCAGCGGCATCTCGGCGTCGACGGCCTCGATGGCCGCGTCCTTCGTGAACGCCGGGGGCACGAACAGGACCGACACGTTCGCGCCGGTCTCCGCCATGGCCTCCTTGACGGTGCCGAAGACGGGCAGCGTGACGTCGTTGCCCTCGTGGTCCTTGTGGGTCACGGTGGTGCCGGCCTTGCGGGCGTTCACGCCGCCCACGATCTGCGCGCCGGAGTCGAGCATCAGGGCGGTGTGCTTGGCACCCATCCCGCCGGTGATGCCCTGGACGATGATCTTGCTGTCCTTGTTCAGGTAGATCGACATGGTTCTGAAATCTCTGCTTTCGACGTCGGCGGGGCGCTCAGAGGTGGGCGAGCTCGGCGGCCTTGGCCGCGCCGCCGTCCATGGTCTCGGCCAGGGTGACCAGCGGGTGGTTCGCCTCGCGCAGGATGGCGCGGCCGAGGTCCACGTTGTTGCCGTCGAGGCGCACGACCAGCGGCTTGCTGGCCTCGTCGCCGAGGATCTCCAGCGCGCCGACGATGCCCTTGGCGACCTCGTCGCAGGCGGTGATGCCGCCGAAGACGTTGACGAACACGCTCTTGACCTGCGGGTCGTTGAGGATGACGTCCAGGCCGTTCGCCATGACGGTGGCGTTCGCGCCGCCGCCGATGTCGAGGAAGTTCGCCGGCTTCACGCCGCCGTGCTCCTCGCCGGCGTAGGCGACGACGTCGAGGGTGCTCATGACGAGCCCCGCGCCGTTGCCGATGATGCCGACCTCGCCGTCGAGCTTGACGTAGTTGAGGCCGTTCTCCTTGGCCTTGGCCTCCAGCGGGTCCGCCGCGGCCTTGTCCTCGAGCGCCTCGTGGTCCGGGTGGCGCACCTCGGAGGCGTTGTCGTCGAGGGTGACCTTGCCGTCGAGGGCGACGATCGAGCCGTCCTCGGTGCGGACCAGCGGGTTCACCTCGACGAGGGTGGCGTCCTCGGCCGTGAAGACGGTCCAGAGCTTCTGGATGACGTCGGCGACGGGGGCCTTGAGGTCCTCGGCGAAGTTGGCGGCGTCGACGATCTCGCGCGCCTTGGCCTCGTCGATGCCGACGATCGGGTCGACGGCGACACGGGCGAGCGCCTCGGGGCGCTCGACGGCGAGCTGCTCGATCTCCATGCCGCCCTCGACGGAGCACATGGCGAGGTAGTTGCGGTTCGCGCGGTCCAGGAGCACGGAGAAGTAGAACTCCTCGGCGATCTTGGCGCCCTGCGCGATCATCACGCGGTGGACCGTGTGGCCCTTGATGTCCATCCCGAGGATCTCGCCGGCCTTCTCCTCGGCCTCCGCCGGGGAGTGGGCCAGCTTGACGCCGCCGGCCTTGCCGCGGCCACCGACCTTCACCTGGGCCTTGACGACGACGGTCCCGCCGCCGAGCTTCTCTGCACCTGCGCGAGCCTCTTCGGGCGTCGTCGCGACGACGCCGCCGAGCACGGGCACGCCGTGCTTCTCGAAGATGTCGCGAGCCTGGTATTCGAACAGGTCCACCCTGCTGCGTCCTTCCATCGGTGGTGCCCCTGGGTCGGCAGAGGCCGGCACGAACGGATGTCTCGACATCAAGACATCCCCGAACAGGGTAGTCCGACCGGCACGACGCCGGGAACATCGGCCCTGCATTCCCCCGCCGCAGGTGACCGATCCCACAGCGACCCGCCCGAGTTGTCAGGGCCGCCGCGGGGAATACCGCGCGCCCGTCCTGACAGACCGCAGCGTCAACCAGGGTTGACATGTGCTCGTCTCGTCAACCATAGTTGACGGCATGACGGAGAAGACGCTCGTCGGCGCGGCCGCCGGCGACGACCCCACGGAAGGGCTCCGCGCCGTCCGCGCGCTGCGCGACCTGGCGGACCGCCTCGAGACGCTCCAGGTGGAACGCGCGCGACAGCTCGGCTGGTCGTGGCAGGACGTCGCGGACGCGCTCGGCGTGACCAAGCAGGCGGTCCACAAGAAGCACGGCAGGAGGATCTGATGTTCGAGAGGTTCACGAAGGAGGCGCGCACGGCGGTGCAGGGCGCCACGGAGATCGCGGAGCGCGAGCGCTCCGAGTCGATCGACACCCGACACCTGGTGATCACGCTCGCCGAGGGCACAGGGCGCACCCCCGCCGCGCTCGTGAGCTGCGGCGTCAGGCCCGACGACGTCGCCGCGCGCGCCCGCGACGCCGTCCGACGGGGTGAGGTGCTCGACGCCGAGGCGCTCGCGGCGGTCGGGATCGACCTCGACGAGGTCAGCCGGCGCGCCGACGAGACCTTCGGCAAGGGCGCGCTCGACCGGGCCGCCCGCAAGGGCTCGCGTCGGCGCAAGCACTGGCCCTTCACCGCCGACGCGCGCAAGGCGCTGGAGCTCTCGCTGCGTGAGGCGGTGCGCCTCGGCGACAAGGGGATCGACGACCGGCACCTGCTCCTGGGCCTCCTGCGTGCCGACTGCCCCGGCGGCCGGATCCTCGAGTCGGCCCTGCACGACGCGGGCAGCGACGTCGCCGCACTCCGCGCCGCCGCCGAGCACGAGTCGCGCGCGGCCTGACCTGCGACGCCTGACCTGTCCGGCCTGCGCCGCCGTCAGCGCGCCGACGGCGCGTCCCTGACCGACGCGTCGCCGGCCGTGGCCGCCAGGTACGCGCGGCCGCGAGGCGACAGCCGGTACCCGACGTCGAGGCTCTCCGTGAGGCCCAGCTCCTTGAGCCGGCGCACGCGGATCTTGAACGGGTCGCGCTCCATGCCCAGCCCTTCGGCCAGGGTGCGCGCGACGACGGCCGGCCGCGCCGCGACGAGCTCCAGGTAGGCGCGCGTCCACGGCTCGGGCGCCGCGCGGTCCATGCGCGCGAGGCGGGCGCGGATCGCGTCCACGGCCGCGGCGTCGAGGTCGTCGTCCTCCCGCAGCGCGACCCGCGGGTCCGGCCCGGCCAGGCGCAGGCCCACGCGGTACAGGTCGCCCTCGCCGCGCCGCTCGATCCATGCCCGGGCCGTGGCCACCGACCGGAAGCCCGCCCCGCGGGCGCCGGCGTCGTCGACGCTCTCCAGGGTCACCGGGTCCACGGCCGTCACCTCGACCACGCCCACCCGGGTGCGCATCGTCGACCCAGGACGCACCCGCACCACGGCCCACCGGCGGTAGGTGTGGGTGACCGTCCCGTCGGCCAGGCCGCGCAGCGTCCTCGCGTCCAGCAGCACACGGTCACGATGCCAGCGGCGGCACGCCCCCGCCCGGCGAGGTCAGAGCTTGGTGACCGGCGAGTACCGCAACAGCAGCCGCTTGGTGCCGTCCGCGCCGAAGTCGATCCGCGCGACGGAGTTCGGGCCGCTCCCCTCCAGCGACACGACCGTGCCGAGGCCGTACGCGTCGTGCGTCACCTTGTCGCCGACGTCGAGCGACGGCACGTCCGCGTCCTTGCGCGGGGTCGCGGAGCCGAACGTCGCGCCCGTGCTCGCCGTCGTCGTGCCCGCCTCCTTCGGCCGGCCGATCCGCCCGCCGACACCCTCGGACGGCGAGCGCCGCTGAGGCGACCAGGTGCTGCCCGACGAGCCCGCCCCACCGCGTGCCGACCCGCTCCGTGCCGTGCCGCCCCGTGCCTGACCACCCCACGCGGACCCGCCGCGGCGCAGGTACTGGGTGGACGACTCGCGCCGGCGCCAGTCCCAGAGCTCGTCGGGGATCTCCTCGAGGAACCGGCTGGGCGGGAACTCGTTGGGCGCCCCCCAGGCGGACCGCACCGCCGACCTCGAGATGTACAGCCGCTGCCGGGCGCGCGTGATCCCGACGTACGCCAGCCGCCGCTCCTCGGCGAGCTCGGAGTCGTCGTGCAGCGACCGCATGTGCGGGAACGTGCCGTCCTCCATGCCCGTGAGGAAGACGACGGGGAACTCCAGGCCCTTGGCGGTGTGCAGGGTCATCAGCGTGACGACGCCCTGGTCCTCCTTGGGCTCCTGCTCCGCCTCGCCGTCGGCCACGTCCTCGTCGGGGATCTGGTCGGCGTCGGCCACCAGCGACACGCGCTCGAGGAAGTCGGCGAGGTCGCCCTCGGGGTCCAGCTCGCTGAACTCCGCCGCGACGGCGTGCAGCTCGGCGAGGTTCTCGACGCGGGACGCGTCCTGCGGGTCGTCGGACGCGCGCAGCTCCGCGAGGTAGCCCGTCCGGTCGAGGACCGCGCCGAGGATCGTGGCGGGCGGCTCGCCGTCGTCGACGAGGGCGCGCAGCTCGCGCATCATGTCGCGGAACGCCGTGAGCGGCTTGGACGTGCGGGACGTCATGCCGCCGATCTCGTCGGCGCGCTCGAGCGCCGCCCCGAAGGAGATGCGCTCGCGGTCCGCGAACGACGCCACGAGCGACTCGGCCTTGTCCCCCAGGCCGCGCTTGGGCACGTTGAGCACGCGACGCAGGTTGACGTCGTCGTCCGGGTTCGCCAGCGCACGCAGGTAGGCGACGGCGTCCTTGATCTCGCGGCGCTCGTAGAACCGGGTGCCGCCCACCACCTTGTACGGCAGGCCGACGCGGATCAGCACCTCCTCCAGCGCACGGGACTGCGCGTTGGTGCGGTAGAACACCGCGACGTCCCCGGGGCGCACGCCGTCGGAGTCGCCGAGCCGGTCGATCTCCTCCGCGACGAACCGCGCCTCGCCGTGCTCGTCGTCGGCCACGTAGCCGACGATCTTCTCCCCCGCGCCCGCGTCGGTCCACAGCCGCTTGGGCTTGCGGTCCGGGTTGCGCGAGATGACGGCGTTCGCGGCCGTGAGGATCGTCTGCGTGGACCGGTAGTTCTGCTCCAGCAGGATCGTCGTGGCGTCCGGGTAGTCCTCCTCGAACTCCACGATGTTGCGGATCGTGGCGCCGCGGAACGCGTAGATCGACTGGTCGGCGTCGCCCACGACGGTCAGCTCCGCCGGGTCGAGGCCGTCGACGCCGGGCCCGTCCACGGTGGCACCCGCGAGCTCCCGCACCAGCATGTACTGCGCGTGGTTCGTGTCCTGGTACTCGTCCACCAGGATGTGCCGGAACCGGCGCCGGTAGTGCTCCGCGACGTTCGGGAACGCCTGCAGCAGGTTCACCGTCGTCATGATGATGTCGTCGAAGTCGAGCGCGTTCGCCTGCGCCAGGCGCTGCTGGTAGCGGCGGTAGACGTCGGCCAGCACGGTGTCGAACTCCGGCGCCTGGGACGGCAGCGAGCCCGACGACGCGGCGCGGGCGGCGCGCTCGCGCCAGCCCTCCTCCGTGGCGTCGGCGCCCGAGCTCTGCGCGTACGTCTCGGGGTCGATCAGCTCGTTCTTGAGGTCGCTGATCTTGTGCGCCAGCGAGCGCGCCGGGTACTTCTTCGCGTCGAGGTCCAGCTCGCGCGTCACCAGCGTGATGAGGCGCTGCGAGTCCGCCGCGTCGTAGATGGAGAAGCTGGAGCGCAGGCCGAGGGTCTTGGCCTCCTTGCGCAGGATCCGCACGCAGGCGGAGTGGAACGTCGAGACCCACATCCGCCCGCCGGCCGGGCCCACCAGGTGCTCGACGCGCTCGCGCATCTCGGCCGCGGCCTTGTTGGTGAACGTGATCGCGAGGATCTCCCCCGCCCGCGCCCGGCCCGTGGCCAGCAGGTACGCGATGCGGTGCGTGAGCACGCGCGTCTTGCCGGACCCGGCGCCCGCGACGATGAGCAGCGGCGAGCCCGCGTGCTCGACGGCGGCCCGCTGCTGCGGGTTCAGCCCGTCCAGCAGGGCGTCGGGGTCCAGGTGCGAGAACGCCCCCCGCGACCGCGGCCGCCCCTCGGCCGCGCCGCCGTCGTGGGCGCCGTCGTGCGCCTCCACCGCGGCGTCGCGCACCCACGCGGGCGCGCCGGACTCCGGGTCGGCGGCGTCGTCGTCCCAGCGCGGCGCGGTGGACGGCAGGCGTGCGGTGTCGTCCTTCGCGGCGTGGTCGAACCCGGGCAGGGACAGGCTGTCGAACAGGGAGGTCATCGTGGACCAAGCCTAGGCTCCGCGGCCGACATCCCGGCGCCGCCCGGGCCGACCGTACGCTCAGCCCGCGACGGACACCGTCGTACCGACGGCCGTCGGGTCCTCCAGCAGGTCGCAGACCGCCGCTGCCAGGTCGGCGCGGCGCATCGACCAGCGCCACCGGACGTTGCCGTCCCGGCGCTGGTGGTAGCGGCCGCGGCCCGCGCCGTCGCGCAGCATGGGCGGCCGCACGATCGTCCAGTCGAGCCCCGACTCCCGCACCGCCGGCTCCGCGACGGCGAAGCCCGCGTTCGCGTCGCGCAGCGCCCGGGCCAGGATCGGCTTGGCCAGGTATCGGGACAGCGGGTCGTCGCCGTCCACCACCCAGCCGCTCGCGGTCACGACGACGGCGCGGCGCACCCCGGCGTCGCGGGCGGCGCGCACCAGCACCCGGGTGAGCTCCCCCTGCACCCCCGCCTCGCTGCCCGGCACCGGGCCCACCGCGGAGACGACGGCGTCGGCCCCCGCGAGCGCGGCGGTGACCGCGGGGGCGTCGAGGCCGTCCGCCGTCGCGACGTCGTCGGGCGTCAGCCCGCGCAGCCGGGCCGGGTCGCGCACGACGGCGACCACGTGGTGGCCACGGCGGCGTGCCTCCTCGACGACCAGGCGGCCGGTGCGGCCCGTGGCACCCAGGACGGCGATCTTCATCTGCTGCTCCTCGCGTTCGTCGGGTGAGTAAGTGTTTACTCACCCCTAGGATGAGGGTGCCGCACAGGCATGTCAACGGGACAGGGAGAACTCATGGGCACGCGCGACCGGATCCTCGACGCCGCGGCCACGGTGCTGCGCGAACGCGGGATCGCCCGGGCCACGACCAAGGAGATCGCCCGCGCGGCAGGCTGCTCCGAGGCGCTGCTCTACAAGCACTTCACGGACAAGCAGGAGCTGTTCCTCGGCGTGCTGTCCGAACGAGCCCCCCGGCTCGACGCGCCCGCCGATCTCGTGGGTCGCGCGACCGTCGTCGAGAACGTCACGACCCTCGTCGGCCAGCTGCTCGCGTTCTACGCACGCTCGTTCCCCATGGCGGCGTCGATCCTCGGCGCGCCGGAGCTGCTCGCGGCGCACCGGGAGGGCCTCGGCCGCCGCGGCGCGGGGCCGCAGGGGCCCGCCCTGCAGGTGCAGGCCTACCTCGACGCCGAGGCAGCCGCCGGGCGTCTCGACCCCGGCACCGACACCGAGGCCCTGTCCCGCACCCTCGCCGGGGCCGCCCTCTTCGAGGCGTTCCTGGCCGTCTACGCCGGGCTCGACGACGTGCCCGACGCCCCCGAACGGGCGCGGCGCGTCGTCGCAGCCGTCCGCCTGGGAACGCCGGCCGACTAGCTCACGACTCCAGACCCACCGTCCGGCCTGCGGCGCAGCCGCATCGGCGTGTGCGGGATGTCGTCCTCGAGGTACTCGGGCCCGTCGGGGACGAAGCCGAACCGCCCGTAGAAACCGGTCAGCGGCGACTGCGCGCCGAGGACGACGTCGGCTTGCGGGGCGGCGGCGGTGGCCACCTCCACCGCGGCGCGCATGAGCACGCCCGACGCCCCCGAGCCGCGCACGTCCGGGTGGCACACCACGCGGCCGACGCGCTGCACGTCGCCGTCGTCGAGCACGCGGGCCGTCGCGACGACGCGTCCGTCCCGTGCGCCGTCGAGCAGCACGACGTGCCGCGCCGTCGGCTCGGCGTCCCGGCCGTCGAGGTCGGGGTACGCGCACTCCTGCTCGACGACGAACACGTCCTGGCGCAGCCGCCACGCCTCGTACGCGGTGCGCGCGTCCAGCTCGTCGAGCGTCGCGACGCGCACCGTCCACCGGTCGTCGTGCCGCGCTGCCGCGTCCTGCGTCGTCATGGGATCCCCCTCGTGCCGTGCCTGCCGCCCGACACCCTAAGCCGCGTGCCGATGAGATCCGCCCCCGGCGACCGTCCCACCCGTACCGCACCCGCCGCGACCGGCGCCGGGTCGTCGCCCGAGGAGGAACCACCGTGGCCGCAGCACGATTCACCGGGGTCCAGACCGTCGCGGTCCCCGTCCGCGACCAGGACGCCGCGCTCGCCTTCTACACCGGACGCCTCGGGTTCGAGGTCCGCTTCGACGCCGAGCTGCAGCCCGGCTTCCGGTGGGTCGACGTCGCCGCACCGGACGCCGCGACGTCGCTCGCGCTGGTCCGCGCGGGCGACGGGCTGCCCGCCGGCGTCGACACCGGGATCCGGCTCGTCACGCCCGACGCGCGCGCCGCGCACGCCGCGCTGGAGGACGCGGGGGCCGACGTCGGCGAGCTCCTGCTGTGGGAGTCGGCGCCGCCGATGTTCTCGTTCCGGGACCCCGACGGCAACACCCTGTACGTCACCGAGAACCCCGCAGGCTGACCCGCGCCGGCTCGCGGCGGGCCCGCCGGGCACGCCACACTCCTGCGCATGACCGTGCTCCGCTCGATCCTGCTCTTCCTCGCCGCCGCCGTCTTCGAGATCGGCGGCGCCTGGCTGGTGTGGCAGGGGGTGCGCGAGCACCGCGGCTGGATCTGGATCGGCGCGGGCGTCGTCGCCCTCGGCGCGTACGGGTTCTTCGCGAGCCTGCAGCCGGACGCGAACTTCGGCCGCATCCTCGCCGCGTACGGCGGGGTCTTCGTGGCCGGCTCGCTCGTCTGGGGCATGGTCGTCGACGGGTTCCGGCCCGACCGCTGGGACGTCGCCGGCGCCCTGATCTGCCTCGCCGGCGTCGCGGTGATCATGTACGCCCCCCGCGGGGCGGCCGCCTGACACCGCCCGGCGGGCCTCGCGGGCGCGGGTGAAGAGCCCGCCCGTGCCGGGTGCGTGCCCCCGCGCGGTGGGATAGTCGGCTCGTGGCAGGCCCCCGGGTGGTGGGGAGAGCCGACGCCCTGGCAGCCGTCGACGGCCTGCTCGGGGCCGCACGGGAGGCGCCGGCGGGGCTGGCGCTCACCGGTCCCCCCGGCATCGGCAAGACGACCGTGTGGCTCGCGGCCGTGGACCGGGCGCGCGACGAGGGCGCCACCGTGCTCGCGGGCCGCCCGGCGCCCGCGGAGGTCCGCCTCGAGTACGCCGGCCTGGCCGAGCTGCTGGCGCCGCTCACCGCCGCCGCGAGACGCCTCCCCCTCCCCCAGCGGCGCGCGCTGGACGCCGCCCTCGGCCTCGAGACCTCGGGCCCGGCCGGCGGGCCGCAGCTCGTCGCGGCCGCCGTGCGGGCCCTCGTCGGCGACGCGGCGGCGCGCGGCCCGGTCCTCGTCGCCGTGGACGACCTGCAGTGGCTCGACCCGTCGAGCCGGCAGGCGATCTCCTTCGCCTGCCGCCGTGCCACGGGCTTCCTGGCGGTCCTCTCCTGCGCGCGGTCGTCCGACGGCCCGGGCCCCGCGGCGCACGACGCACCCGTCCCCGCGCTCGAGCCCGCCGACCCTCGTCGGCTCGTGCGCCTGGCCCTGCCCGCGCTCGCCCCCGACGAGCTGCTCGCCGTCGTCCAGGACCGGGGGGTGGTGCTCGACGCCGTGGCCACGACGCGCCTCGTCGCGGCGGCCGGCGGCAACCCGCTCTTCGCGATCCAGCTCGCGGAGCACTGGCGCGCCCAGGGACGACCCGACGGCCTCCCCGCCACGCTGCGCGCCCTGGTCGACGCGCGGGTGTCGCGGCTGCCGGCCGGCACGCGCACGGTGCTGCTCTCGGCGGCCTGCCTCGCGGACCCGCGGCTCGCGCACCTCGCCGTGCTGCACGACGGCGACGCCGCGGTGGGCGACGCCCTCGCTCCGGCGGAGGACGCCGGGGTCGTGCGCCTCGACCAGGGCCGCGTCCGGTTCACGCACCCGTTGTTCGCCGCGGGCGTCCTCGACGCCACGTCCCCGGGCGGCCGCCGCGCGCGCCACCGCGCGCTCGCCGACGTCGTCGGCGACGGCGAGGCCCGTGCCCGCCACCTCGCGCACGCGGCGACCGGCGCGGACCCGGAGACCCTGGGGGCCCTCGACGCGGCGGCCGAGGCCGCCCGGCGGCGGGGCGCGACCTCCGTCGCGGCGGAGCTGGAGGACCTCGCGCTCGGGCTCGGCGTCCGCGAGCCGGCCCGCCTGTTGCGGGCGGCGGAGGACCAGCTCCGCACCGACGCCTACGGGCGGGCGCTCGGCCTCGCGGCCGAGGCGCTGCCCGACCTCACCAGCCCGCTCGAGCGGGCGCGCGCGCTCGGCACGGCCGGTCGGGCGCGGTTCCGCCTGGGCGACCTCGCGGGCTCGGTCGCCGCGCTCTCCGAGGCGGTCGCCCTGGCCGGGGCGGACCCCGACCTGCACGTCTCGCTCCTCGGCGACCTCGCGACCGGGCTCCTCAACAGCGGCCAGGTGGAGCTCGGCCGGACCTGCCTGGTCGACGCGGCGGCGGGGCGGACGCCCTCGGGGACGGACGACGGGGCGGGCGCCGAGCTCCTCGCCGGCCGGGCGGTCCTCGACCAGCTCACCGGCCGGGGCTACGACGAGGCCCTGGCACGACGGGCCCTGGCGGCCGAGGACCCCGGCCGCGCCGTGCCGGCGATCCGGTGGCCGACGGTGAACGTCGCCTCCGCGCTCTTCTTCACGGGCAGGCCCGCGGACGCGCTGGGGCTCCTGCTCGACGCCGAACGCCGGTGCGTCGACCGCGGCCAGGAGACCGACCTCTGGTACGTGCAGTTCTACCTCGCGCGGGCCGCGACCCTCGTCGGCGAGCTCGGCGTCGCGGAGGGCGCCGCCGCGCGGCTCGAGGGGCGCGCCCGCGTGACGGAGGGTCCGCTCCTCGCGCTCATGGCCGCCACCGCCAGGGCACACCTCGGCGCCTGGACCGGGGACGCGGCGGCCGCGCTGCCGACCGCGCGGGCCGCCGCCGCGCGGTTCACGGAGCTCGGCGCCCCGCACGTCGCCGTGCTGCCCGCCGCCGCGCTCGGCGCGGTCCTCCTCGCGGCCGGCGACGCTCCCGCCGTCGTCGAGCTGCTGCTGCCGCTCGAGCGCCACGTGTTCTCCTGCGGGTACCGCCACCCCGGGTTCGCGGGCGTCGTCACCGACCTCGTGGCGGCGCTCGCCGCGACCGGCGGGACGGCCGCGGCGGCCGAGGTGCTGGACGGCTACGGCGAGGCGGCGGCCCGACCCGGGGGCGCGTGGCTCCGCGGCGTCCTCGCCCGCGGGTGGGCGGGCGTCGCCGCCGGGACGGGCGAGACCGGGCGGGCGCGTGGCCTCCTCGACGACGCGCTCGCCGCCTTCCCGCCCGGGTACGAGCGCGGGCGCACCCTGCTCGACCTCGCCCGGCTGGAGCGGCGTGCCCGTCGCCGCGCCGCCGCCGGCGACGCCGCGCGGCGCGCGGTCCGGGAGCTGGAGGCCGTGGGCTGCACGCTCTGGGGCGACGTCGCGCGGGCGGAGGCGGACCGGGTGTCCGGGCCGTCGCCCGGCGCGTCGCTCACCGCGATGGAGGCGCGGGTGTGCGCCCTGGCCGCCGCCGGACGGACGAACCGGGAGGTGGCGGTGGCCCTGTCCATGAGCGCCAAGACGGTCGAGGCGCACCTGTCCCGCGCCTACGCGAAGCTCGGCATCCGGTCGCGCGCCGAGCTCGGGGCGCTCGCGGGGCGGGGGGAGCTCCCGCACGACGAGGGAAGTCCCTGATGCGCGCCGCGCCGGCCCGGCCGCATCGTCGGACCAGGGTGCGGGAGGGGGTGCCATGTCCTGGACGATCGAGATCTCCCCGCTCGGCGTCGGGGGCGCTCCCGACGCGCCCGACCACGCGCCCGACCACGCGACCCCCGGGGCGCGCCACAGCCGCCTGCGCACGCTGGCGGCCCTGGTGTGCGGGGCGCTGCTCGCGGCCGCCGCGCTCACGGTCGCCGACGAGGTGGTCGGCGACGGGGCACGAGACCCGGCGCCCCTCGAGCAGGCGCCGCCGGCCCCGCGGATCGGGCTCGGGGACTTCCGCGTCCCGACGGCGACGGGCCGCTGAGCCGGGCGCCGCCCTGGTCGCCGGGCCGGGGCTCAGGTGAGGAGCAGCCCGACCACCCAGGCGAGCGTGGCGACGACGCCGCCGGCCAGCTGCACGCCGATGGTGATGAGCGTGGCCTTCAGGGCGGCCCGCGTGGCCGTCCACGCGACGGCCGCGTCGCGACGTCGGGCCAGCTCCACGAGGAAGACGGCGCCGGCGAAGAAGAGGAAGAGCCCGACCACGGGCACCACGAAGAACCCGACGACCCCCGCGAGGCCGGCGACCGCGAGCGTGCCCCAGGGCACGTCGGCCCGGCGCATGTGCCGCCCCGCGAGCAGCCACTGGCCCGTCTCGGCCGCCACGACCGCCAGGGCGGCGACGGCGAAGCACACCCACGCCGTCGTGCCGCCGGTGACCCACGCCCACACGAGGATGCTCCCCAGCACGAGCACGTTGCCGGGGAGCACCTGCACGACGATGCCGACCAGGCCGACGGCGATCGCCAGCCCGACCAGCACCTCCCCCAGGACGCTCATCGCGACCGGCCCGGGCACACGGGGACGGTCACCAGAAGACGGCGACCAGGATGTTGACCAGCGTCAGGGCGCCGATCGAGTGCTTGAGCCCGGGGGCCACGGCACCCGTGCCGTTGTCCCCCTTCGAGCCCTGGCGCTTGGCGACGAAGGCGAGCACCGCGATGATCAGCGCGATCACGAGCTTGACGCCGATCTTGGCCATGCTGGGGCCGCCGTCCGCCCAGAGGTCGGCCATCTCGGCGACGCCGACCATGAGGACGCCGGCGACGAGCGCGGTCGCGGCGCCGTGGAAGACCCCGCGGTAGAGGCCCGGGCTCTTGATCGACGCGATGTAGCCACCGAGGACGATCGCCCAGCCCACGAAGTGGAGCGCGACGAAGACGTGGTAGAGGAACTCCATGCGGGCAGCCTAGCCGCGCGCGGAGCGGGATCTGACACCGGTGTCCGCAACCGGTCACACATCACACTCGGGCGACCCGACGCAAGCCTTCCCCCCATCGTCCCAACATGTGGTCCCACCATGTGGACCCTGTCTCGCGCGAGACCGTCCGGTGCGGCTACGGTCATCCCCATGACCACGGCCGCGCACCGCCTCCTCGTGACGACTCGTCACGAGATGCCGGCGTGCGTGCGTCGCAGCATGCGCAGCTGTCTGTGCTGCTGTCGCTGATCGCGCCCTACCTCAGCCCCGCCGCCCCCGCGCGGCTCCTGAGCACCGGCGCGCGCCGTCGGTCCTCGGCCCACCCCCGCTGAGTCTCTCGTCGTCGCGCGTCCCGCCCCCGAGGACCCGAGGAACTCCCCCAGATGACGACGCAGACCACCGCACCCGCCCCGACCGGCGACAACACCCCCGCGCGCGTCCGCCCCCCGCGCACGGCGCGCCCGAACGGGCAGTGGAAGGTCGACGGCACCGAACCCCTGAACCACAACGAGGTCTTCAAGCAGGAGGCGGCTCCGCTCGGCGTCCGCGAGCGCATCGAGTCGACCTACGCGCGCGAGGGCTTCGACTCGATCACCGACGACGACCTGCACGGCCGGTTCCGCTGGTGGGGCCTGTACACGCAGCGCAAGCCCGGGATCGACGGGGGCCGCACGGCGACGCTCGAGCCGCACGAGCTGGAGGACCGCTACTTCATGCTGCGGGTCCGGTCGGACGGCCAGGCGCTCTCGCCGGCGGCGCTGCGGGTGCTCGGCGGCATCTCGGCGGACTTCGGGCGGGGCTCGGCCGACATCACCGACCGGCAGAACATCCAGTACCACTGGATCGAGATCGAGAGCATGCCGGAGATCTGGCGCCGTCTCGACACGGTGGGCCTCGAGACGACCACGGCCTGCGGCGACTCCCCTCGCGGCTTCCTCGGCAGCCCGGTCGCGGGCATCGCGGCCGACGAGATCATCGACCCGACCCCGGTCATCCTCGAGATCAAGCGCCGGTACATCGGCGACCCGGAGCTCGCGAACCTGCCCCGCAAGTTCAAGACGGCGATCACCGGGCACCCGAGCCTCGACGTGGTGCACGAGATCAACGACATCTCGCTGGTCGGCGTGGTCCACCCGGAGCTCGGCCCCGGCTACGACCTGTGGGTGGGCGGGGCGCTGTCGACGACGCCGCGGCTCGGCGAGCGGCTCGGCGTCTTCGTCACCGAGGAGCAGGCGCCCGACGTCTGGCACGGCGTCATCCGCATCTTCCGCGACTACGGCTACCGGCGGCTGCGCAACAAGGCCCGCCTGAAGTTCCTGCTGGCGGACTGGGGCACCGCGAAGTTCCGCGAGGTGCTGGAGAACGAGTACCTCGGCCACCCGCTGCCGGACGGCCCCGCGCCGGCGCCGGCCACGCGTCCCGGCGACCACGTCGGGGTGCACGAGCAGAAGGACGGCCGCTTCTACGTGGGCGCCGCGCCCGTCGTCGGGCGGGTCGGCGGCAACACGCTCACCGGGCTGGCCGACCTCATCGAGCAGGTCGGCGCGGACTCCGCCCGGCTCACCGCGCACCAGAAGGTCGTGGTCCTCGGCGTGCCCGCCGACCGCGTCGACGAGCTGCTGGACGGGCTCGAGCCCCTGGGCCTCACCGCTCGTCCGAGCCTGTTCCGCCGCTCGACCATCGCCTGCACGGGCATCGAGTTCTGCAAGCTCGCCATCGTCGACACCAAGGACACCGCGGCGCGCGTGATCGGCGAGCTCGAGGACCGGCTCGGCGACGTCACCGACCGGCTCGACCGGCCCATCGAGCTCAACGTCAACGGCTGCCCCAACTCCTGCGCCCGCATCCAGACCGCCGACATCGGGCTCAAGGGCCAGATCATCACGGTCGACGGCGAGCAGATGCCCGGCTTCCAGGTGCACCTGGGCGGCGGTCTGGTCGGCGAGGGCCGCGACGAGGGCGGCCTGGGCCGCACGGTGCGCGGCCTCAAGGTGCCGGCGTCGGAGGTCGGCGACTACGTGGAGCGCGTCGTGCGGCGGTACGACGCCGAGCACGACGGCGGCGAGACGTTCGCCCAGTGGGCGCACCGGGCCGACGAAGAGGCCCTGCGATGACCGCCGTCGAGGTCTCCTCCCCGGTCACGCTGCTCACCTCCCCGGCGGGCGGGGGCCGGCTCGCCGAGGTGCGGGCCCGGGCGGCGGCGCGCGAGGAGTCGCGCGACGCCCGGCGGCACGCGCGTGCGGCCCGGCACCGCCGCTCCACCGAGGAGCTGCGCCACGTCGTCGAGCGGGGCCAGGCCCAGCTGCACGCCGACGGCGACCGTCCCGAGGCCACCGCCGAGGAGGTCGTCGCCTGGGCCGTGCGCGAGTTCGGCCCGTACCTCGCGGTCGCGTCGTCGATGCAGGACCTCGTCCTCGCGCACCTGGTCTCCCGGCAGCTCCCGTTCGTCGACGTGCTCTTCGGCGACACCGGCTACCACTTCGCGGAGACGCTCGGCACGCGCGGCGCGGTCGAGATCGAGATGGACGTGGACGTGGTCGACGTCCGCCCCGAGCTGACCGTCGCCGAGCAGGACGCGAAGCACGGCCCCCGCCTGCACGACCGGGACCCCGAGGCCTGCTGCGCCATGCGTAAGGTGGCTCCCATGCGGCAGGCCCTGCAGGGCTACGAGGCCTGGGCGACCGGCGTCCGCCGCGGCGAGACCGCGGCCCGCGCGAACGCGCCCCTGGTCGCGTTCGACGAGCGCAACGGCGTCGTGAAGATCAACCCCCTCGCGGCCTGGACCGACGAGGAGGTCCAGGAGTACGCCCGCACGCACGGCGTGGTGGTGAACCCCCTGCTCGGCGACGGGTACCCGTCCGTGGGCTGCGAGCCCTGCACCCAGCGGGTCGAGGCCGGGCAGGACGCCCGCGCCGGCCGCTGGGCCGGCCGGGACAAGGACGAGTGCGGGCTGCACGTATGAGCCGCCGCAGGACGTCCTCGAACGCGCCGCGCGCCGCCCGGCCCGCCGCGCCGCACGACACGTACCCGCTGGGCCTGCGGGTCGGCGGCCGTCTCGTCATCGTCGTGGGTGGCGGCCCCGTGGCGCTGCGGCGCGTGCGCGGCCTGCTCGCCGCCGGGGCGCGCGTGCGCGTGATCGCGCCCGACGTCGTCCCCGAGCTCGCCTCGCTCGTCTCCGCGGGCGCGATCGAGCGGATCACCCGCGGTTACTGCGACGGCGACCTCGACGGCGCGTGGCTGGTGCACACCGCGACCGGCGACCCCGACGTCGACGCCCGCGTCGCCGGCGACGCCGAGCTGCTGCGGACGTTCTGCGTCACCGCGGGGGACGCCGGGCTCGGCTCGGCCTGGGTGCCCGCCGTGGCCCGTACCCCCGTGACGGACGCCGCCGGGCGGCCCGCCGGCGACCTCGCCGTCGCGGTCACCGCCGGTCGCGACCCGCGCCGCGCCGTGCGGGTGCGCGACGCCGTCGTGGCCGGGCTCGACGACGGCAGCCTGCCGCTGCGCGCCGTGCGCTCCGCCGACCCCGCCGGCGGGCCCGGCGGCGGTTCGCGCATCGGGCGTGTCGCCCTCGTCGGCGGCGGGCCCGGGGACGCGGGCCTCGTCACCGTGCGCGGGCGGCGGCTGCTCGCCGCGGCGCACGTCGTCGTCGTCGACCGCCTGGCCCCCCGGTCCCTGCTGACCGGGCTGGCCGACGACGTCGAGGTGGTCGACGTCGGCAAGACGTCCGGGCACCATCCGGTGCCGCAGGAGGAGATCACCGCGCTGCTGGTGCGGCACGCGCTCGCCGGGCGCGACGTGGTGCGCCTCAAGGGCGGCGACCCGTACGTCTTCGGCCGCGGCGGCGAGGAGCTCGACGCCTGCCGCGCCGCCGGGATCGAGGTGGAGGTCGTGCCCGGCGTGACGTCCGCCGTCTCCGTGCCGGCGGCGGCCGGCATCCCGGTCACCCACCGCGGGCTCGCCCGCGGCTTCAGCGTGCTCACCGCGCACGACGACGTCGGTCAGGTGCCCGGCGGCACCGACCACACGCTCGTGCTGCTCATGGGCGTCACCCGGCTCGCGGACACCGCCCGCGCGCTCGTCGCGGCGGGCCGCCCGGCCGACACGCCCGTCGCCGTCGTGGAGGACGGGTTCGGCGCCCGCCAGCGCACCACCGTCGGCACGCTCGCCGACATCGCCGACCGGGCGCGCGCCGTGGGCGTGCGGGCCCCGGCCGTGACCGTCGTGGGCGACGTCGTGCGGCGCAGCCCGGCGTGGACCGGGCCCACGTCCGCGCACAGCTCCGTTCACAGCATCGTGACCGGGGCCGTGAGGTCGTCGTGACGACGGTTCACACGGACGAAACGGCGCGGGACGAGGCCCGTCCTAGGGTTGCCGGCATGACCGCTCCCGCGCTCCTCGCCGTCTCGCACGGGACGGCGTCCGCCACCGGCGCGGGCGCCGTCGCGACCCTGGTCGAGGCGGTGGCCGCCCGCCTGCCCGACGTCCCCGTGCACGCGGGCTTCGTCGACGTGCAGCAGCCGGACGTCCCGACCTGCCTGGCGGGGCTGCGGGACCTCGACGCGCCGACGGTCGTGGTGCCGCTGCTGCTGTCGGCGGGCTACCACGTGCACGTCGACCTGCGCGAGGACGTCGACGCCGCCGTCGCGCACGGCGACGTCGTGGCGCTCGGCGGGGCGCTCGGGCCCGACGACCGCCTGGTCGACGTGCTCGAGCAGCGCCTCGCCGAGGCGGGCGTGCGCGACGACGACACCGTCGTCCTGGCCGCCGCCGGGTCGAGCGACGCCCGAGCCGTCGCCGACTGCGAGACCACCGCCGCCCGCCTGGCCGGACGCCTGGGACGTCCCGTCGCCGTCGGGTACATCGCGAACGCCACCCCGCGCGTGCACGAGGTCGTGGACACGGCCCGGGCCGAGCAGCCGGGCCGTCGCGTCGTCGTCGCGTCGTACCTGCTCGCGCCGGGCTTCTTCGCGGACCTCGCCGCCCGGGCGGGCGGGGACGTCACCGCCGCGCCGCTCCTGGTCGCCGACGAGGAGGCGCCCGCGGGCCTGGTGGACGTCGTCGTCGAGCGCTACGGCGCCGCTGTCCGAGCCGGCCTCGTCACAGCAGCCGGCGGGCCGCGGCCCACCGCGTGAGCTCGTAGCGGCTGGACAGCTGGAGCTTGCGCAGCACGGCCGACACGTGCGTCTCGACCGTCTTGATGGAGATGAACAGCTCGCTCGCCACCTCGCGGTAGGAGTAGCCACGCGCGATGAGCCGCATGACCTCCTGCTCCCGCTTGGACAGGCGGTCCAGCTCGTCGTCCGCGACGGCCACGTCGCCGGCCGCCGTGCCGAACGCGTCCAGGACGAAGCCCGCGAGCCGGGGCGAGAAGACCGCGTCGCCACCCGCCACGCGCACGACGGCGCCGGACAGGTCCGACGCCGAGATGTTCTTCGTGACGTAGCCGCGCGCCCCGGCGCGGATGACGGCCACCACGTCCTCGGCCGCGTCCGACACGGACAGCGCGAGGAACTTCGTCTCGCTCAGCAGATCCGCGCAGCGCCGCACCACCTCCGCCCCGCCGCCGCCGTTGCCCCCCGGCAGGTGCACGTCGAGCAGCACGACGGGCGGGCGGTGCTCGTGCACGACGGCGACCGCCTGGTCGACGTCCGCCGCCTCGCCCACCACCAGTACCCGACTGTCCAGGCTGGCGCGCACGCCGGTGCGGAACATGTGGTGGTCGTCGACGAGCACGACGGGGACCGGCCCCGTCGGCTGCGGCGTCGCGTCGCTGGGAGTGGTCACGTGCGTGCTCCTTCGTCGGCGGTCGTGCTCGGCTCGTTCTCGTCGGTGCGCGCGTCGGTGCGCTCGTCGGTGGGCTGGTCGGCGGCCGCAGGAGCCGCCGCCGGGGCGGCGGCGCCGTCGCGCGGCATCCGCAGCCGCACCTCGGTGCCCCAGCCGGGGCGGCTGGTCACGTCGGCGGTGCCGCCGCGCCGGTGCACCCGGCCCAGGATGGACTCCCGGACGCCGAACCGGTCGGGCGCGATGTCGTCCATCTCGAACCCGTCGCCGCGGTCGCGGACGAACACCTCCACGGCGACGTCGGTCACCTCGAGGTAGACCGTCACCGGCGGGCGGCCGTGCACGACCGCGTTCACGAGCGCCTCGCGCGACGCCTGCAGCAGGGCCGAGGTCTCCTCCGTGGGCACGCAGTCGCCCACCATGACCGACTCGACCTCGACGGCCCGGCCGTCCTCGACCTCCGCCACGAGGGCGCGCAGCTCGGCCGCGAGCGACGTGCCCGGGGCCGTGCGGTCGGTGTACAGCCACTCGCGCAGCTCGCGCTCCTGGGCGCGTGCCATGCGGGCCACCGCCTCCGGGTCGTCCGCGCGCGAGCGGATCAGTGCGAGGGTCTGCAGCACGGAGTCGTGCAGGTGCGCGGCGATGTCGGCCCGCTCGGCCTCGCGCGCGCGGGCGGCGCGCTCGTCGCCCAGCTCGCGCACCAGCCGCAGCCACCAGGGGGCCAGCATGAGCGCCGCCCCCGCGAGGACCGCGAGCGACGCCACGGCGGCCTGCAGCAGCACCGGCACGGGGGCGTCCTGGCCGATGAGCAGCAGCACGCCCACCATGACGAGGACGACGCCGCCCACCAGCCGCAGCACGAGCGTCGAGCGTCGGGTGCCGGAGCCGCCGTCCCCGAGACGACCGCGCTGCGCGGCGTCGAGCTGGCTCCACGCGAGCGCCAGGCCGCCGACGGCGACGAGCGCCGGCAGCACCCACGACGCCCCGACGTCCCAGCCCGCGCGGATCGCGACCAGGACGAACGCGCCCGCGATGAGGGCCGCTCCGACGAGGACGTCGCGCACCGGCAGTGCGGAGACCGGCCCCCGCAGCCGCAGGCGCGGCGCGAGCCGCTGCAACGACGTGGGGGTGGAGTCCGCGGCCTGCCGCGGGTCGCCCGACGGCACGGTCACCCACCAGAACACGTAGGCCACCGCGCCCGCGCCCGCCACCAGGGTGAGCAGCAGGAAGGCGAGGCGCACCACCAGGACCGGGAGGCCCAGGTGGGCGGCGAGGCCCGCGGCGACGCCGGCGAGCACCCGCCCCTGAGGGGGCCGGCGCAGCGGGAGGCGCGGGGGTCGCTCGGTGGTCATGCTCCCGATCCTGGCACGTCAGGGGCGCCCCGGGGCGCGCGATCCCGAGGTTTCAGGGTGGCCCGGCCCGCCGAATCAGGGTCGCGTCAGGGCAGCACCCGATGCCGCGGCGGCCGCGCGGTCGCCAGGATGGAGCCATGAGCACCGACGACCTCCCCCAGCCGCCCGGGTCGCAGCCCGGAGCCGGCGGCGCCCCCGCCGCCGGCGGCACGCCGCCGCGCCGCACCGGCGACGGCTTCTTCGACTCCATCCGCCGCATCGGCCTGATCCGGTCCGACGACCGGTGGGTCGGCGGCGTCGCGGGCGGCGTGGCCGACCGGTTCGGGCTGGACCCGCTGCTGGTGCGCGGCCTGCTGATCCTCAGCTTCTTCCTCACCGGCGCGGGCATCGTCATCTACGCGGTCGCGTGGGCGCTGCTGCCGGAGCGGGACGGCCGCATCCACCTGCAGCAGGCGTTCCGCGGCGACTTCGACGTCGCGCTGCTCGGGGCGGTCGTCGCGCTCATCGTCGGCTTCGCGTGGAACAACGGCCTCGGGTGGTGGGGCTTCGGGATCGACTGGATCGGCGGCCTCCTGTGGATCGCCGTCTGGGTCGGGATCGTCTGGCTGGTCGTCAAGCTGATCCGCGACCGCCGGCCGCGCAACGGCGGCCCCGGCGCTCCGCCCGCGCCCCCGTACCCCGCGGCGCCGCCGTACCCCGCCGCGCCCGCGCCGGGCACGACGGACGACCCCGCCGCGAGCGGGCCCCCGTCCACGGGGTCCTTCGTCCCGGCCCCGCCGGCCCCGTACCTGCCGTCGCCCTCGACGACGCAGCCTCCGACCGACCCGTCGACCCACTCGAGCACCTCGGGCCCCTCAGGCTCCTGGGCCGCGGCCCCCGCCGCGCCGGCCGGCACCTGGGCCGCCGCGCCCGCGCCGGCCGCTCCCCCGGCGGCACCGGTCGTCGCGCCGCGTCCGCCGCGTCCGCCGCGGCCCCCGCGCCGCGGCCCCGGCGCCGCCGCGGTCGGGATCGTCCTCGGGCTCGTGCTGCTCGCGGGAGCACTGCTCCTCGTGGCCGACCGCACCGGGAACCTCGACCTGCCCCTCGGCCCCACGTGGTTGGGCGCGTCGATCGTCGTCCTCGGGCTCGGGCTGGTCGTGACGGGCCTGCGCGGCCGGCGCGGCGGCGGCCTGACGTTCTTCGCGATCCTCGCGCTGATCGCCGGCGTCATCACCTGGCCGTTCGCCGGTGACCGCGTCTCCTGGGAGTTCTGGGACGACGGCCCGCAGCAGTCCGGTGCCGCGGCGGTCGTCAGCGACGGCACCCTGCACCCGACGACGACCGCCGAGGCGGAGGAGGGCGTGCACGTGCGGTTCGGCGACGCCACGGTCGACCTCACCGACCTCGACCTGACGGACGTCCCGCTGGGCGACCCCGTCGTCGTCCCCGTCACGATCTCCGCCGGCAACGCGACCGTCCTGATCCCCGACGGCCAGGCCGTGGAGGCCGACGTCGAGGTCATCGCGGGCAACGCCGAGTGGCGCGTGGACGGCCAGGGCCGCTCCGTCAACACCTACACCAACGGTCCCGTGCGGTTCACGACCGAGGAGGCGCGCGAGGCTGATGGTGCCCGCCTGCTGCTCGACGTCGGCGTGCGCGCCGGCAACCTGACCATCGAGGAGTCCCGATGAGCGACGACAAGCCCACCACGCCCGGCCCCGAGCCGGACGAGACCCAGGCCCTGCCGGCCCCCGACGAGACGCAGGCGCTGCCCGCGGCCGACGAGACGCAGGCGCTGCCCGCGGCCGAGGAGACCCGGGCGCTCCCGGCAGCCGACGAGACGCAGGCCTTCGCCGGCTCGGGCGACACCCGCGCGTTCCCCGTGGCGGGGCCGGACGACCCGCTGTCGATCTTCGACCGGCCGGAGCGCCCGGCGGAACCGGCGTCCACCGAGCACGCGACCACGCAGGCCGCGGGCTCCGCGCCCGCGACACCGTCCCCCGGCTACGGCGCCACCGTGCCCGAGCCGGCGTCGGCGGAGTGGGCCTCGTCCGAGCCTGCCTCGGCGGAGTGGGCCTCGTCCGAGCCGGCCGAGCCGGCGCCCGCGGCCCCGGTGACCGCGCCCGTGGACGAGCCGCACGCCAGCACCGGCCCGCGGTCCAGCACGATCGTGTGGGGCTTCCTCGTCGTCGCCTTCGGCGTGGGTCTCGTGGCCAACGCCGCGGGCGCGCACATCGACATCGAGCTGGCCGCCATCGTGCTCCTCGCCGCGGCAGGCGCCCTGCTGGTGATCGGCTCGGTGGTCAGCGCGGTACGCCGACGGCGCCGCGCGACGACCGTCCGCTGACGCGCACGACGAAGCGGGAGGGGGGAAAAAGGTGGAACCCCAGTTAGCAG
>NZ_JBHVSQ010000014.1:0-78915 GCF_042885055.1 Isoptericola sp. NPDC058082 | reverse complement strand
CGCGGTACGAAGTGGGAGTGTGGGCTTTGTTGTCAGCGCTATCCGCCGGGGTCGCTCCGCGCAACTCTTCGGCTGAACCGCGCGACGGCGCGCTGGCGGCCGTATTTCTCACCCCCGCGTCGTCGTGCTGGTCGTCGTGCTGGTCGGACCTCAGGCCGACGGCGACCCGCTGCCCCCGGCAGGGGGTGCCGCCGGCGGGTTCTCGGGCCGCGTCGAGGGAGACGCGGGCGGCGAGGTCGACGGAGGTGTCGAGGGAGGTGTCGACGGGCTTGTCGACGTCCCGGTGGAGGGCGCCTCGGGAGCCGTGCGCGTGCTCGGCCGCTCGGGCGGCGGCGCGGGCGTCGTCGGGGCGCTCGGCCGCTCCGGCTCCCCGGGGTCGGCGCGGTGCGCGGCGTGCGACAAGCCGCCCTCGGACGTCAGCGAGGGCGAGTCGATCACCACCTGCGGCCCGCCCGCGAGCTTGCGTAGCGCGCTCCCGAGCAGGATGAACACGATGCCCAGGCCGATGACGAGGGCGCAGACGCCGAACGCCACCACGGACGTGAACAGCGACGCGCGCAGGAACGACGCGTTCATCACGGTGTCCCGCGTCGGGTCGTCCTGGGCGAGCTCGGCATACGTCTGCCCGCCGGACGCCTCGAGCGCGTGCTTGTTGATCACCTCGGCCTGCGCGTAGGCGGTGAAAGGCCCGGAGACCTTCTGACCGGCGAACATGGCCGCGTCGTCCGAGACGGTGATCTGCTCGTCGGCGAGCGTCTGGGACACGACGACCCACACGCCCAGGCCGGCGACGATCATGACGATGCCGGCGATGATGGTGACCAGGCCGATCCCGCGGACGCCCTTGGTCGGATGAACGGTGACCGTGCTCGACATGTCGCACCTCTCCTCAGGTGTGTGCCGTGATGCATGGCTGGAGGTCTCGCTCCTCGCACGGTAGCGCTCCCGACCGTCTCCGGCTCGGTGAACCCGCAGGTGGTCGCGCCGGGGGCGGTGGCAGGATGTCCCGGTGCGCATCGTCCACGTCTCCGACTCCTACCTCCCGCTGCTCGGCGGCATCGAGACCCAGGTGGCCCGGCTCGCGCGCCGGCAGGCGGAGGCCGGGCACGACGTCGAGGTCATCACCACGACGCCGGGCGCGCCCGGCGAGCACGGCATCAGCACCCGGCCCGACGGCGACGGGGTCGTCGTGCACCGCGTCGCGGCCCGCGTGCCGGGCGGCTACCCCGTCCACCCGCGCTCCACGGCGCACGTGCGCGCGCGGCTGAAGGCGCTCGAGGCCGACGGCCGCCGCCCGGACGCCGTGCACCTGCACATGGGCGTCCTGGCCCCCACGGTCGAGCTGGCGCTCCGGCCCGTGACGCGGCTCGGGCTGCCCGCCCTGCTCACGGTGCACAGCGTGTGGGGCGGCTGGGAGCGGGCGTTCGCCGCGCTCGACCGCGTGGCCCGGTGGTCGGCCTGGCCGGTGCAGTGGTCGGCGGTGAGCGGGCTGACGGCGGACCCGCTGCGGCGCGTGGTCGGGCGACGGCTGGGCCCCGGCGCCGCCGCGGAGCGCGTGTCCGTGCTGGGCAACGGCATCGACGTCGACGCCTGGCGGCTGCCCCGCGTCGAGCGGGGCGAGCGTGCCGAGGGCCGCGAGGTGCACGTCGTGTCCGCCACGCGGTTCGCGCCCCGCAAGCGGGTGCTGCCGATGCTCGAGGCGATCGCCGCGGCCGTGGAGAGGGCTCCGGGGCGCCTGGTCGCGACGATCGGCGGCGACGGACCGCAGCTGTCCGAGGCCCGTCGCTGGGTGCGCGAGCACGGCCTGGCCGACACGGTGCGGCTCGTCGGCCGCCTCACCCCGACCGAGCTCAAGCGCCTGTACGTGCGCGCCGACGTCTTCGTGGCCCCGGCCGTGCAGGACGCGTTCGGCATCGCGGCGCTCGAGGCCCAGGCCGCGGGCCTCGCCGTCGTCAGCCGGTCGCAGTCGGGGGTCGCGGAGCGCCTGGTCGACGGCCGGGACGCCCTCCTCGTGGACGACGACGCCGCGATGGCCGACGCCCTCGTCCGCCTCGCCGACGACCCCGCCCTGCTGGACGCGATCATCGCCCACAACCGCTCCGCCGAGCTCGCGACGTCGTGGCCCCGCGTGCTCGCCGACGTCGACCGCGCCTACGCGCGTGCCGCATCGCTCGTCGGCTGACCGGGGCGGCGTCACCGCAGGTCACGGGCGAGTCGTTGCTCGGGCGTATCAAGGGCGCCCGCTGCGCGCTCCCCCCACACCGTGACCGGCGACGAGGGGATCGCCGGCAGACGTGAGGAGCGAAGATGACCATCACGACGCAACGACGCACCGTCCGCGCCCGGCTCGCCGCCGTCGTCGGCGGGCTCGCCGCGATCACCGCACTGGGGGTCGCGGGTCCCACCGCGACGGCCGCACCTGCGGACGACCCGGCGCCGGTCCAGGTGCAGCGCGTGGACAGCGACGCACCGGTCATGGTCGAGGACCTGAAGATCTCGGCCAAGGCCGCCAGCACGACCTACTACTGTGCCGTCCTCGACGGCACCTTCGGCTGCAAGAACGCGAAGCCGGGGACCGGGCTGGTCGTCGCACGGCTGTACCAGAACAAGAACTACGGCGGCTTCCAGGTCGTCGTGTTCAACCCGAAGTACAAGGTCGGCTGCACGTCGGGCACCGGGGACAACGAGGGCGGCGCCAACCTCGGCACCGCGCTGTCCAACCGGATCAGCTCCGTCAAGACCTACAACAGCTGCGACGTGAAGCTCTACAACGGCAACGGCAAGACCGGCGCCAGCACCGGCTGGATCGACAAGTCGGCCCTGCTCAGCGGCTTCAACGACAAGGCCAACTCGTTCAGGATCTCCTGACAGGCCACCTGGCAGCATGGCCGGCGAGAGCCGGGACGTCGTTCGCGAGAGCCGAGCGAGGCACGAGCGAATCATTCGAGCGAACGACGTCCCGGCTCCCGCCGGCCACGCCGTCCACCCTCACTCCCACTCGATGGTGCCCGGCGGCTTGCTCGTCACGTCGAGCACCACGCGGTTGACCTCGCTCACCTCGTTGGTGATGCGGGTGGAGATGACGGACAGCACGTCGTAGGGCAGGCGCGTCCAGTCGGCGGTCATGGCGTCCTCGGAGGACACCGGTCGCAGCACGATCGGGTGGCCGTAGGTGCGGCCGTCGCCCTGCACGCCGACGGAGCGGACGTCGGCCAGCAGCACGACGGGGCACTGCCAGATCTCGCCGTCGAGGCCCGCCCTGGTGAGCTCGGCGCGCGCGATGGCGTCCGCCTTGCGCAGCGTCTCGAGGCGCTCGGCCGTGACCTCGCCGACGATGCGGATGCCGAGGCCCGGGCCGGGGAACGGCTGGCGGGCGACGATCTCCTCCGGCACGCCGAGCTCGCGGCCCACCGCGCGGACCTCGTCCTTGAACAGGGTGCGCAGCGGCTCGACCAGCTCGAACTGCAGGTCGTCGGGCAGGCCGCCCACGTTGTGGTGGCTCTTGATGTTGGCCGCGCCCTCGCCGCCGCCGGACTCCACGACGTCCGGGTACAGCGTCCCCTGCACGAGGAACTTGACCTCCTCGCCGTGGGCGCCCGCCTCGGCGACGATGTCGCGCTGGGCGTCCTCGAAGACGCGGATGAACTCGCGGCCGATGATCTTGCGCTTCGTCTCCGGGTCGCTCACGCCGGCGAGGGCGGTCAGGAACCGCTCCTTCTCGTCGCGGATGATGAGGTTCACGCCCGTGGAGGCGACGAAGTCGCGCTCGATCTGCTCGACCTCGCCCTCGCGCAGCAAGCCGTGGTCCACGTGCACGCAGGTGAGCTGGTCGCCGACGGCGCGCTGCACCAGCGCGGCGGCGACGGCGGAGTCCACGCCGCCGGACAGGGCGCAGATGACGCGGGCGTCGCCGATCTGCGCGCGGATCGCGGCGACCTGGTCGGCGATGACGTTGCCCGGCGTCCAGTCGGGCGCGAGCCCCGCGCCCTCGTACAGGAACTTCTCCAGCACGGCCTGGCCGTGCGCCGAGTGCTTCACCTCGGGGTGCCACTGCACGCCGTACAGGCGACGGCCGGTGTCCTCGAACGCGGCGACCGGCGAGCCGGACGACGTCGCGAGCACCTGGAAGCCCTCGGGCGCGGCGTGCACGGAGTCGCCGTGGCTCATCCAGGTGGTCTGGTGGTCGGGGGAGCCCGCCAGCAGCACGCCCGCCTCGCACACCTCGACCTCGGTGCCGCCGTACTCCCTCTGCCCCGTCTGCGCGACGGTGCCGCCCAGCGCCTGCGCCATCGCCTGGAAGCCGTAGCAGATGCCGAGCACCGGCACGCCGGCCTCGAACAGCGCCGGGTCCACGTACGGGGCGCCCGTGGCGTACACCGACGACGGCCCGCCCGAGAGGATGATCGCCGCCGGGTTCTTGGCGAGCATCTGCTCGGTGGTGAACGTGTGGGGCACGATCTCGGAGTAGACGCGGGCCTCGCGCACGCGGCGCGCGATGAGCTGCGCGTACTGCGCGCCGAAGTCGACGACGAGGACCGGTCGCGGCGTGGGCGCCAGGTCGGCGGTGGTGGGGGTGTCGGTGGCGGGAGACGTCACCGAGCCATCGTAGCCGCCGGACGGTACCGCTCCCGGGCCCGTCCCACGGGTCACGCGGTGGGGTAGGTCACCTCGACACCGCGGCGGCGCGCCGGCCGTCGGCGGTCAGGCCAACCGCTCCCGCAGCTCGCGCGCGGCGCGCCCGGGGTCGGGCGCCTGCGTGATCGCGCGCACGACGACGACGCGCGACGCACCGGCGTCGAGCACGGCGTCCAGCCGCTCGGCGTCGATGCCGCCGATGGCGAACCACGGCGTCGTCGGGCGGGTCGCGGCGACCTCGCGCAGCAGGTCGAGCCCGACGGCCGCACGGCCGGGCTTGGTGGGCGTGGCCCACAGCGGGCCGACGCAGAAGTAGTCGACGTCCGGGTCGGCCTCGGCCTCGGCCGCCTGCGCGGCGGAGTGGGTGGAGCGACCCAGCACCGGGCCCGGGCCGAGCAGCGACCGGACCGCCGGCACGGGCAGGTCGCGCTGCCCCATGTGCACGACGGGAGCGCCGGTCAGCCCGGCGACGTCGGCCCGGTCGTTCACCGCCCAGAGCGCGCCGTGCTCCGCGGCGACGCGGGCCACCACGGCCTGCACCTCGAGCTCGCGCGCGACGTCGAGCGTCTTGTCCCGCAGCTGCACGACGTCCACCCCGCCCGCGAGCGCCGCGTGCAGGAAGTTCTCGAGGTCGCCCCGGTCCTCGCGGGCGTCGGTGCACAGGTACAGGCGGGCGTCGGCGAGCCGGGCGCGGGTCGTGGTCACGCCGGCCAGGGTAACCACGGCCCGGGTTACAGTGGCCGCGCACGGGAGCCCCGCTCGGGGCTGAGAGGGCGTAGGAGCCGACCGTCGAACCTGATCTGGGTCATGCCAGCGAAGGGAGCGCACATGCCCACGTCCACCGGTCCGTCCGCCACCCCCTCCGACGTCGTCGTCGTCGGCGGCGGGATCGTCGGTCTCGCGGTGGCCTGGCGGGCCGCGGACGCCGGCCTCGCCGTCACGGTGCTCGACCCGGCGCCCGGCGACGGCGCCACCCGCGCGGCCGCGGGGATGCTCGCGGCCGTCGGCGAGGCGGACTTCGGCGAGCGGGACCTCGCGCGCCTCAACCTCGCGTCGGCCGCCCGCTGGCCCGCGTTCGCCGCCGACCTCGCCGCCGCGACCGGTCGCGACGTCCCGCTGCTGCGTGCCGGGTCGCTCGCCGTCGCGTACGACGCCGACGACCTCGCCCTCCTGCGTCGCGTGCTGGCGCTGCACCGGGAGTGGGGCCTCGCGTCCGCGGAGGTCTCCGTGGCCGACGCCCGGCGCCGCGAGCCGTACCTCGGGCCGCGGCTCGCCGGGGCGGCCCGCGTCGAGGGCGACCTGGCCGTCGACCCGCGGGGCACGCACGCGGCACTCCTCGAGGCGCTGACCCGCGCGCCGGGCGGCACGGTCGTCCGCCGCGCCGCCGTGCGCCTGGAGCGGGACGCCGCGGGCCGGGTGGTCGCGGCGCACGACGCCGCCGGGGTGCGGCACGCCGCCGGGGCCGTGGTCCTCGCGGCCGGCGCTGTCCCTCCCGCGGGGCTGCTCGACGGCGTGCCGGAGGTGCGCGTGCCGGTGCGGCCCGTCAAGGGCGTGACGCTGCGCCTGGACGCCGGGCCGGGGCTCGCCCTCGAGCACGTGGTGCGCGGCACGGTGCAGGACCGGCCGGTGTACCTCGTGCCGCGGGGCCCGGGCACCGGCGCCGGCCCGGGCAGCGGGCCCGGGCACCGGGAGATCGTCGTCGGCGCCACCAGCGAGGAGCGGCCGGACGACCGCCGCGCCGAGGCGGGCGGCGTGTTCGCGCTGCTGCGCGACGCCCGCGCCCTCGTGCCCGGGATCGACGAGGCCGCGCTGGTCGACGTCACGCCGCGCGCCCGCCCGGCCACCCCCGACAACCTGCCGCTGGTCGGCGCCACCGCCGTGCCCGGACTGCTGGCCGCCGTCGGGCACGGACGCAACGGGGTGCTGCTCGCGCCGCTCACCGCCGACGCGGTGCTCGCCGCGCTGACCGGCACACCGCCGCCCGACGACGCGCTCGACACCCTCACCGCCGCCGACCCGCGACGCTTCGCGCCCGCAACCCCCGAAGGAGCCCTCCCGTGAGCACGCCGTCCACCTCCGCAACCGCCGTCGTGAACGGCGAGACCTACCCGCTCGACGGACCGCACGGCGACGGCGTCGAGGCCGTCGTCGCGACCCTCGTCCCCGCGTTCGTCGCCGACGGCTCGGTGCAGGGCATCGCCGTCGCCGTGAACGACGCCGTCGTCCCCCGCGGCCTGTGGGCCGGCACCCGGATCGCGCCAGGCGACCGGGTCGAGATCGTCACCGCCGTCCAGGGCGGCTGACCACGAAGCACGGAGGAAGCATGACCAGCACGCACGCCGAGACCACGTCCCGCCCGCTCGCGCACCCGCTCGTCGATCCGCTCGTGGTCGCCGGCACGGAGGTCGGCTCGCGCCTCGTCATGGGCACGGGCGGGGCGTCGAACCTCATGACGCTGGAGGACGCGCTGGTCGCGTCGGGCACCGGGCTCACGACCGTGGCGATGCGCCGCGTCGCGGTACGGCCGGGAGGCGCGGGCGCCGAGGACGGCGGGATCTGGGGCCTGCTGGAGCGGCTGGGCATCCGCGCCCTGCCGAACACGGCCGGCTGCTTCTCGGTCGCCGAGGCCGTGCTCACGGCGCAGCTCGCCCGCGAGGCCTGCGGCACCGACTGGGTCAAGCTCGAGGTGATCGCGGACGACGTCACCCTGCTCCCCGACCCGCTCGGCCTCGTCGAGGCCGCCGACCGGCTGGTGCGCGACGGGTTCGTCGTGCTGCCGTACACGAACGACGACCCGATCCTCGCGCGGCGTCTCGAGGACGTCGGGTGCGCGGCCGTCATGCCGCTCGGCGCCCCCATCGGCACGGGCCTGGGCGTGCTCAACCCCCGCAACATCGAGGCGATCGCGTCCGCCGCGCGCGTGCCCGTCATCCTCGACGCCGGGGTGGGCACCGCGTCCGACGCCGCCCTCGCGATGGAGCTCGGCTGCGACGGCGTGCTCCTCGCGACCGCCGTCACGCGCGCCGCCGACCCGGTCCGCATGGCGCACGCCATGCGCCTCGCCGTCGAGTCCGGATGCCTCGCCGCCGGCGCCGGCCGCATCCCGCGCCGTGAGGGCGCGCTGGCCAGCTCCTCCCCGGACGGTCGACTCGACCTCGCCCTCTGACGCGGTGCTCCACGCTGCCGAGGTAGTCCGAAACCTGCCGAGGTAGTCCGATCCGTGCCGAGGTAGTCCGATCCGTGCCGAGGTAGTGGTCCGGTCCACTACCTCGCGGAGTCTCGGACTACCTCGGCACGACCCGTGCTCCCTCGCGTCAGACGGCGAGGAGCAGCGCGGGGGCGCCGCCCTCGACGGAGCGGGCATCGACGCCGGCGGCGCGCGCGACGTCGGCCACGCGGGCGGAGCGGGCGCCCGCGGCGCAGACCAGGAGCACCGGGCGGTCGGTGGGCAGCGCCGCGACCGCGGACGCGGCGGCGTCTCCCCCGCCCAGGAACGCGCCGCTCGGCGACACGGTCGCGCCCGCGACGGGGAGCGCCTGGACCTCCCAGCCCTCGCGGACGTCGACGAGCGCGACGGGCGAGCCGCCCGCGAGGAGCGCGGCGGCGTCGACGGCGCTCATGCTGGCGGGGCCGAGTCCGGAGCCCGCGGCGTCGGCGGACCCGCCCACGGGTGCGGGCAGGCCGCAGAACGCGGCGTACGCGGCGTCGTCGGCGAGCAGCTCCGCGACGGGCTCGCGGGTCGGGTCCGGGCGGACGGCGAGCTGGCGCCACGAGAGCTCGAGGGCGTCGTAGACGGCGATGCGGCCGAGCAGCGTGGTGCCCGCACCGGTGATCAGCTTGACCGCCTCGGTGGCCATGACCGACCCGACCGTGCCGCACAGCGCGCCGAGCACGCCGCCGGTGGCGCAGTCGGGCACGGTGCCGGGCGGCGGGGGCACGGGGAAGACGTCGCGGTAGGTGACGCCGCGCGTCCTGGTCTCCTCACCGGTGCCGTCGGCCAGCACCGGCGCGCCCCAGAAGACGGCGACCTGGCCGTCGAACTGGTGGATGGCGCCCCACACGACGGGCACACCGAGGATCTCGGCCGCGTCGGACACGAGGTAGCGGGTCGGGAAGTTGTCCGCGCCGTCGAGCACGACGTCGTACCCGCCGACGATCTCGAGCACGTTCTCGGGGGTGAGCCGCACGGGGTGGGCCACCACCTCGACGTCGGGCGCGAGGTCGGCGATCCGGTCGCGCGCCGACTCCACCTTGGGCCGGCCGACGTCGGCCGTGCCGTGCACCACCTGGCGCTGCAGGTTGGAGACGTCCACGACGTCGTCGTCCACGACGCCGAGGGTGCCCACCCCGGCGGCCGCGAGGTACTGGAGGGCCGGGCTGCCCAGGCCGCCCGCCCCGACGACGAGCACCCGCGCGGCGGCCAGCCGGCGCTGCCCCTCCGGGCCGACGCCCGGCAGCGGCAGGTGCCGGGCGTACCGGGCGAGGTGCGCGGCGTCCAGCTCCGGGCCGGGCGCGACCAGGGGTGCCAACGACGGAGACGGGGCGAGCGACGTCATGCCGCGTACCGCTCCTCGAGCGCACCGAGCTTCGCGTCGGCGTCGGCGTGCACGCGCTTCTCGAGGATGAACGACATCACCGGCACGACGCCCGCGAACACCATCGTGGCGAGTCGCCCGAAGCCCCAGCGCATCTTCGACCACAGGTCGAGCACCGTGACGAGGTAGACCACGTAGATCCAGCCGTGCGCGAACGGCACCCAGCCCATGTAGTCGACGACGAGCTCGACCGGCACCACGTACTTGAAGAACATCTCGACGCACAGGATCAGCAGCATCACACCGGTGAGGATCGCCATGAACCGGTAGCGCTTGAGGGCTCCGCGAGCCTTGCGGATGGCGGCCTCGGCCTGGGCCTGGCTGGCGCCGCCGGCGGGCGACGACGAGGGCTGCGGGGCGGGGGTCTGCTGCGGCGTGCTCACCCCAGCATCGTAGGCGCGGACCCGGGCCGGTCGGACCCGAGGACGCCGTGGTTAATCCGTGGCCCCGTGTCGGCGGCCGTTCGTAGGCTGGATCACCGTGCGACCCCTCCCCCTGCCCGACGTGGGCAACCCTCCCCTGACGTCCCCCGCCCGGCTCCTGGCCTGGCAGGGGTGGCGCCAGCGCGACGTGCTCGCGAAGTCCCTGGTGGCGGGCGTGGTGGCGATGCTCGCGTCCGCCGCGGCCCCGCTGCTCATCGGTCGTGCCATCGACGAGGGGCTGTCGCAGGGCTTCGACGGCCCGCTGTTCGCCTGGTGCGGGGCGATGCTCGCCGCCGCCGCCGTCATCGTCGTCGCGGGCATCTTCAACCACATCTGGGACGTCGAGAACTGGGTGCGGGCGTCGCTGTCGTTCTCCCAGCTCGTGGGCTACAAGGCCTCGCGCGCCGGGCACGCGATCACGCGCAAGCTGCCCACCGGCGAGGTCGTCTCCGCCGTCGCCAACGACGCCTTGCGCGTGGGCGACATGTTCTCCATGGCCGGCCGGTTCACGGGCGGCGTGATCGCGTACGTGGTCGTCGTGGCGATCATGCTCTCCCAGCACGTCCAGCTCGGCCTGGTGCTGGCGCTCGGCATCCCGGCGGTGGCGGCCGTGCTCGGCCTGCTGGTCAAGCCGCTGCAGTCGCGCCAGACGACGCAGCGCGAGGCCACGGGACGGCTCACGTCGCTCGGTGCGGACACCGTCTCGGGCCTGCGCATCCTGCGCGGCATCGGCGGCGAGGACGAGTTCGCGGCCCGCTACGCGCGCCAGTCGCAGGAGGTGCGGCACCAGGGCGTGCGCGTCGCGGTGCTCCAGTCGGTGCTCGACGGGCTGCAGGTGCTGCTGCCCGGCCTGCTCGCCGCGCTGGTGCTGTGGCTCGGCGCCCGGGCCGCCGTCCGCGGCGAGATCACCAGCGGCCAGCTCGTGACGTTCTACGGCTACGCGGCCTTCCTCGCGTGGCCGGTGCAGATGGCCACGCAGATGCTGCAGATGGTGATCCGCGCCGTCATCTCCTCGCGCAAGATCCTCGACGTGCTGCGCGTCACCGAGGCGACGCCCTCGACCTCGACGCCCACGGACGCGCCGGCCGCCGGCGCCGACCTCGCCGACGAGGCGAGCGGCCTCGTGCTGCGCGAGGGCCGCGTGCTCGGGCTGGTCAGCGCCGACCCGGACGCCTCCGCGCGCATCGCGACGCGGCTCGGGCGGCTCGACGACGAGGCCGAGGCCGGCACGCCGGTCCGGCTCGGCGGCGTGCCGCTGGCCGACCTCGACAAGGAGGTGCTGCGCCGCCGCGTCGTGGTCTCCGAGGCGACGCCGCACCTGTTCTCGGGCGTGCTCGGCGAGGCGCTCGACGCCCGCGGCCGCGCCACCGAGGCCGACCTCCTGGCCGCGATGGTCACCGCGGACGCGCACGACGTGCTCGACAGCGTGCCCGGCGGCCTCGCCGGCGACCTGCCCGAGAAGGGCCGCTCCCTGTCGGGCGGCCAGCGGCAGCGCGTCGCCCTGGCGCGGGCCCTGCTCACCGAGCCGGAGATCCTCGTGCTCGTGGAGCCCACCAGCGCGGTGGACGCCCACACCGAGGCGCGGATCGCGGAGCGGGTCGCCGAGGTGCGCCGCGGCCGCACGACGCTCGTCGTCACCGCCAGCCCGCTCGTGCTCGACCACCTGGACGAGGTCGTGCTGCTCGACGACGACGCCACGGTCGCCGCGTCCGGCACGCACGCCGAGCTGCTCGCCCGCCGCGACGCCCACGGCGCCGCGTACCGCGCCGTCGTCGGCCGCAGCATGGCGGAGGACGACGACGCCGACGCCGACGAGATCACCGACACCGACCTGGAAGGAGCCGCGCGATGAGCGCCCCCGCCGCCGCGACCCCCGGGGCCGGCACCGTGAACCCGAACCTGCTGCCCATCGCCGACCGCGCCGAGGTGAACCGCACGGTGGGCCGCCTGTTCCGGCGCCACCGCGGCCAGCTCGGCGGCGTCGCCGTGCTGCACACCCTCGCCGCGCTGGCCGGCCTGGCGGGCCCGTTCCTGCTGGGCCGGATCATCGACGAGGTCGCCGACGGCACCACGCTCTCCGCGGTCGACACCCTCGCGCTGGTGCTCCTCGGCGCCGTCGTCGCGCAGGCCGTGATCACGCGGTACGCGCAGCGGCTGTCCATGGTCTTCGGCGAGCGCGTCTTCGCGGACCTGCGCGAGGAGTTCATGGACGCCGTGACGCGGCTGCCGCTGTCCACGGTGGAGAAGGCGGGCACCGGCGACCTCGTCGCGCGCACCACCAACGACGTCAACAAGCTGCAGCACGCCGTGCGGTTCGGCGTGCCGCGGGTGCTCGTGTGCGTCGTGACGATCGTGCTCACGCTGGTCGCGTCGTTCCTCGCGAGCCCGCTCGTGGCGGTCGGGCTGCTCACCGGCGTCCCGCTGATCGTCGTGGCCACGCGCTGGTACCTCCGGCGCGCGACGCCGGGCTACCTGCGCGAGTCCGCCGCGTACGCGACGATCAACGGCTCCATCACCGAGGCCGTCGAGGGCGCCCGCACCACCGACGCCCTGCACCTCGGCGCCCGGATCCGCCGGCGCATCGACCGCGACCTGCGCGAGGCGTTCGACGCCGAGTCCTACACCCTGGGCCTGCGGCTGCGGCTCATCCCGGCCCTGGACGCGGCGGTCGCGATCGCGCCGATCGTCGTCATCCTCTGGGGCGGCTGGCTCGTGTCGCAGGACCTCACCACGGTGGGCACCGTCGCGACCATCGCGATGTACGGCCACCAGATGGGCGGCCCGGTGTTCGACCTCGTGTTCTGGCTCGACGAGCTGCAGGTCGCGGCCGTCGCGCTGGCGCGCGTCGTCGGCGTCGGCCTGGTCGGCCCGGACCGCACGGCCGGCACCGCCGTGCCGACGTCGGAGGAGGTGCGGGCCCGGTCCGTGCGGTACGCGTACCGCGAGGGCCACGACGTGCTGCACGGCATCGACCTCGACCTCGCGCCGGGCGAACGGCTGGCCGTCGTCGGGCCGTCCGGCGCGGGCAAGTCCACGCTGGGCCGCATGCTCGCGGGCATCCACCCGCCCACCGGCGGGTCGGTCACCGTGGGCGACGTGCCGCTCGTCGAGCTGCCGCTGGAGGACCTGCGCCACCACGTCGCGCTGGTCACCCAGGAGCACCACGTGTTCGTCGGGTCGCTGGCCGAGAACCTGCGGCTGGCCGACACGTCGGCCACCGACGACGCGCTGTGGGGCGCGCTCGGCGCGGTCGACGCCGCGTCGTGGGCCGCGGACCTGCCGGACGGGCTGGAGACGGCCGTCGGGTCCGGCGGGCACACGCTCACGCCGGCCCAGGCGCAGCAGGTCGCGCTCGCGCGGCTGGTGCTGCTCGACCCGCACACGCTCGTCCTCGACGAGGCGACGTCGCTGCTCGACCCGCGCGCCGCCCGCCACCTGGAGCGGTCGCTCAACGCCGTGCTCACCGGTCGCACGGTGGTCGCCATCGCGCACCGCCTGCACACCGCGCACGACGCCGACCGCGTCGCCGTCGTCGACGGCGGCCGCATCACCGAGATCGGCCCGCACGACGACCTCGTCGCCGCCGGCGGGGACTACGCCAGGCTCTGGCACAGCTGGCAGCACGAGTGAGCGCGGGGTAGTCCGCCTCTCGCCGAGGTGGTGCTACCTCGCGGCGCGAGGGACTACCTCGGCGCGACGGGCTGGCGGATCAGCGTGCGCAGCTTCTCGGGGGCCGTGCGGCGCAGGTCGGACAGATAGATCTCGTGGTGCAGGCCGCCCAGCGCCCGCCCCTCGGCCTCGACGAACGCGTGCAGCCGCTCGATGGTCGCGGGCTCGGTGGCGAACGGGCCGCGGTGCAGCACCTGGGCGGCGTCGCCCTCGTCGTAGCGCTCCAGGCGGACGCGGTCGCCCGCCGGGGGCTGCTTCGCCGCCACGGCACGGGATGTCACCTCGGCCGCGTCCACGTGCTCGACGGCGTCCGGGAGGCTGATCATCAGCGTCCAGCGCCACTCGTCCTTGGCGTCCACGCTGAACCGGCTCATGTCGTCGGCCCACCACAGGCCCTCGAGCGGCATGACGGTGTACGCGTCGCCCGTGGCCTCCTTGACCGCCGCCCGCAGGGCGTACGCGAGCGGGTACAGCGTCTCGACCGCCTCGCGGTAGGCCGGTGCCGTGTTCGGGTCGCCCTCGCCGTCCACCATGAGGAAGGGGCGGGGCGGCAGCGTGACCAGGGCCGGCGTCGTCGTGGCGCGGTAGTGCAGCCGCGGCTCGCGCTTGAGGTCGATGGCCGTCATCCGGTCAGCGTGGCACAGGAGGCCCGCCCGGCTCTTGCGAGACCTGCCGGTCGTCTAGCCGGGCAGCCCCGCGATGCCGGTGCCCACCGGGTCGTCGGAGTCGTCGTGCGTGCTGCCGCGCCTCGTCCCGGCCGCCTCGTCGCGCACGAGCCGGACCCACAGCAGCACGGCGAAGAGCCCGAACACCCACCACTGCAGCGCGTAGAACAGGTTCTGCAGGTTGACGCCGTCGCTGCCCTCGAGCACGGGCCGCGGCAGCGGCGCGGGACCGCCCTCGGCGGCGGTCGCCTGCGCGGGGTCGGACGTCGTGAGCACCATGTAGCCGGAGTAGATCGGCCCGCCCCAGGTGTTCACCAGTGCGCCGGTGGAGATCGAGTCGGTGAGCGGCGGGCCGTCCGGGTCGTCGGGCAGCGGCTCGCCGCCCTCCTGCACGGACTCCGACGCCTGCACCCACCCGGTGACGCGCACGTCGCCGTCCGGGACGTCGAGCGCCGCGGCGTCCGGGGTGGGCGAGTCCACCCAGCCCCGCACGACCGGCAGGACCGGCGGCCCCGACAGGTCCGCCCACGAGGACCCGCCCGTGCCGTCGTCGGTGACGCGCAGCGGGGTGAGCACCAGGTAGCCGGTGCGGCCGTCCAGCGCGCGCCCGGCGACGAGCATCTGTCCCTCGGCCTCGTACTCCCCCGTGACCCACGCCTCGGTGCCGACCAGCTCGCCGGGGAACGACGTCTGCGGCGGGAGCAGGGTGCCCAGCGCCTCCGGGCCGTGCGAGGCCTGCTCGGCCGCCTCCTGCTGGGCGGCGAGCTCGGCGCGCTGGTAGGCGCGGTCGAGCTGCCACACGCCGAGCCGGCCGCACACGGCGGCGGCGAGCAGGAAGAGGAGCAGGATCCCGATCATGCGGGGCTGGAGGGCCACCGCCCAGAACGACCTGCGGGCGGGCTGGGGGCTGGGCACGGCACCACCGTAATCGGCCCGGGGCCCGGCCCGGGAATCCGTGCGCCGGATCATCTGACACCCCGCCAGATCGACGTCACGCGCTCTGACCTCGCCGGTCGTGCTGCATTCGGGCACCGGGTGCGGTGGAATGAAGGCGCCGGTCTTCCCCCGAGCCCCAGGAGCGTGTGATGAGCACCACGACCACCCCGACCGTCAGCCCCACGCCATGGCGCGCGGGCGCCGGTACCGAGCTCACGGCCGAGACGATCGAACGGATCGACCGGTGGTGGCGGGCGGCGAACTACCTGTCGGTCGGTCAGATCTACCTGCTCGACAACCCGCTGCTGCGCGAGCCCCTCACCCGCGACCACGTCAAGCCGCGCCTGCTGGGCCACTGGGGCACGACGCCGGGCCTGAACTTCCTGTACGCCCACCTCAACCGGGCGATCAAGGAGCGCGAGCAGTCCACGGTCTACGTCGCCGGCCCCGGCCACGGTGGCCCCGGCCTCGTCGCGAGCACGTACCTCGACGGCACGTACTCCGAGCTCTACTCGGACATCACCGAGGACACCGACGGCGTGCGCCGCCTGTTCCGCCAGTTCTCGTTCCCTGGCGGCATCCCGAGCCACGTCGCCCCGGAGACGCCCGGTTCCATCCACGAGGGCGGCGAGCTGGGCTACGCCCTCTCGCACGCCTACGGCGCGGTCTTCGACAACCCGGACCTGCTGGTGGCGGCGGTCGTGGGCGACGGCGAGGCCGAGACCGGCCCGCTCGCCACGAGCTGGCACTCGAACAAGCTGCTCAACCCCGCGCAGGACGGCGTCGTGCTGCCGATCCTGCACCTCAACGGGTACAAGATCGCGAACCCCACGATCCTCGACCGCATCGGCCGCGACGAGCTCGAGTCGCTCATGGTCGGGTACGGGCACAAGCCGCACTGGTTCGAGGTGGCCGACGGCACCGACGAGTCGCACGAGTCGATCCACCGCCGCTTCGCCGCGGTGCTGGACGAGGTGCTCGACGAGATCGCCGCGATCAAGGCGCAGGCCGCCGTCGAGGGTGTGGACATGGCGCGCCCGGCGTGGCCGATGATCGTGTTCCGCACGCCGAAGGGCTGGACGGGCCCGGAGTACATCGACGGCAAGAAGACGGTGGGCTCGTGGCGGGCGCACCAGGTGCCGCTCGCGAGCGCCCGGGACACGCCCGAGCACCTCCAGGTGCTGGAGACGTGGCTCAAGTCGTACCGGGCCGAGGAGCTCTTCGACGACGACGGCCGCATCCTCGACGACATCCGCGAGCTGGCCCCGCCCGGCGAGCTGCGCATGAGCGCCAACCCGCACGCGAACGGCGGCGTGCTGCTGCGCGACCTGCGGCTGCCCGACTTCCGCGACTTCGGCGTCGACGTCTCCGCGCCGGGTGCCGGCGCGGTGGAGGCGCCGCGCGTGCTGGGCCAGTTCCTCACCGAGGTGATCCGCCGCAACCCGGACAACTTCCGGATCTTCGGCCCGGACGAGACGGCGTCCAACCGCCTGCAGGCCACGTTCGACGTCACCGGCAAGCAGTGGAACGCCGAGTACTTCTCGCCGGAGGTCGACGAGCACCTGGTCCGCGCCGGCCGGGTGATGGAGCAGCTGAGCGAGCACCAGTGCCAGGGCTGGCTGGAGGGCTACCTGCTCACCGGGCGGCACGGCCTGTTCACCAGCTACGAGGCGTTCATCCACATCGTCGACTCGATGTTCAACCAGCACGCCAAGTGGCTCAAGGTCACCAACCACATCCCGTGGCGGCGGCCGATCGCGAGCCTCAACTACCTGCTCTCCAGCCACGTGTGGCGCCAGGACCACAACGGCTTCAGCCACCAGGACCCGGGCTTCATCGACCACGTCGTGAACAAGAAGGCCGAGATCGTCCGGGTGTACCTGCCGCCGGACGCGAACACCCTGCTGAGCACCTACGACCACTGCCTGCGCTCGCGCCAGTACGTGAACGTCGTCGTCGCGGGCAAGCAGCCGGCGCCGCAGTTCCTCACGATGGAGCAGGCGGTGGCGCACTGCACCCGCGGCCTGGGCATCTGGGAGTGGGCGGGCACCGAGGTCGAGGGCGAGGACCCGGACGTCGTGCTCGGCGCGGCGGGCGACGTGCCCACCCTCGAGGTGCTCGCGGCGGCCGACATCCTGCGCCACCGCGTCCCCGACCTCAAGGTCCGCGTGGTCAACGTCGTCGACCTCATGCGGCTGCAGGACGAGAAGGAGCACCCGCACGGCCTGTCCGACAAGGACTTCGACACGCTGTTCACCGCCGACAAGCCGGTGATCTTCAACTACCACGGCTACCCGTGGCTCATCCACCGCCTCACGTACCGGCGCACCAACCACGCCAACATCCACGTGCGCGGGTACAAGGAGGAGGGCACCACGACGACGCCCTTCGACATGGCGATGCTCAACGACATCGACCGGTACCACCTCGTCGTGGACGTCATCGACCGGGTGCCGGCCCTGCGCTCGCGGTACGCGGGCCTGCGGCAGGAGATGGTCGACGCCCGACTCGCGGCCCGGCAGTACACCCGCGAGCACGGCGAGGACATCCCCGAGGTGCGCGACTGGGTGTGGCCGGACGTCGGCGAGACGGGCACCGAGAACGGCGGACCCCAGTACGACGCCGCGGCGGCGACGGGCGGCGACAACGAATGACAGGGGACGCACGAATGACAGGGGACGCCGCGTGACCGGCTCGACCCGCTCGATCTACATCGCCTCCCCCGAGGGCGAGACCGGCAAGTCGACGGTCGCGCTGGGCGTGCTGGACCTCCTGGTCCGGCAGGTCTCCCGCGTCGGGGTGTTCCGGGCCGTCTCCCGCGTGCCGTCGCCGCCGGCGTCGGACGCGGGGGGCGACGCCCCGCGCGACCACGTGCTGGAGATGCTGCTCGCGCACGACGGCGTGGACCTGTCCTACGAGGACGCGGTCGGCGTCACCTACGACGACGTGCACGCGGACCCGGAGGCCGCGCTCGCCCGCATCCTCGACCGCTACCACGCGGTCGCGGAGCGGTGCGACGCCGTCGTCGTGGTCGGCACGGACTACACGGACGTCGCGGGCGCCACGGAGCTGGCGTTCAACGCGCGCGTGGCGGCCAACCTGGGCGCCCCGGTGCTGCTCGTGGCCTCGGGCCGCGAGCGCTCGCCGGAGGACGTGCGCGCCCTGGTGCGCCTCAGCCTGTCCGAGCTGCGCGCGAACCACGCGCAGCCGGTGGGCGTCGTCGTGAACCGGTGCACCCCGGCGGTGCTCGCGGCGGCGACCACGGCGGTGGTCGGCGACGCGGACCTGCCGGTGTGGACCATCCCCGAGGAGCCGTTCCTGCACGCGCCGACGGTCGGCCGCCTGACCGAGGCGGTGCAGGGCAGGCTCATGCTCGGCGACGCCGACCTGCTGGGCCGAGAGGCGCTGGAGGTGATCGTCGGGGCGATGTCGTTCGAGCACGTGCTCGACCACCTCTCCGACGGCGCGGTCGTCATCCTCCCCGGCGACCGCTCCGACGTGCTGCTCGGGCTGCTGTCGGCGCACTCCGCCGCCACGTTCCCCTCCCTGGCGGGCATCGTGCTCACCGGCGGGTACGTGCCGCGCGGCGCGATCGCGCAGCTGCTGTCGGCGCTCGGGCCGCGCGTGCCGGTGGTCGCGACCGCGCTCGACACGTTCCAGGCGGCCCGCCGCGCCGCGGAGACGCACGGCTACGTCACGGTCGCCTCGACGCGCAAGATCGACGTCGCGCGCGCCCTGTTCGAGCAGCACGTGGACGGCGCGGAGCTGCTGGCCCGCCTCGACCTGCCGCGCACGCGCGTCGTCACGCCGCTGATGTTCGAGTACGAGCTCATCGAGCGGGCGCGCGGCGACCGGCGCCGCGTCGTGCTGCCCGAAGGGGACGACGACCGCATCCTGCGCGCCGCGTCGACCGTGCTGGCCCGCGGGATCGCGGACCTCGTGATCCTGGGCGACGAGACGTCGATCCGCGCCCGGGCGGCCGAGCTGGGCCTCGACATCGCCGCCGCCACCGTCCTGTCCCCCACCGACCCCGAGCACGTCGAGAGGTTCAGCGCCGAGTACGCGAGGCTCCGGGCGCACAAGGGCATGACGGTGGAGCGGGCCAAGGAGATCGTCACCGACGTGTCGTACTTCGGCACGATGATGGTGCACCTCGGCCTCGCGGACGGCATGGTGTCGGGCGCCGCGCACACGACGGCGCACACCATCCGGCCGTCGTTCGAGATCGTCAAGACGCAGCCGGGCGTCTCCGTGGTGTCGTCGGTGTTCCTCATGTGCCTGCAGGACCGCGTGCTGGTGTACGGCGACTGCGCCGTGATCCCCGACCCGACCGCGGAGCAGCTCGCGGACATCGCCATCTCGTCGTCCGCGACGGCGGCGCAGTTCGGCGTCGACCCGAAGGTCGCGATGCTGTCCTACTCGACGGGCACGTCCGGCTCGGGCGCGGACGTCGACAAGGTGCGCACCGCGACCGGGCTGGTCCGCGAGCGCCGCCCCGACCTGTCGGTGGAGGGCCCCATCCAGTACGACGCCGCCGTGGACGCGTCGGTCGCGAAGTCGAAGCTGCCGGAGTCGGCGGTGGCCGGGCAGGCGACGGTGTTCGTCTTCCCGGACCTCAACACCGGCAACAACACCTACAAGGCCGTGCAGCGCTCGGCCGGGGCCGTCGCCGTCGGCCCCGTGCTGCAGGGCCTGAACAAGCCGGTCAACGACCTGTCGCGGGGCGCGCTGGTCGCGGACATCGTCAACACCGTCGCCATCACGGCGATCCAGGCCCAGTCGTTCGGGGCACAGGCACAGGAGGCCACCGCATGAGCATCGTCCCCGAGGCCGAGCGGCCCACCCCGTACAGCGCGTACGGGGCGCACGGCTCCGTGCTGGTGCTCAACTCGGGCTCGTCGTCGCTCAAGTACCAGCTGGTCAACCCCGTGGGCGGGGAGGCGATCGCCGCCGGCACGATCGAGCGGATCGGCGAGCCGTCCGGCATCGTCACGCACACGTTCGCGGGCAACAAGACCCGCCGCGAGCTCGAGGTGCCCGACCACGGGGAGGCGCTGCGGATCGCGCTCGGCCTGTTCGACGAGATCGGCCCGCGCCTGGCGGACGCCGGCATCTACGCCGTCGGGCACCGGGTGGTGCACGGCGGTGCGGAGTTCTCGGGCCCGGTCGTGGTGGACGACGACGTCGTGGCGCGCATCGACGCCCTGGTGCCGCTCGCGCCGCTGCACAACCCGGCCAACGTGCAGGGCATCCGGGTGGCGCGCGAGCTGCTGTCCGACGTGCCGCACGTCGCCGTCTTCGACACGGCGTTCTTCTCCGCCCTGCCCGCCGAGGCGTACACGTACGCGATCGACCGCCAGGTGGCGCAGGAGTACGACGTGCGCCGGTACGGCTTCCACGGCACCAGCCACCAGTACGTGGCGGGCAAGGTGGCGCGGGTGCTGGGCCGCCGCGTGCAGGACCTGCACACGATCGTGCTGCACCTGGGCAACGGGGCGTCCGCGTCGGCGGTGGCGGGTGGCGTCCCCATCGACACCTCCATGGGGCTGACGCCGCTGGAGGGCCTGGTCATGGGCACGCGGTCGGGCGACATCGACCCGGCCGTCGTCTTCCACCTGGCGCGGAACGCCGAGATGGGCATCGACGAGCTCGACACGCTGCTCAACAAGCGCTCGGGGATGCTGGGCCTGTCGGGCGTGAACGACTTCCGCGAGCTCCGGCGTCTCATCGACGACGGCGACGAGGCGGCCTCGCTCGCGTTCGACGTCTACGTCCACCGCCTGAAGAAGTACGTGGGCGCCTACGCCGCCCTGCTGGGGCGGGTGGACGTCATCGCGTTCACCGCGGGGGTGGGCGAGAACGACACCGCCGTCCGCGCCGCCGTCTGCGAGGGGCTCGAGGGCATGGGCATCGCCGTCGACCCGGCCCGCAACACCGCGCGGGCCGGCGGGGAGCGCATCATCTCCCCCGACTGGACGTCCACGCTGGTGATGGTGATCCCGACGATGGAGGAGCTCGCCATCGCCCGGCAGTGCGTGGAGGCGGTCGAGCACCTGCGTCCCTCGTCGTCGGTCACGGCGGGCTGACGCCGGCCGCGGCGCGCGCGCCTCAGGCCAGCGCGAACGCCACGCAGGCGATCCCGAAGCCCATGACGCCGATCGCCGTCTCCATGACGGTCCACGTGCGCAGCGTGGTCTTCACGTCCATGTCGAAGAACCGGCCCACGAGCCAGAACCCCGAGTCGTTGACGTGGCTGAGCACCACGGAGCCGGCCGCCACGGCGACGACGATCGCGGCGGTCGCGAGCTGGCTGAACCCGCCGGCGGCGACGGCCGGCGCGATGAGCCCGGCTGCCGTCGTGAGCGCCACCGTGGCGGAGCCCTGCGCGACCCGCAGCACGGCCGAGATGACGAACCCGGCGACGATGACGGGGAGCCCCAGGTCGGCGAGGACGTCGGCGAGCGCGTCACCGATGCCGGACGACCGCAGCACGCCGCCGAACATGCCGCCGGCGCCGGTGATGAGGATGACGGAGCAGACGGGCCCCAGCGCGGAGTCGAGCGTCTGCTCGAGCACGGTGCCCTCGACGCCCCGGCGACGACCGAGCGCCCAGGCCGCCACGAGGACGGAGACCAGCAGCGCGACCGGCGTGGAGCCCACGACGCCCGCCCAGGTCACTACCGGGCTCTCGGCGGCGACCCAGCCCGCGGAGACCGCGGTCTCCAGCCCGGTGTTGGCGAAGATCAGCACGAGCGGGAGCAGGAGGATGCCGACGACCGTGCCGAAGCGCGGCGGGTTCGCGATCTGCACCGCGTCCGCACGGCCGAGGATCGCGGGCACGGGGAGCTCGAAGCGCCGGCCGGCGAACCGGCCGAAGAGGTAGGCCGTGACGTACCAGGTGGGGATCGCGATGATCAGCCCGAGGAGCAGGACCATGCCGACGTTCGCGCCGAGGAACTCGGACGCGGCGACCGGGCCCGGGTGCGGCGGCACGAAGACGTGCATCACCGAGAACGCGCCGGCCACGGGCAGGCCGTAGAGGAGCAGCGAGCCGCCGAGGCGGTGCGCCACCGCGAAGACGATCGGCAGCATCACCACGAGGCCGGCGTCGAAGAAGATCGGGAAGCCGAAGATCAGCGAGGCCACGCCGAGGGCGAGCGGGGCACGCTTCTCTCCGAACCGCGCGATGAGCACGTCGGTCATCACCTTGGCGCCGCCGCTGGTCTCGATCAGCCGCCCCAGCATCGCGCCGAGCCCGACGAGCAGGGCGACCGACGCCAGCGTGGAGCCGAAGCCGTCCAGCAGCACGTCCAGGATGCCGCCGCTGGGCAGGCCCGCCGCCACCGCGGTGAGCACGCTGACCAGCACGAGCGCGAGGAACGCGTGCAGGCGCACCTTGATGATGAGCAGGAGCAGGAGCGCGACGGCTCCCGCGGCGATGGCGAGCAGCGGCCCGGCCGTGAGGGTCTGGGTCCAGTCGTCTGTGGGCATGGCGAGGTCCTCGTCGACGGTCGTACGGGTGGTGGTGAGGTGCGTGCCGGTCCGGCCGGCGGGAGCGCGTGGCTCCGGTGCGTCGGGCCGGTGAGTCGGGCCGGTGGCTCAGGCCCGGTCGGCGAGCCAGGCGAGCACGGAGTCGACGATCTGCTCGGGCGCCGCGGCGACGTCGATCCGGATGCCGTCCTCGTCGCCGCTGAGCGGCTCGAGCGTGGCGAGCTGGGACGGCAGGAGCGCCGGGGGCATGAAGTGCCCGCTGCGGTGCGCCATGCGGTCGGCGAGGAGCTCGGGGCTGCCGTCGAGGTGGACGAACCGCACCCGGCCGTGCGCGCCGCGCAGCACGTCGCGGTAGGTGCGCTTGAGCGCCGAGCAGGTGACGACGGCGGACCTGCCGGCGTCGGTCTCGCCGGTCAGCCAGTCGCGGATGGCGGCGAGCCAGGGGGCGCGGTCGGCGTCGGTGAGGGGCGTGCCCGCCGACATCTTCTCGATGTTGGCCTGGGGGTGGAACTCGTCGGCCTCGGCGACGTCGAGGCCGAGGCGCGCGGCGAGGAGCCCGGCGATCGTGGTCTTGCCCGAGCCGGCGACGCCCATCACGACGAGGTGCCCGGCGACCGGCGGCCGCGGCGCGCTCGCGGCCCGCGCGTCACCGGTGGCGTCCATGACGACAGTGTCCATCTCGACTTCCCTGTTCGGTCGGCGACCCGCCGGGGCGGGCCCCGCGGCGACTGCTGCGTCACCGCGTCGTCCGAGGATGCCTCATTGGTACTACCTTTGACAAGACTGGTCACACCAATCGCTCGGCCGACCGGACGTCGATAGGCTCCGCCCATGTCGTCACCGTCCCTGCACGCCGGAGTGCTCGACGCGCTCGGCCGCGCGATCACCAGCGGCGACGTCCCCGCGGGCAGCCCCCTCACGCTCGACGGGATCGGCGCCGAGCACGGGGTCTCGCGGACCGTGGCGCGCGAGGTGATGCGGATGCTCGAGGGCCTCGGGATGGTGCGCTCGCGGCGCCGGGTCGGCCTCGTGGTGCTCGGCATGGAGGACTGGAACGTGCTCGACCCGCGCGTCATCCGCTGGCGGCTGCAGGGCCCCGGCCGGGACGCGCAGCTGCGGAGCCTCACCGAGCTGCGGCACGCGGTCGAGCCGCTCGCCGCCGCCGGCGCCGCCCGCCACGCCACCCCGCAGGTGCGGGGCGAGCTCGTGGACCTCGCCCGCCGGATGCGCACCCTCGGCGAGGCGGGCGACCTCACCGAGTTCCTCGCCCTCGACGTCCGCATGCACGAGCTGCTGCTGCGCTCCAGCGGCAACGAGATGTTCGGCCCCCTGGCCGACGTCGTCGCCGAGGTCCTCGCCGGGCGGACGCACCTCGGCCTCATGCCGCCCTCCCCCGCGCCCGAGGCGCTCGACCAGCACGAGGCCGTCGCCCGGGCAGTGGCCGAGCACGACCCCGACGCCGCCGAGGCCGCGATGGCACGGATCGTCGGCGAGGTGCGGCGTGCCATCGACGACCTGCCCGACCACCTGCCCCACGACCTGCCCGACGACCAGCCCCACGACGACGACGGCGCCACCCGCCGGGGTTAGTCTCGACCGCGATGCTGCGCTTCACGCCTCCCTGCGGACCGGTCGACGGCTGGGCGGACGACGACGTCGTCCGGGCCACCGGCATCCCGTACGCCCGCGCGGACCGGTTCGAGCGGCCCGTGCCGGTCCCCGATCGCGTCGCACCGTACGAGGCGACGCAGTGGTCGCCCGCCTGCCCGCAGGCGCCGGTCCCGTTCCTCGACGAGGTGCTGGGGGCGCCGGGGGCCGGCGTCCCGGGCGACGAGCACTGCCAGCGCCTGTCCGTGACGATGCCCGCCGACCTGCCCGCCGACGTGCGCCCCGACGACCGGCTGCCCGTCATGGTGTGGATCCACGGCGGCTCGTACACCTCCGGCGCGGGCGACCTGCCGATCATGGACCCGCGGCCGTTGGTCGCCGAGCAGCGGGTCGTCGTCGTGTCCGTCACCTACCGGCTCGGCCTGCTCGGCTACCTCGGCGACGGCGGCCCCGAGCGGCCCGCGAACCTGGGGCTGCTCGACCAGCTCGAGGCGCTGCGCTGGGTGCACCGCAACATCGCCGCGTTCGGCGGCGACCCGGGGCGGGTCACGGTGTTCGGGCAGTCCGCCGGCGGCGACGCGGTGGCGCACCTCCTGGCCGTGCCCGCCGCGGCCGCCCTGGTCTCCCGCGCGATCGTGCAGAGCGCGCCGCTCGGCATCTCCCGCGGACGGGCACGGATGAACGCCGCCATGGCGCGCGCGGCCGCGGGCATCTCGCCCCGGACGCCCGTGGCGGACGTCGTGGCGGCGGAGGCGCGGGTCGCCCGGGCGGCGACGGGGGCCGGCCTGCGCGCCGCGATGCCGTTCGGCACCCAGTACGGTCACGACCCGCTGCCGCCCGAGGACGAGGTCGACGCCGCCTGGGACGCCGCCGCGCCGCAGGTCGCGCTGCTCGTCGGGAGCACGGCCGAGGAGGCGCGGCTGTTCGTCCGCCGGATCCCCGCGGTCCGCCGGCTCGCCGCGCTGCCCGTCGTCGGGCCGGGGATGCGACGCGCAATGGTCGCCGCCGTCACCGCGGCGGTCTACGGGCGGCCCGCGCGCCGGTTCGCGGCCCGGCACGCGGCGGCCGGCGGCACCGCCTACCGGTACGTCGTGACGTGGGGCGCGCCGGGCAACCCGTGGGGCGCCGCGCACACGGTCGACCTGCCGCTGCTGTTCGGCGACGAGAAGGCGTGGGCGACGGCGGCGCTCACGGACGGAGCGTCGTGGGACGACCTCCAGCGCTCCGCGCGGCGGGTGCGTGCCGTGTGGGGCGCGTTCGCGCGGGGCGAGGACCTCGGCGACCGGCTCGACGTCCCCGGCGCCCTGACCGTCCGGCGGGTGCGGCGATGACGCTCCTGCTCGACCCGCCCGCCTGGCCGGCGCACGGCACCCTCTGGTCGCACCTGGTCTCGGACACGTCGCTGCACGAGCTCCGCTCGTTCGCGCGCGCCCAGGGCGTGGGCGACCGGGCCTTCGACCTCGACCACTACGACGTCCCCGCCGAGCGCCACGACGCCCTGGTGGCCGCCGGGGCCGTGCCCGTGACCGGCGGCGAGCTGTCCCGCCGCCTCGCCGGCTCCGTCCTGCGGGTGCCCGGGCACGAGCGGCGGCGCGCGTCCCACGACGAGCTGCTCGCCCGGTGGGCGACGCTGTGGGAGCCGGGCGACGGCGCGCGGGCCGCGCCCGCCGCGGCGCACGACGTCGGGACCGACCTCGTGGGCCGCTGGCGCGAGCCGCACCGGGTGTACCACTCGCGCCTGCACCTGGCCGACTCCCTCGACGCCCTGGACCTCCTCGTCGCCGACGGGGCGCCCGGCTCGCGCTGGCACGCGGCGGCCGCGCTGTGGTTCCACGACGCGGTGCACGACGGCGAGGCGGGCCGGGACGAGGAACGGTCGGCGGCGCTGGTCGGCGCGGCGCTCGGCCCGCTGACGGGCGCCGTCCGGCCGGCGGGCACGGGTCGCGCGCTCGGGGAGAGCGACGTCGCCGAGGTCGCCCGGCTCGTGCTGGTGACCACGGCCCACGACCCCGTGACGGCGGACGCCACGGGCGCCCTGGTCAGCGACGCGGACCTCGCCGTCCTCGGCGCCGAGCCCGGCCGGTACGCGCGCTACGCGGCCCAGGTCCGCGCCGAGTACGGCCACGTGCCCGACGACGCGTTCCGCGCCGGGCGGGCCGCCGTCCTGGACCAGCTCGCCGGGCTGCCGAGGCTGTACCGCTCGCCCGCAGCCGTGTCCCGGTGGGCCGACGCCGCGGGACGCAACCTGCGGGCCGAGCGCGCCGCCCTCCGCCCCTGACGTAGGTTGCGGGCGTGACCTCGACCCCGCCCGCCACGGACCCGATCCCGGCCTCGCTCCCCGTCCGTGCCCGGCGCCGTCGTGCGCTGCGGGTCTCCGCCGCGACCGCCGGGGCGCTCGCCCTGGCCGTCGTCGTGCCGGTCGCCTGGGTGCAGCTGACCGGCCAGGCGCGGGTCCGGCCGTCCGTCGAAGCCGTCGAGCCGGTGGACGCGATCCTCGTGCTCGGGGCGGGCATCCGGCCCGACGGCACCCCCTCGCCGTACCTGCAGCGCCGCCTGGACGCGGCGGCGGAGCTGTACCACGCCGGCGTCGCCGACCGGGTGGTGCTCAGCGGCGACGGGCAGCCACGCCGGGACGGCACCCCCTACGACGAGCCCGCCTCCATGCGCGAGTGGATCCTCGGGCGGGGCGTGCCGGACGAGGCGCTGACGCTGGACCGCGAGGGCCTCGACACGACGGCGTCCTGCCGCCGCACCGCCGAGCTGGGTGCGCGCACCGCCGTCGTCGTCACGCAGGACTACCACCTGCGCCGCGCCCTGTTCAGCTGCAACCGCGCGGGTCTGGACGCGCAGGGCGTGGGCGTCTCGGCGGCGAGCGCGAGGCCCCGGCAGTGGGTGTGGTGGCACGTGCGAGAGATCCCGGCGTCGTGGCGCGCGGCGGTCCGCGAGCTCTGACGAGGACTCGGACGGGAGCCACGGCGGCCGCTATCGTCGCGGCATGACCGACGACGTCCTCACCAGCGCCGCCGAGGGCGTCGCCACGGTGACCCTGAACCGGCCCGCGAAGAAGAACGCGCTCACCACCGCGATGTACGCCGCGCTGGCCGACGCCCTCGACGCGGCGGAGGCCGACGCGGACGTCCGGGCCGTGGTGCTGCAGGGCGACGAGACCGTGTTCTGCGCGGGCAACGACATCGGCGACTTCCTGGACCGCCCGCAGGCCGGCACGGACGACCCGGCGTTCCGCTTCCTCCGCACGATCGCGCGGTTCCCCAAGCCGCTCGTCGCCGGGGTCTGCGGCCCGGCCGTCGGGGTCGGCGCGACGATGCTGCTGCACTGCGATCTCGTGTACGCCGGCGAGGGAGCGACGCTCCTCTTCCCGTTCGTGGACCTCGGCCTGGTCCCCGAGGCGGGGTCCAGCCTGCTGCTGCCGCAGGTCGTCGGGCACCAGCGCGCCGCGGCGGCCCTGCTGCTCGGGGAGCCGTTCACCGCCGCCGCGGCTCTCGACGCCGGCCTGGTCAACCGGGTGCTGCCGGACGCCGAGGTGCTCGGTCTCGCCCGCGCGCAGGCCGCCCGGCTGGCCGCGAAGCCCGTCGCGGCGCTCGTCGAGACCAAGCGCCTCCTCAGGTCCGGCACGCAGGCCGCCGTTCTCGAGCGGATCGACACCGAGGGCGCGGTGTTCACCCGCCTGCTCGGCGAGCCCGCGGCGCAGGCCGCGCTGGGCTCCTTCCTCGCCCGGCCCTGAGCGCGGCTACGGCAGGCGCAGCCGTCGCATCGCGCCGAGCGCGACGGACAGCACGCGGCTCGGCGTCTCCCCGCCGAGCGCGTACAGCGTGTCGAGGGACAGCCCGAGCCGGGCGCCGCGCTGGACGGCGACGGTCTGCACCTCGGTGACGGCCTCGATGCCCTCGCGCCCGTGCCGGCGGCCCTGCCCGGAGGACTTGAAGCCGCCCATCGGCGCGGCCGCGGAGCCCCAGGCCGAGGCGTACCCGTCGTTGATCACGACGGTGCCGGACTGCACGCGCGCCGCCAGGCGCCGGGCCCGGGCGACGTCGGTGGACCAGATGCTCGCGTTCAGCCCGAACTCGGTGTCGTTCATGACGCGCACCGCCTCGTCGTCCGACGCCACGCGGGTCACCGCGACGACCGGGCCGAACGTCTCCTCGCGGGCGCACAGGGCGTCCGCGGGGACGTCGTCCAGCACGGTCGGTGCGTAGAAGTACGGGCCGACGTCGGAGCGGTGTACCCCGCCGACGACCGCGCGGGCGCCCTTCGCGAGCGCGTCGTCCACGTGCCGGGTGACGCGCTCGAGCTGCGCGGCGGAGACCAGCGAGCCCACGTCGGCGGTGTAGTCGAGCCCGGTGCCCAGGACGAGGTCGCGCACCGCGACGGCGAACCGCTCGAGGAACGCGTCCGCGATCCGCTCGTGCAGCACCAGGCGCTCGATCGACATGCACAGCTGGCCGGCGTTCGAGAAGCAGGCCCGCACCACGCCGGGCACGGCCGAGTCCAGGTCCGCGTCGGCCGCGACGTACAGCGGGTTCTTGCCGCCCAGCTCGAGCGTCGTGCCGATGAGCCGCTCCCCGGCCCGCGCCGCGACCTTGCGACCCGTCGCCGTCGAACCGGTGAAGGCGATGTGGTCCACGTGCTCCACGAGCGCCGCGCCGACGTCCCCGCCGCCGGCGACGACGAGGAACAGGTCGTCGGGCAGCCCCGCCTCCTGCAGCAGCTCGGCGGTCCACAGGGCCGACAGGGTGGTCTGCGGGTCCGGCTTGAGCACCACCGCGTTCCCCGCCAGCAGGGCCGGGATCGCCTCGGACAGGACCAGGGACAGCGGGTAGTTCCACGGCGCGATCGCGCCGACCACGCCGACGGGACGGCGGTGCACGCGCACGCCCGTGAGCACCGGCAGCATGCCCGGCACGCGCCGCTCGCCGAGGTACCCCGGGCCGCGCACGGCGTAGTGCCGGCACGCGATCGCGACGTCCGCGACCTCCTCGAACGCGCTGCGCCGCGCCTTGCCCGACTCCATCTGGATCAGGTCGAGGATCTCCGACTGCCGCTCCAGCACCAGGGCGCCCAGTCGTTCCAGCACGGCCGTGCGCTCGCGCAGCGTCGCGCGCGCCCACCCGGGCTGCGCGGCCCGGGCGCGGGCCGCGGCCGACGCGACGTCGTCGGGCGACGACAGGGGGAACGTCGCCAACGGGGCACCCGTGAAGGGGAGGATCGAGCGGTGCGTCCCGACGGTGTGGGACGTGACGATGCGCCGCGTCAGCGGCTCCACGACGTCGGGCTCCAGGACATAGGTGGCGGCGGGCAGCTCGGGGTCAAGAAGTTCCCCGAGAGCGCCTTCGCCCTCGTGCGCGGTGGACATGGCCGACACCCTACGCGGGTCGCCCGACACCGCGGCAACCGTCGTCCCCGTTCGTCCGGGTCGTTCGCTCTCAGCGCGACCCGTCGAACCACTTCCCGAGCACGACCGTCTCCTGGTCGCCGTACCCGAGGCGGTCGTAGAAGCCCACCACCTGTGCGTTCGTGGCGCGGACCATGAGCTGCACCTTGCGCGCCCCGGCCGCGCGGAGCCAGTCCTCGGCGGCGGCCACCGTGGCGCGGCCGAGACCGCTCCCCTGCTCCTGCGGGTCGACCGCGACGTAGTACAGCCAGCCGCGGTGCCCGTCGTACCCGGCGAGCGCGGAGGACACGACCCGGTCGCCCGCCACACCGACCAGGACGGTCGACGTCGGGGTGCGGCGCGCGTCGGCGACGTCGCGCCGCGGGTCGTTCCACGGCCGGGTCAGGCCGCAGGCCTCCCACAGCGCGACGACCTGCTCGACGTCGCCGTCCCCGACCTCCCGGAACGCGACGGCGGGCGCGTCCCGGGTCGTGGCGTCGGCCGTCATCAGGGGATCACCGCGGCTGGTACGGGGAGACGACGACCTCGACCCGCTGGAACTCCTTGAGGTCGGAGTAGCCGGTCGTGGCCATGGCCCGGCGCAGGGCGCCGACGAGGTTCAGGGTGCCGTCGGCGGAGCCGCTCGGCCCGAACAGGACCTGCTCGAGCGTGCCGGCCGTGCCGACCTCGACGCGCTCGCCGCGCGGCAGCGCCGGGTGGTGGGCCTCGGGCCCCCAGTGCCAGCCCTGGCCCGGCGCCTCCTCGGCGCGGGCGAGCGCGGCGCCCAGCATGACGGCGTCGGCGCCGCAGGCCACGGCCTTGACGATGTCGCCGGAGCGGCCCACGCCGCCGTCGGCGATGACGTGCACGTACCGGCCGCCGGACTCGTCGAGGTAGTCGCGGCGGGCCGCGGCGACGTCGGAGACGGCCGTGGCCATCGGCGCGTGGATGCCGAGGCCCACGCGCGTGGTGTGGGCGGCGCCGCCGCCGAAGCCGACCAGGACGCCGGCCGCACCCGTGCGCATGAGGTGGAGCGCCGCGGTGTACGTGGACGCGCCGCCGACGACGACGGGCACGTCGAGCTCGTAGATGAACCGCTTGAGGTTGAGCGGCTCGGCGTTGCCGGACACGTGCTCGGCCGAGACCGTGGTGCCGCGGATGACGAACAGGTCCACGCCGGCGTCGACCACCGTCTGGTAGTGCTCCTGCGTGCGCTGCGGGGACAGCGCGCCGGCCACGGTCACGCCCGCGGCGCGGACCTCCTTGAGGCGCTGCGTGATGAGCTCGGCCTTGATCGGCTCGGCGTAGATCTCCTGCATGCGCTGCGTCGCGCGGTCGGCGGGCAGGTCGCGGATCTCGGCGAGCAGCGTCTCGGGCGACTCGTACCGCGTCCACAGGCCCTCGAGGTCGAGGACGCCCAGGCCGCCGTGGTTCCCCAGCGCCACCGCGGTGGCGGGGCTCATCACGGAGTCCATCGGCGCCGACATGATCGGCAGGTCGAAGTGGTAGGCGTCGATCTGCCACTCCACGGACACGTCCTTCGGGTCGCGCGTGCGCCGCGAGGGCACGATCGCGATGTCGTCGAAGGAGTATGCGCGGCGGCCGCGCTTTCCGCGCCCGATCTCGATCTCGTTGCTCACCCGGACAGCCTACCGGCGCGTGCTGTCGGTGGCCGGTGGCACAGTCCGGGGGCATGACGACGTACGCGGAGCCCGACGCACCGCAGGCCGCTCCCGACCCGGGCTGGTCGCGCGGGCCCCTGCTCGGCTTCGACACGGAGACCACCGGGCTCGACGTCGAGGCCGACCGCATCGTGACCGCCGCGCTCGTGCTGCGCGGCCCGGACGGCAGCCGGTCCGTGCGCACCTGGCTGCTCGACCCCGGCGTCGAGATCCCTGCCGAGGCCACGGCCATCCACGGCATCTCCACCGCCGAGGCCCGCGCGCACGGCCAGGACGCCGTCGGGGCGCTCGAGGAGATCGCCGCGATCCTCGTCCACCACGTGCGCGGCGGCGTCCCCCTCGTCGCCTACAACGCGTCGTTCGACCTGTCCCTGCTGGACAGGGAGCTGGCCCGCCACGGGCTGCCGACGGTGCCCGAGCGGCTCGGCCGGCCCGTCGCGCCGGTGCTCGACCCGCTCGTCCTCGACCGGTGGCTGGACCGCGCCCGGGAGGGCAAGCGGCGCCTCGGCGACCTGTGCGCCCTGTACGGGATCGAGGGCGACGGCGAGCTCCACCAGGCGGACGTCGACGTCCTCGCGACGCTCGACGTCCTCGACGCCCAGCTCGTGGCCCACCCGCGGCTCCGGAGCGCCGCGCTCGACGCGCTGCACGCCGCCCAGGCCGGCGCCCACCGCGCGTGGGCGGAGCGAGTGAACGCGGAGCGCGACGCGACGCCCGGTGGTCGACCGCCCACGTCGCCCGCCTGGCCGGCGTCCACCGGCTCGGCTCACCTGGGCGCCGTCGCCGGCTCCTGACCGCGCCAGGCGGCGGCGCAGCGACAGCCCGGGTCGTCGCACAGGAGCGCCCGCGGGTCGGCCAGGAGGGCGGCACGGGCCGCGGCGAGCACGTCGGCCACGCCCGTCCGGCGCAGGCGGGCGCGCCCGACGCGGACCTCGCGCGTGCGTGACCGCAGCGTGGGCTCGAGCTCGTCGAAGCGGTGACTCTCCCCCGGCAGGTTCGGCAGCTCGGCCCAGGCGCCGGGCCCGACCTTCGCGTAGCGGTGGAACCGCCCGCGGCCCCGGCGCTGCTCGGCGAGGTGGATCGCCGTGCTCGCCGTGTGCCCGACCCCCAGGAGGAGCACGTCCCCGCCGGCGTCCGCCACGGCGTCGACCGGCGCCAGCGGGTGGTCGAGGGTCTGCGCCCCGACGACGTCGGCGGCCCGCTGCCCCGTCGCGACGAAGCCCTTGAGCGGGTGCTCCGTGCGCCGGTGCGGGTGGCCGAGGCGGACGGCCTCCGGGACGGCGCCCATCTCCCGGTCGACCGGCAGGTCGGGGACGAACGCGTCGGCACGGGCGACGGCCTCGTCGTGCTCGGCCCACGTCGCGGCGTTCCCGTAGGCGTTCCACGGCCGCTCGAGGCCGGGCGGGGCCGGGACGCCGGTCCGGTCCCACGTGTCCGCCGGGACGACGACCGTGCCGCACACGTCGACCAGCGCCCGTGCGACGGCCGCCGCGCCGCCGTCGACGTGCCCGAACGCGCGCAGCGAGCTGTGCACCAGCACCGTGGACGACCGGCCCAGCCCCAGCTCGCGCAGCCCCGCGGCGACCTGGTCGGTCGTGACGGCGGGCTCTCCCGCCCGAGCACCGTGGTCCATGGTGCCCAGCCGACCACGACGCCGTCCTGACGTCACGCCCTTTCGCGCGGCGGACCTACCGGTCGTACACCGCGTCGACCTCCACCTCGACCAGCCAGCCGTCCACGGGCAGGTTCTCGATCTCCAGCGCGAACCGGGAGGGCCGCGCCTCGTTGACGACCATGGGCTCACCGGCCGCCGACCCGAGCTGGACGTCGAGCGTCTCCCCGGTGGCGAGGTTCGTGTTGGCGAAGAACTGCCGGTACGCGCGGTTCCAGCCGGCGAAGTCCATGGCCTCCTCGCCGTCGGGGTTCTGCAGGAAGACGCGCATGGAGACGACGTCGTCGTAGGACAGGCCCGCGCGCTCGAGGTTCTCCCCGATCCGCATCAGCGCGTTGATCCCCTGGGCCTCGGTGAGCGTCACCCCGTCGGGCAGCTCGCCGCCGGGGAAGACGTCGGTCGGCACGTAGCGCTCCTCGGCGGTCGCGCCGGGCGCGCGGTTCAGGGCGGACGGCCCCAGACCCGACGACTTGTACCAGGCCACGTTCTTCCCGAGGGCCACACCGTCGGCGATGGACGGGGTGTCCCCGGTGACGAAGGAGTGCGCCTCGGTCGGCCTCGGCTCGAAGAGGCGGCCGCCCGCGACGGCGGTGGCAGGGACGGCGACGGCGGTCGTGACGGCGACGGCGAGGACGACCTTGGTGGTGTTCTTCATGCGGGGAACGTAGGGGCGCACCGTTTCGGCCGGATGACGGGGGCGGGTCGCGCACGATTCGCTGACCTGGGGCGACGCCGTCGAAACGCGCCCGTTACCCGGGGCGACGACACGGTAACCCCGCCGACCCCGGGGCGTGACGCGGACCTCCTACCGTCGGGCCCGGTGCTGACGGCGGCGCCCGGCATCCAGGGCCGCCCGCGTCCGTCCGTCAGACCTTTCGACACGAGAGGTAGTGCCACATGGTCTCTGACACGGTCACCGACGGGGTCACCGACGGCCGCCCGTCCGGCGTCTCCCGCCGCGGCTTCCTCCAGGCCGTCGGCGTCGGCTCCAGCGCCGGCGTCATGTTCGCCACGATGGGGGCGATGGGGCTCGCCCCGACGGCCGCCGCCCAGCCCACGGCCGCGGCCTGGACACCGCCCCGGGGCAGCGACTTCACGCTCACCGGCCGCGCGGCGAAGAAGGTCGTGGTCGTCGGCGCGGGTCCGGCGGGCCTCGCGTCCGCGTACGAGCTGCAGAAGGCCGGCTACCGCGTCACGGTGCTCGAGGCACGGCACCGGCCGGGCGGCCGCACCCTGACGATCCGCGGCGGCGACTCCGAGACGGACGTGGACGGCGTCACCCAGACGGCGCGCTTCGACGACGGCGTCTACATGAACGCCGGCGCCGGCCGCATCGCGCAGTGGATGGTCACGATGGACTACCTGCGCGAGCTGGGCGTGCCCTACGAGGTCTTCACCAACGCGAACGCCGACGCGTACCTCTACAACGAGAAGACCGGGGCGACCCCGGGCCACCCCGTGCGCTACCGCACCGCCAAGGCCGACGTCTTCGGCTACACCTCCGAGCTGCTGAGCCACGCCACCGACCAGGGCGCCCTGGACCAGCGGCTCACCGCCGAGGACAAGGAGAACCTGCGGTCCTTCCTGCGCAGCTGGGGCTCGCTCAAGGCCGACGGCACGTACGCGGGCGGGGACAACCGCGGGTTCGCGACCTACCCCTCCGCCTGGAACGAGCACGGCACGCCGCTGCCCGGCCCCGGCACGGTCTCGGAGGTGCTCGCCTCGAAGGTGGGGCAGTACTTCCCGTTCGAGATCAACTGGGAGCAGTCGATGCTCATGTTCCAGCCCAAGGGCGGCATGGACACGACCTACCAGTACTTCGTGCGGGCCATCGGCAAGCAGAACGTGCACTTCGGCTCCCCCGTCACCGCCGTGGAGAACACGAGCCACGGCGTGCGGGTCACCTACACGCCCGGCCACGGCCGCCCCCGGCAGATCGAGGCCGACTTCGCGATCGTGGCGGCGCCGGCGGGCGTGATGCGCCGCTGGGACACGAACTGGGGCGCGGGCGTGGACGCCGCGCTCGGCGAGTTCTCGACCGGCTCCCCCGCGGGCAAGATCGGCCTGCAGTACCGGTCGCGCTGGTGGGAGGACGACCACCGCATCTACGGCGGCATCACCGAGACCGACATGGACCTGGCGCACGTCTGGTACCCCTCGTACGGGTACGGGGAGCGCAAGGGCCTCGTGGTCGGCTACTACAACACCGGCACGAACGCCCGGACCTACGCCGACCTCACGCCCCGGGAGCGCGAGCGGCGCGCCGTCGCGCAGGGCGTGAAGATCCACGGGGAGAAGTACCGCACGGAGCTGGAGTCGTCGTTCTCCATCGCCTGGCACAAGGTCCCCTACATCGAGGGCGCGTGGGCCTACCCGAACACGGAGTCCTCCGGGTTCAAGCAGCTCCAGCAGGGTGCCGGTCGCGTCTACTTCGCGGGCGACTGGATGTCCGAGGTCTCCGCCTGGCAGCACGGTGCGTTCTGGTCCGCCCGGTACGCGGTCCAGGCCCTGCACGCGCGCGTCATGGCGAGCTGACGGCGGGACGACGGAGGCCCGGCACCCCTGGGGTGCCGGGCCTCCGTCGTGACCGTCGTGCGGGTCGGCTCAGAACCCGGCGTAGTTCGGCGCCTCGACCGTCATCTGCACGTCGTGGGGGTGGCTCTCCTTGAGCGACGCGGAGGTGATGCGCACGAACCGGCCCTTGGCCTGGAGCTCGGGGATGGTGCTGGCGCCGACGTAGAACATCGACTGGTGCAGCCCGCCGACGAGCTGGTGCGCGACGGTGTTCAGCGTGCCCTTGTACGGCACCTGCCCCTCGATGCCCTCCGGCACGATCATGTCGTCGCTGGTGACCTCGGCCTGGAAGTAGCGGTCCTTCGAGTAGGACTTCTTGCCGCGCGACGACATCGCGCCCATCGAGCCCATGCCGCGGTACGCCTTGTACTGCTTGCCGTTGACGAGGATCGTCTCGCCCGGCGCCTCCTCGGTGCCGGCCAGCATCGAGCCGAGCATGACGGTCTCCGCGCCCGCGACGAGCGCCTTGCCGATCTCGCCCGAGTGCCGCATGCCGCCGTCGGCGATGACCGGGACACCGGCGGCGCGCGCGGCCAGGGACGCCTCGTACACGGCGGTGATCTGCGGGACGCCGACGCCGGTCACGATGCGCGTGGTGCAGATGGAGCCCGGGCCGACACCCACCTTGATCGCGTCCGCGCCCGCGTCCACGAAGGTCTGCGCGCCCTCCTTCGTCCCGACGTTGCCGCCGATCACCTGCACGTGGCGGGTGGCGGGGTCGGTCTTGAGCTTGCGGACCATGTCGACGAGCATCCGCACGTTGCCGTGCGCGGTGTCCGCGACGAGCACGTCGACGCCGGCGTCGACCAGCGTCGTCGCGCGCTCCCACGCGTCGCCGAAGTAGCCGATCGCCGCGCCGACGAGCAGGCGGCCCTGGCCGTCCTTCGACGCGTTCGGGAACTGCTCGGACTTCACGAAGTCCTTGACGGTGATGAGGCCGGCGAGACGGCCCTCCGCGTCGACCAGCGGCAGCCGCTCCAGCTTGTGCTTGCGCAGCAGCAGCGTGGCGTCCTCGCGCGAGATGCCGGCCTGCCCGGTGATGAGCGGAGCGGGCGTCATGACCTCGGAGACCTTGGTCGTGGCCCACTCGGCGACCGGGGTGAAGCGCAGGTCGCGGTTGGTGACGATGCCGGTGAGGTGGCCGCCCGCGTCGACCACGGGGAAGCCGGAGATGCGGTACTCCCCCGCCCGCTTGTCGAGCTCCTCGAGGGTCGCGTCCGGCCCGATCGTCACCGGGTTGGAGATGATGCCGGTCTGCGTCCGCTTGACCAGGTCCACCTGGTACGCCTGGTCCTCGATCGACAGGTTGCGGTGCAGCACGCCGATGCCGCCCTGACGGGCCATCGCGATCGCCATCCGCGACTCGGTGACGGTGTCCATCGCGGCCGAGACGAGCGGCACGCGCAGGGAGATCTCGCGGGTGAGGCGCGAGGTGGTGTCGATGTCCGACGGGGCGAGGTCGGAGTACCCCGGCAGCAGCAGGACGTCGTCGTAGGTGAGGCCGAGGAATCCGAACGGGTCGTGCGCGGGCGAGGTCGAGTCCGTCATGACAGGAGTCTACGTTCTGGGCGGCCCCGTTATTCCGGCCCGTCCGGCCTTCGGGGCCCCGCCGTGGCGGACCTCACGTCACGGCTCGCCTCACGGATCACGTCACGACGGCGAGCGCCTCGTGCAGCATCGCGGTGAACGACCGCACCCGCTGCACGGTGGCTGCCAGCGGCAGCTCGCTCGCGGCGTCGTCCCGCCGCAGGCTCACGATGACCGGGAGCTCGGCGAAGCCCTCGTGCACCGCGTGGATGAGGTCCAGGTCGGGACGCCGCTGCGCCGTCGCGAGGACGAGCGCCGCCGGCCGCACCATCGTCACCAGCTCGAGCGAGCGGTGCGTGCTCGCGGGGCCGGTCACGATGCGCGCCGTCGCCCCCTTCGCCGTCAGGGCGGCGGCGAGGGCGTGCGCGGACAGCGGCACCACCTCGTCGGGGGCGGCGAAGATGAGCACGATCTTGCGCATCCGGCTCGGGTGGTTGGCCGGCGGGGCCCCACCCGCGACCATGGCGCGCTCGAACGCCTCGGTGAAGTCGCGCAGCGCGCGCAGGGCCGCCGTGGCGAGCACCACCTCGGGCACCGCGCCCGGGCCGGCGAGCACCGTCCGCTGGGCGACGCGCTGCCAGGCCGGTTCCGCGATCTCGGTCCACCAGGCGGCGGGGTCGCCCTGCGCCGGGATGGCGAGCAGGTCGTCGCACCCGGCCTGGTCGTAGGCGAGGGCGGCGTCCACCACGGCCGACACCCGGCCGGAAGCGCTCCCACCGGGCACGTGACCGGGAGCCGCGGAGGCTCCTTCGCCGCCCCCGGGCAGGGCGCGGAGGTGGCCTCGCCCGCGCGGGGCGTCGCCGTCGGCGGCGTGCGCCGGTCGCTCCGGGTCGGGCTCCGCGTCGTCGCCGTCGTCCGCCTCGGCACCGGCGCTCGCGGCCTCCTCGGTCGCCTCCTCGAGCTCCTCGACGCCCGCCTCGAGGGCGGCCTTCGCGGCGTCGACCGGCGCGACGCCCTCGAGCGTGAGCCGGCGCATGACGAGCAGGCGCGCCACGTCCTCGGGCGTGTAGCGGCGGTGCGATCCCGCGGTGCGGGCGGACGGGCCGAGCCCGTAGCGACGGTCCCACGTGCGCAGGGTCGCCGGAGCGACCCCCAGGCGCCTGGCGACCGCCGCGACGGCGAGGCCCGCGCTCGACGCGCGAGACCCGCCCCCGTGAGGAGCGGGTCGGGATGAGGTCATGGCGTCGATTCTGCCGAGAGGACCGGAGGGTCGCCACTGCTCCCCCGGGCGCGCCGCCGTAATGGTCGACGGCGCAGGTCAAAGCCGTTCAGATGCCAGGCGAACCCATTCAGCCACGGCCGTGAAGTTGAACACTGAATCATCGAATCCGGTCACGAAATCGGACCTTGAACAACTTCTGCACAACTTGTAGGTTGTTCGCCATGACGGAGATCTCGAGGCTTCCCGGTCCGGTGATGGAGCTGTGGGAGTGGCAGTACCAGGGCTCCTGCCGCGACGCGGACGACACGTTGTTCTTCCACCCCGAGGGTGAGCGCGGTTCGACGCGGCGACGCCGGGCCGAGGCGGCCAAGGCGATCTGCCGCTCGTGCCCCGTGATGATGCAGTGCCGGGAGCAGTCGCTCCGGGTCCGGGAGCCCTACGGGGTGTGGGGCGGCCTCAGCGAGGACGAGCGCTCCGCGATCCTCGCCGGAAGCGCCCGCAAGACCGGCTGACAGCACGAAGGCCCCGCACCGACGACGGTGCGAGGCCTTCTGCGTGCTGGGCGTCGTCAGGCGACGACGACCGCGAGGATGTCGCGGGCGGAGAGGACGAGGTAGTCCTCCCCGGCGTACTTGACCTCGGTGCCGCCGTACTTGCTGTAGATGACCTTGTCACCGACCTTGACGTCGACGGGGACGCGGTTGCCCTTGTCGTCGAAGCGACCCTCGCCCACGGCCAGGACCTCGCCCTCCTGGGGCTTCTCCTTGGCGGTGTCCGGGATGACCAGGCCGGAAGCGGTCGTGGTCTCGGCCTCGATGGCCTTGACGACGATCCGGTCCTCGAGCGGCTTGATGGGGACCGACACGTCGGACCTCCTTGATTCGCGATGCGTGGATGGACTAGCTGATTGACCAGGTCGCGTCCGAGGGCTGGCCGTCGTCGCGGGTGCCGGTACAGCCTTGCGGTCGCTGACGACAAATCTAGGCAGGCGTTAGCACTCTGACAAGTCGAGTGCCAGAGGTCGGCGGGTCGTTCGCCCAGGGCGTCACCCGCGCGCCTGAGACGATGGCCCGATGGACCCCTCCTCCGTGAGCAAGCTGCTGAGCCCGGACGGGTGGGCGCTGGTCAACTCGCTGCCGCCCTACGACGAGAAGCAGGCCATGTCCCTGGCCACCCGGCTGCGGGCCGACGGCGTCGACCCCGACCTCGCGGCGGCCGCGCTCACCCAGTCGCGGCTGCGGGCCAAGGCCCGCGCCAAGCTCGGCGACTTCGCGGACGGGATGCTCTTCACGCCCGACGGCGTCGAGCAGGCCACCCGGCTCGTGGTCGCGGCCCTGCACGCCCGCCGCTACCTCGCCGCCGGCGCCACCAAGGTCGCGGACCTCACCAGCGGGATCGGCGCCGACGCGCTCGCGTTCGCGGGCGTCGGCCTGCACGTGCTCGCGACCGACGTCGACGAGGTCACCGCCGCGCTCGCCACCGTGAACCTGCGGTACTTCCCCGAGGCCGAGGTACGGCACGCCGACGGCCTCGCGCTCGACCTCGCCGCCGAGGGCGTGGACGGCGTCTACGCCGACCCGGCCCGCCGCACGCGCGGGGGCCGGCGGGTGTTCGACCCGGCCGCCTACGCTCCCCCGCTCGACGCCGTGTGGGACCTGCGCGCGCAGGTCCCCGCCCTCGGGATCAAGGTGGGGCCCGGCATCCCGCACCAGGGGCTGCCCGAGGACGCGGAGACGCAGTGGGTCTCGGTGGACGGCGACGTCGTCGAGGCGGGGCTCTGGTTCGGGCCGCTCGCCCCCGCGGGGCCGGGACGGTCCGCGCTCGTGCTCGCGACCTCCGGCGGGACGACGACGTCGCGCACCCTGCGCGCCGACCGGCGTGCGGACGGCGACGGCGCCGAGCTCGTGCCCGACGTCGGCCCCGTCGGCGCCTACCTGTACGAACCGGACGGCGCCGTCATCCGCGCCGGGCTCGTGGCGCACGCCGCCGCCGAGCTGGGCGGGCGGCTGCTGGACCGGACCATCGCCTACGTCACGACCGACCAGCCCGCCCCGCCGCCCACGGACGGCACGGCGCCGCTGGCCGCCGGCTACCGCGTGCTCGACGTCATGCCGTTCAACCTCAAGCGGCTCAAGGCCTACCTACGCGAGCGCGGCGTGGGCCGCCTCACGATCAAGAAGCGCGGCACCGCCGTGACGCCCGAGCAGCTGCGCGCCCAGCTCTCGCCGAAGGGCGACGCGGAGGCGACCCTCGTGCTCACGCGCGTCGCCGGCGCGCAGCACGTGCTCGTCGTCGAGCCGCTGCGCTGACGCGCGCCGGGCCCGCGGCGGCCCGTCCGACGAGACGCGGCCGGACCGACGCGCGGCCCGGCGTCCCCGCGTGGAAGCATGGCCCGCATGGTGCTGGAATTCGCCGCCTCCGAGCGGTCGAGCGTCGGGCTCGAGTGGGAGCTCGCGCTGGTCGACGCCGACTCGGGCAACCTGCGGCAGGTGGCGCCGGCCGTCATCGAGGCGGTGGCCGACGACGTCCGGCACCGCTACGTGAAGCCCGAGTTCCTGCGGAACACGGTCGAGGTGATCAGCGACGTGCGCCGTACGGTGCCCGAGGCGATCGCCGACCTCGAGCGCGGCATCGCCGCCATCCACGACGCCACCGGTCCCATGCGCGTCGACCTCATGGGCGCCGGCACGCACCCGTTCGCGCACTGGTCGCAGCAGAAGGTGACCGACAAGAAGCGGTACGCCACCGTCGTCGACCGGGCGCAGGTCGTGGGGCGCCAGCAGATCGTCTACGGCGTGCACGCGCACGTGGGCATCGAGGACCGCGCCAAGGTGCTGCCCATCGTCAACTCGCTGCTGGTGTACCTGCCGTACCTGCAGGTGCTGTCCGCGTCGTCGCCGTTCTTCGGCGGCGACGACACCGGCTACGCCTCGATGCGCACCATGATCTTCCAGCAGCTGCCCACCGCAGGGCTGCCGTACCAGTTCGGGGCCTGGTCCGAGCTGGAGCGGTACACCGCCGACATGCTGCACACCGGCGTCATCGACGACTTCACGGAGGTGCGCTGGGACGTGCGGCCCGCGCCGCACTTCGGCACGGTCGAGATGCGGATCTGCGACGGCACGTCGAACACGTTCGAGCTCGCCGCCCTCGGCGCCCTCGTGCACTGCCTGGTCGAGCACCTGTCGACCCTGCTCGACGAGGGACGCCCGCTGCCCACGATGCCGCCGTGGTTCGTGCACGAGAACAAGTGGCGCGCGGCCCGCTACGGCACCGACGCGATCATCATCCTCGACGACGCGGGCGAGGAGGAGCTCGTCACCGACGCCCTCCCCCGCCTGCTCACGACCCTCGAGCCCGTGGCGGACCGGCTCGGCTGCGCCGCCGCGCTCGACGGCGTGCGGGAGATCGTGCGCCGCGGTGCGTCGTACCAGCGCCAGCGCGAGGTGGCGCGCGCGCACGGCGGGGGCCCCGCGGCGCTGGAGGCCGTGGTCGCGTCGCTCGTCGCCGAGCTGCACGCCGGGCGACCGCTGCCCGCGGCGGGCTGACTACTCCTTCTCGAAGTCCCACACGATGAGGGTGGGCGTCCGGGCGTACGCCGCGTGGGCGGCCGCCTCGACCCACGGCATCATCTGCCAGATGTCGGGCGGCCTGGTCGGGTCCTCGAGCTCCAGGTCCGCGCCGGGGTCGAACGCGCCGTTCCCGGCGTGCGCGGCCGCGGTGTACTCCCGGCCGCCGTCGTCCTCGTCCGCGCCGCCGCCCGCGTACTCGCGGCAGAACCGCGGCGCCAGGCCCACGGGCAGTGCCGCCTGCAGGTACTCGCTGGTGGCGTGCTGCCAGTTCGGGATGTACCCGAACTCGCCGTCCGCTCCCTCGACCAGCGGATAGAGGGGCGAGCCGACGAAGTACCCGCGCGTGTCGGAGACGACGAGGCGCCCGCCCGGCCGCAGCACGCGCGACAGCTCGGCGAACACCGGCCCCAGGTCCCGCACGTGGCACAGCGCGAGGGTGACGAGAACCAGGTCGGCGGAGGCGTCGGGGACCGGCAGGTCGTGCAGGTCCCCCTCGGCGAACCGCGCCCCCGGGACCTTGGTGCGGGCGACCGCGAGCATGTCGGGCGACGAGTCGACGCCGAGCACGTCGTGCCCCTGCTCGACCAGCCACTCCGTGTGCCGGCCCGTGCCGCACGCGGCGTCGATCGCCACGCCGCGGGGCAGCCCCTCCATGAGCGGCCGGACGAGCGGCTCCTCCATGCCCCAGAACCCGTTCGGGCCGTCGTAGCGGGGCGCCCAGTGCCGGTACCCGTCGCGGGTGCTGATCGGCGGGACGTCGCGGCCGTCGCCGAACCTGTCGGCCGCGTCGAGCAGCGCGCGCACGTCGGCCAGCCGCGCCTCGACGAACGCCCGGTCGTGCTCCCCGGCGAACGCGCGCATCAGCGCCACGCCCTCCAGCCCGACGAGGTACGCGAGCGGGTGCTGATAGATGGCGGGGCGGTCGGTGTCCACGCCCGGGACGCTACCGAGGCCCGGGCGGCGTGCCGAGGCCTTTTCCGCCAGGCCCGACGCGGCGGGGTCAGACGGTGATCGTGGTCATCGGCATCGACGAGTCGACCGGGAAGTCGAAGCTCGACGGCGCCGCCCCGGCGCGCACGACGGCGGAGCCCAGCGCGGCGATCATCGCGCCGTTGTCGGTGCAGTAGCGGATGGGCGGGATGCGCAGGTCGATGCCCGCCTCCGCGCACCGCTTCGCCGCCATGTCGCGCAGCTGGCTGTTCGCGGAGAAGCCGCCGCCCACGACGAGGGTCTCGACGTCGTGCCGCCGGCACGCGGCGATCGTCTTGGCCGTGAGCACGTCGGCGACGGCGGCGGCGAACGACGCGGCGACGTCGGCCTCGGGCACCTCGCGCCCGGCGTCGACGCAGGCCTCGATCCAGCGCGCGACGGCCGTCTTGAGGCCGGAGAAGGAGAAGTCGTAGGCATGCTCGGCCTGGTCCTTTGCAGCGGTCAGGCCGCGCGGGAAGCGGATGGCCTCCGGATCGCCCTCGCGGGCGAGCCGGTCCACGTGCGGGCCGCCGGGGTACGGCAGGCCGAGCAGGCGGCCGACCTTGTCGAAGGCCTCCCCCGCCGCGTCGTCGAGCGTGGATCCGAGCTCGGTGACGTCGGTCGCGACGTCGTCCACGAGCATCAGCGTGCTGTGGCCGCCCGAGACCACCAGCGCCATCGTGCGGCCGTCGAACGGGCCGTCGACGAGCTGGTTCACCGCGGCGTGCCCGATGACGTGGTTGACGCCGTACAGCGGCTTGTTCAGGCCGATCGCGAGCGCCTTCGCCGCGGACGCGCCGATCGTCAGCGGACCCACGAGCCCGGGGCCGGCGGTGACGGCGATCGCGTCCACCTCGGACAGGTCGACGTCGGCCTCGCCGAGCGCACGCCGGATCGTCGGGACCATCGCCTCCAGGTGGGCGCGGCTCGCGACCTCCGGGATGATCCCGCCGTAGCGCGCGTGCTCGTCCATGGAGCTGGCGACGGCGTCGACCAGGAGCTCGTCGCCGCGGACGAGCGCGACGCCCGTCTCGTCGCAGGAGGTCTCGATGCCGAGGACGAGGGGGTCGCCGACCCCGTGCGCGGATGCCATGGCCCCATGATCGCACCGGCACCACGGCGACCGCTCCGGCCACCTCTCCGGCACCGCCCGGACCAGCCGTAACACGATGGTGACACCGAACTCACCGCGGGGACACGTGGGCGTACTTGGGTTCATCTGAACCTAACCGGGCCTGGCCCACCGGGTTCGTCCGCACCTCATCGGGCCCACGGGCCACGGCCACGAAGGAGCACCATGCGTCCTCGAAGCAGCACGGGCACCACGCGTACCGGCACGCGTACCGGCACCACCCGACCTGTCGTCGCCTCGCTCGCCGTCGTCGCCGTCGCGGCCCTCTCGGCCTGCGGGGCACGGGTGGACGCGGCGAGCGGCGACGCCTCGGCCTCCGCGGCCGCGGGCTGCGTCGACACCTCGGGCGACACGGTCCAGATCGGCTTCCTCAACTCGCTGTCGGGCACGATGGCGATCTCCGAGCAGACCGTGCACGACGCGCTCCAGCTGGCCGCTGCCGAGATCAACGCGGACGGCGGGGTGCTCGGCAAGCAGCTCGAGGTCGTCTCCGAGGACGGCCAGTCGGAGCCCACGGTCTTCGCGGAGAAGGCGACCAAGCTCATCACCAGCGACTGCGTCGCGGCCGTGTTCGGCGGCTGGACGTCGGCGTCGCGCAAGGCCATGCTGCCGGTCTTCGAGGCGAACGACTCGCTGCTGTTCTACCCCGTCCAGTACGAGGGGCTCGAGGCCTCCGAGAACATCTTCTACACGGGCGCCACGACCAACCAGCAGATCGTGCCGGCCCTGGACTACCTCGCCGAGCAGGGCACGAAGTCCCTGTTCCTCGTGGGCTCCGACTATGTGTTCCCGCGCACCGCGAACAAGATCATCAACGCGTACGCCGAGGCGCACGGCATCGAGATCGTCGGCGAGGAGTACGCGCCGCTGGGCCACACGGACTTCTCCACCATCGTCAACAAGGTGAAGGCCGCCGGGGCCGACGCGGTGTTCAACACCCTCAACGGCGACTCCAACGTCGCGTTCTTCAAGGAGTACAACAACGCCGGCCTGTCCGCCGAGGACATGCCCGTCGTCTCCGTCTCGATCGCGGAGGAGGAGGTGGGTGGCATCGGCGTGGACAACATCGAGGGCCAGCTCACCGCCTGGAACTACTACCAGACGGTCGACAGCCCCGAGAACGACGCGTTCGTCGAGGCGTTCCAGGCCGAGTACGGCGACGACCGCGTGACGTCCGACCCGATGGAGGCGGCCTACACCTCGCTGTACCTGTGGAAGGCGATGGTCGAGAAGGCGGAGTCCTTCGACGTCGCGGACGTGCAGGCGGCCGCGGACGGCGTCACCTTCGACGCCCCCGAGGGCACCGTCGTCGTGGACGGCGACAACCACCACGTCGCCAAGACGGCGCTCGTCGGGCGCATCGGCGCGGACGGGCTCATCCACACCGAGTGGAGCTCCGAGGAGCCCATCGAGCCGGACCCGTTCCTCGAGGGCTACGACTGGGCCGACGGGCTCTCCTGAGCCGGGGGCGGCGGACACGACATGGACACCCTCCTCTCCCAGCTCTTCGCGGGCCTGAGCCTCGGCTCGGTGCTGCTGCTCGCGGCCCTGGGCCTCGCCCTGACGTTCGGTCAGATGGGCGTGATCAACATGGCCCACGGCGAGTTCATGATGGCGGGCGCCTACACGGCGTTCGTGATCCAGGGGCTCCTCGGCGACCCGGGCGCGAGCCTGCTCGTGTCGCTGCCGCTCGGCTTCCTCGTCGGCGGGGCGCTCGGGCTGCTGCTCGAGGCCACGCTCATCCACCGCATGTACCGGCGGCCGCTCGACACCCTGCTCGTCACCTGGGGCGTCGCCCTGCTGCTGCAGCAGGTGGCGCGGGACGTGTTCGGCGCCCCCAACGTGGACGTGGCCGCGCCCGGCTGGCTGTCGGGTGCGGTCACCGTCGGCGGCCTCGCGCTGCCGAAGACGCGCCTCTTCATCCTCGCGCTGGCGGTGACGTGCGTCGTCGTGCTGGCCCTCGTGCTGCGGGCCACGCCGCTCGGGCGCCGGATCCGGGCCGTCGTGCAGCACCGTGACCTGGCGGAGGCCTCCGGCATCTCGTCGCGGGCCACCGACCGGCTCACCTTCTTCGTCGGCTCCGGGCTCGCCGGGATCGCCGGCGTCGCGCTGACGCTGCTCGGCTCGGTCGGACCGACGCTCGGCACCGGCTACATCGTCGACGCGTTCCTCGTCGTCGTGGCCGGCGGCATCGGGCAGATCAAGGGCACGGTGATCGCCGCGACGGCGCTCGGCCTGATGCAGGCGTTCTTCGAGTACTCCACCACGGCGTCCGTCGCGAAGGTCCTCGTGTTCGTCGTCATCGTCGCGTTCCTGCAGGTACGACCCCAGGGCCTGGTCTCGGTCCGGACGAGGAGCCTCGCATGACGGGCACGAGCACCCGCACCGCACGGTTGTCCGCTCTCCTCCGCCCGGGCCGGGCACGCGCCCTGGCCGGGTTCGGCCTCGCCGCCGTCCTGCTCCTCGCCGTCGCGCCGGTGCTGCTCAGCCCGTTCCGGCTCGGCCTGCTCGGCAAGTTCCTGTGCCTGGCCATGGTGGCCGTCGGCATCGGCCTCGCCTGGGGCCGCGGCGGTCTGCTCACCCTCGGCCAGGGGGTGTACTTCGGCCTGGGCGCCTACGTCATGGCGATGCACCTCAAGCTGGCCGACGCCGGCCCCGGCGGCGTCCCCGACTTCATGCTGCTGTACGGCACCGGCGAGGTGCCCGGCTGGTGGGAGCCCCTGCGCTCGCCGGTCGTCGCCCTCGCCCTGGTGGTGCTCGTGCCCGCCGCGCTCGCCGCGGCCCTCGGCTGGGCCGTCTTCACGCGGCGCGTGCGGGGCGCGTACTTCGCGATCCTGTCGCAGGCCCTCGCCGCCGCGTTCGCCATCCTCCTGATCGGCCAGCAGCAGACGACGGGCGGCACCAACGGGCTGAACGGGTTCCGGTCGTTCTTCGGCTACGACCTCGCCGACCCGGTCAACCAGCGGATGCTCTACCTGATCGCCGCCGGGGTGCTGCTCGTCATGGTCGTCGTCGCCCGCCAGCTCATGGTGTCGCGGTTCGGCGAGGTACTCGTCGCCGTCCGCGACCAGGAGGACCGGGTCCGGTTCCTCGGCTACGACCCGGCGGCCGTGAAGACCGTCGTCTACGTGGTCGCGGCCGTGATGGCGGCGGTCGGCGGGGCGCTCTTCGTGCCGATCGTCGGGATCGTCTCCCCCGCCGACGTCGGCGTCGTGCCGTCCATCGCCTTCCTCGTCGGCGTCGCCATCGGCGGCCGGGCGACCCTGCTCGGCCCGGTCCTCGGGTCCGTCGCCGTGAGCTGGGCGCAGACGTCGCTGTCCGAGCAGTTCCCCTCCGGCTGGATCTACCTCCAGGGGGCGCTGTTCGTCCTGGTCGTCGCCTTCCTGCCCGGCGGCCTGGCGTCGGTCGTGCCGATGCTGCGCCGCCGGCGCCGCGCCGCCCGCGGGGCGGAGCCGGCCGCGCCGGACGACGCCCCGGCCTCCGACCTCCTGCCCGAAGGGAGCCGCGCATGAGCGAGCAGACCGAGCAGACCGAGCAGATCGACCTCGCCGCCGCCGACGCGCTGCTGGGGGACGACACCGCCCGGTTCCGCCACGACTACCTCGAGGTGCGCGGCCTGCGGGTCGAGTTCGGCGGGTTCGTCGCCGTGCGCGACGTCGACCTCACCGTCACCCAGGGCGACCTGCGGTTCCTCATCGGGCCCAACGGCGCGGGCAAGACGACGCTCATCGACGCCGTCACCGGCCTCGTGCGGGCCGCCGCCGGGTCGGCCCGGTTCGGCGGGACGGAGCTGCTGGGGAGGGCCACGCACCGCGTCGCCCGCGCGGGCGTGGGCCGCACGTTCCAGACCGCGAGCGTGTTCGAGCAGCTCACCGTGCTGCAGAACCTCGACATCGCCGCGGGCGCCCGCCGCCGGCCGACGACGATGCTGCGCCGTCGCCGGGGCGTCCCGGAGGCGGTCGAGCAGGCGATGGAGACGGTCGGCCTCGCGGCGCTGCGCGACGTCCCGGCCGGCGTCCTCGCGCACGGCCAGAAGCAGTGGCTCGAGATCGGGATGCTGCTGGTGCAGGACGCGCACCTGCTGCTGCTCGACGAGCCCGTCGCGGGCATGACCCAGGCGGAGCGCGAGGAGACCGGCGAGCTGCTGCGCCGGGTGGGCTCGCAGCGCGTCGTGGTGGTCGTGGAGCACGACATGGAGTTCCTGCGCTCGTACGCCGACTCCGTGACCGTCATGCACCAGGGCCGCGTCCTCGCCGAGGGGACGGTGGCCGAGGTGCAGCAGGACCCGGCCGTCGTCGAGGTGTACCTCGGTTCCCCGGCCGGAGACCGAGGCACGGCCGACGCCACGACCACGGAGGGACGCGCATGATGCTCGAGCTGAGCGGCGTGAGCACGGGGTACGGCCGCACGGCCGTCGTGCACGACGTCGACCTCGCCGTCGAGGACGGCACGCTGACCGCCGTCCTCGGCCACAACGGGGCGGGCAAGACGACGCTCCTCAAGGCCGTGCTCGGCCTGCTGCCCGCACGGGCCGGGACCGTGCGCCTGGCCGGCGACGACGTCACGCGGTGGCCGACCCACCGGCGGGTGCGCGCGGGGATCGCGTACGTGCCGCAGGGCCAGCAGTCCTTCGGCCAGCTCACCGCCCGGGAGAACCTGCAGGTGGTCGCGGACGCCCACGGGACCGCCGGCCGTCGCCGCACCGACGACGCGCTCGACCTGTTCCCCGCGCTGCGCGAGCTGCTCGGCCGTCAGGCGGGGCTGCTGTCCGGCGGCCAGCGCCAGCAGCTCGCCATCGCCCGCGCGCTCGTCACCGGCCCTCGGCTGCTGGTGCTCGACGAGCCCGCCGAGGGCATCCAGCCGAACGTCGTGAGCGAGATCTACGCGGCGATCACCACGCTGACGGCGGAGGGCGGGCTGTCCGCGCTGCTCGTCGAGCAGCACCTCGGCTACGCCGTCGAGCACGCGGCCGAGTACGCCGTGCTGGCGTCCGGGCGCGTGACCCACCGGGGGGCGGGCGGCGGCGTCGACGCCCTCGCCGGCGCCCGCGAGGCGATGGCGCTGTGAGCCGACCTGCCGTGCGAGCCGCCGTCCGAGCCGCCGTGCGAGCCGCCGTCCGAGCCGAGGAGGAACCGTGCACCTGACCCCCGCCGACACCGAGAAGCTGCTGCTCGCCGTGGCGGGGATGGTCGCGCGCGACCGCCTCGCCCGCGGCGTCCGGCTCAACCACCCCGAGACGGTCGCCCTGCTGTCGTGCTGGGTGATCGAGCGGGCCCGCGACGGCGCCGACGTCCCGACGCTCATGCAGGACGGGCGCGAGGTGCTGGGCCGCGAGCAGGTGATGGACGGCGTGCCCGAGATGCTCGTCGACGTGCAGGTCGAGGCCACCTTCCCCGACGGCCGCAAGCTCGTCACGCTGCACCACCCGATCCCCTGACCCCGACCCGACTGGAGGACCCGTGTCCGCACACGCCACCGCCGGCCCCGGCGCCACCCGCGTCGCCCCCGGCCGCCTCGAGCTCAACGTGCGCCCCCCGCACGAGCGGCTGCGCCTCGTCGTGGAGAACACCGGCGACCGGCCGGTGCAGGTGGGCTCGCACGTGCACCTGCCCGACGCGAACGACGCGCTCCGCTTCGACCGCACCGCCGCGCACGGGTTCCGGCTCGACGTGCCGTCCGGCACCTCGCAGCGGTTCGAGCCCGGCGTGAGCCGGGAGGTCGACCTGGTGACGATCCGCGGGGCGCGGCGCGTGCCGGGCATCCAGCGGGGCAAGCACGACGACGGCGCACTCGGCGCCGTGCCGACCCCGCAGGCCGCGGAGTCGCACGAGGAGCAGGAGGACTGATGGTCTGGATCGACCGCGAGCGCTACGCGGCCCTGTACGGGCCCACCGTCGGCGACCAGCTGCGCCTCGGCGACACCGACCTGTGGATCGAGGTCACCGAGGACCGCACGGTCGGCGGCGAGGAGGCGGTGTTCGGCGGCGGCAAGTCCATCCGGGAGTCGATGGCGCAGTCCACCCGCACCCACGCCGAGGGCGCCCCCGACACCGTGATCACCGGCGTCGTCGTGCTCGACTGGTGGGGCGTGGTGCGGGCCGACGTCGGGCTGCGCGGCGGGCGGATCGTCGCGCTCGGCCGCGCGGGCAACCCGGACGTCGCGGACGGCGTGCACCCCGACCTGGTGATCGGGCCGTCCACGGACGTGATCTCGGGAGAGGGCCGCATCCTCACTGCCGGCGGCTTCGACCCGCACGTGCACCTGCTGTCGCCGTCGGCGCTGCACGAGGCGCTGGCCACCGGCATCACGACCGTCGCCGGGGGCGGCACCGGCCCCTCGGAGGGGTCGAAGGCCACCACCGTGACGCCCGGCGCCTGGCACCTGCGCTCGGTGCTGCGCGCGCTGGACCACCTGCCGCTCAACGTGCTGCTGCTGGGCAAGGGCAACACCGTCAGCGCCGCGTCCCTGGCCGAGCAGGCCCTGGCCGGGGCGGCGAGCTACAAGGTGCACGAGGACTGGGGCTCCACCCCCGCGGCCCTCGACGCCGCGCTGCGGGCCGCGGACGAGTGGGGCCTGCAGGTGGCGCTGCACTCCGACTCGCTCAACGAGGCCGGGTTCGTGCAGTCCACGATCGACGCGATCGACGGCCGGGGCATCCACGCGTACCACGTGGAGGGCGCGGGCGGCGGGCACGCCCCCGACATCCTCACGATCGCGAGCCTGCCGCACGTGCTGCCGGGGTCGACCAACCCGACCCTCCCCCACACCGTGAACACCGTGGCGGAGCACCTGGACATGCTCATGGTCTGCCACCACCTCAACCCCGCCGTCCCCGAGGACCTGGCGTTCGCCGAGTCGCGCATCCGGGCCTCCACGATCGCGGCCGAGGACGTGCTGCACGACCTGGGCGCCATCTCCATCACCTCCTCCGACGCCCAGGCGATGGGCCGCATCGGCGAGGTGATCACCCGCACCTGGCAGGTGGCGCACGTGATGAAGCACCGCCGCGGGCCGCTGTCGGGCGCCGAGCCGGCGGACAACGAGCGCGCCCGCCGGTACGTCGCGAAGTACACGATCAACCCGGCCGTCGCGCACGGCGTCGACGCCCACATCGGCTCGGTGGAGCCGGGCAAGCTGGCCGACCTCGTGCTGTGGGACCCCCGGTTCTTCGGGTTCCGGCCCGAGCTCGTGATCAAGGGCGGCGTCATCGCATGGGCGGCGCTCGGCGACCCGAACGCGTCCATCCCCACCCCGCAGCCGGTGCTGCAGCGGCCGGCCTTCGGCGACGCGATCGGCGCGGACACCTCGCTCGCGTTCGTGGCGCCGGCGGCGATCGAGGACGGCCTGGCCGGGCGGCTCGGCCTGCGCCGCGACCTGGCCCCCGTCGCCCCCACCCGCGACGTCACCAAGGCCGACATGCGCAACAACGACGCGCTGCCGGAGATCGACATCCGCCCCGACACGTTCGAGATCCGCGTGGACGGCGACCTGGTGGAGCCCGCGCCCGCGGTCCGGCTGCCGCTGGCCCAGCTCTACTCGATGTTCTAGGGCCGCCCATGTCGTTCCTGTCCCCGCACCCCACCACGGTCGCGCTGCTGCTCGCGGACGCCCGCCTGCCCGGCGGCGGGCACGCGCACTCCGCGAGCCTGGAGCCGGCGCTGCGCGGCGGGATGCCGCCGGCCGACGTCGCCGCGTGGATGGTCGGGCGGGCGACGACGGTGAGCCTCGTGGAGGCCGGCACGGCGGTGGTCACCGCGCGGCTGCTTGCCGACGCCGAGCCCCGCGCGACCGCGGTCGACGACGACGGGTCCGCCGCCGGGGCCGTCGACGCGCCGGACGTCCGGGTCGACGGGGTGGTGCGCGCCTGGGCGGCGCGGACGCCCTCCCCCGCCCTGCGGGACGCGTCGCGCCTGCTGGGCCGCGGGTACCTGCGGGTCGCGCGCACGCTGTGGCCGGACAGCGCGGCGGTGCGCCTCGTCGTCCGCCACGACGCGGCGAGCCGTCGCCGGGAGAGCGCAGGGCACGTCGTCCCGCACGGCACCGGCGCGCTGCCGCGCGCCGTCGTGCTCGGCGCGATCTGCGCGGCCGCCGGTCTCCCGCCTGCGGACGTCGTCCGCCTGACCGTCTACGACGACGCCCAGACGGCGGCGTCGGCCCTGCTCAAGCTCGAGCCGTTGGACCCGCTCGCCCCGGCGAGGTGGGTCCTGGACGCGTGCGCCGCCGCGGAGGAGCACGTGCTCCGCGTCGCGGCGTGCGCCACCCCGGAGGACATCCCGGCCTCCGGCGCCCCGTTGACCGAGGGCTGGGCCGAGGCCCACGCCCTCACGACCCAGAGGTTGTTCCGTGCCTGAGACCACTCCCCCCGCGACCCCTGCGACCCCCGCCCGTGCCCTGCGCCTGGGCGTCGCCGGCCCGGTCGGCGTCGGCAAGTCCTCCCTGATCGCGACCGTGTGCCGCGCGCTGGCCGACGAGCTGCGGATCGGCGTCATCACCAACGACATCTACACCGACGAGGACGCGCGGTTCCTGCGCTCCGCGGGCGTCCTGGACCCCGAGCGCATCCGCGCGGTCGAGACCGGCGCCTGCCCGCACACCGCCATCCGCGACGACGTCACGGCGAACCTCCTCGCGGCGGAGGACCTCGAGCGCGACTTCGCGCCCCTCGACCTCGTGGTCATCGAGTCGGGCGGCGACAACCTCACCGCCACGTTCAGCCCGGCGCTGGTGGACGCGCAGATCTTCGTGCTCGACGTCGCGGGCGGCGGCGACGTCGCGCGCAAGGGCGGGCCCGGCATCGGCCGCGCCGACCTGCTCGTGGTCAACAAGACCGACCTCGCGCCGTACGTGGGCGTGGACGTCGAGCGGATGGTCGCCGACGCGTCCGCCGCCCGCGAGGGCCGCGCCGTCGTCGCGCTGTCGCGCACCGACGACGCCTCCGTCGCCGCGCTGCGCGCGTGGCTCCTGGGCGTCCTGGAGCGGTTCCGCGGCGGCGAGCACGTGGCGCAGGACCCCGGCCCGATGGCGCCGCACTTCCACGCCGACCCCGACGGCGGGGGCGTCCTGCACAGCCATGACGACGGCGACCGGTCGCACGGGCACGAGCATGCGCACACCCACGCGCACTGAGGCGCGCCGCACGCTCGTCGAGGTCCTCCCGGGCGCCGTGCCGGGCGCCCCCGTGCGCGTACGCACCCGGGACGGCCTGCTCGCCGCGCGGACCGTCGCGCGCGCCGCGGCCCGCGCGGAGGTGGCGCTGGTCGCGACCGGGGCGGTGCTGCTCGGCGGCGACCACGTGACGGTGCAGGTGCGCGTGGCCGACGGGTGCGCGCTGACCCTCACCGACGTCGGCGGCACGGTCGCGTACGACGGCGAGGGCGTCCCGTGCCGCTGGGACGTCGAGGTCCACCTCGGGCCCGGCGCGCGGCTCGACTGGGAGGGCCTGCCGTTCGTCGTGTCCACGGGCGCGGACGTGACCCGGTCGACGGACGCCGTCCTCGGCGCCGGCGCGCGGCTGCGGCTGCGCGAGACCGTCGTGCTGGGACGCGGCGGCGAGCGTGGCGGCCGCGTGGTGCTGCGCTCCTGCGTGCGCGACGACGAGGGGCCCCTGCTCGTCGAGGAGGTCGTGGCCGCGGGCGACCGTCCCGTGCCGGGGGTGCTGGGCGGGACGCGCGTGGTCGACACGGTCACCGACCTGCGCGGCACGGGCGACGACGACCCCGTCGGTGACGCCGATGTCGGTGCCGACGCCGGCACGGATGCCGGCGGGCCCGGGGCCGACGGCGCCGTGACGCTGCGCCTGGAGCGCGGCGGCACCCTGACCCGCTGGCTCGGGCCCGCCGCTCATCTCAGCCCGTTGCACCGGTCTCATCCCGTACCGGCCCGTGACGTCCCGGAGCCGCCCGTACCGCCCGTCGCACGTCTGGAGCACGTATGACCCGGACCGCCCTCGTCGTCGCCGCCCTGCACGTCGTGGGGATCGGCGGCCTCGCCGCCACCCTCGCGCTGGACGGCGGGTCCGGCGCGATCACCCTCGTCATGGCCCTCACGGCGTACGGGCTCGGCCTGCGGCACGCGTTCGACGCCGACCACATCGCCACGATCGACAACACGACGCGGCGGCTCGTGCGCGAGGGACGCGACGCCCGCGGGGTGGGCCTGTGGTTCTCCCTCGGCCACTCGACGGTGGTCGTGGGCGCCGCGCTGCTGCTCGCCGTCGGGGTGCAGGCGCTGGCCCCGGCCCTCGAGGACGAGTCGTCGCCCTGGCGCCGGTTCACCGGCGTGTGGGGGCCCGTGGTGTCGGGCACCTTCCTGCTGACGATCGCCGTGGTGAACGTGCTGCTGCTGCGTCGCGCGCTCCGCGGCGCCGGCCACCACCACCACGACCTCGACGCCGTGGGCGGCCCGGTCTCGTGGGCGCTGCGCCGGTTCGCCTGGGCCACCGACCGGCCCGGCCGCATGTACGGCGTGGGGCTCGTGTTCGGGCTCGGCTTCGACACCGCCACGGAGATCGGCCTGCTCGCCATGACGACGTCGACGGCCCTCGGTCAGGTGCCCTGGTACGCACCGCTGCCGCTGGCGGTGCTGTTCGCCGCGGGGATGTCGCTGCTCGACTCCGTGCAGGGCTCCGCCGCCCGGCGCGCGTACGCCCAGGCAGGCGTCGGCGCGGGGCGGGGCCGCCTGCGCTACGACGTGCTGGTCACCGGCGTCTCCGCGGCGGCCGCGGTGGGCATCGGAGGCGTGACCCTGCTGCAGGTGGCCGCGGAGCACGTGCCCGCGCTCGCCCGGGTGCCGGGCGCGTCGGTCGGCCTCGAGCCGTACGGCCTGGTGCTCGCCGGGGTGCTACTGGTCGCGTGGTTGGTCGCCCTGCTCCGCCTCCGCCAGCCGCGCGTCGAGGCCTGACAGCACGTCCCGCCCCCGGGACGACAGGTGGACGCGGACGACGCGACGGTCGAAGGCGTCCACCTCGCGGTACACCAGCGCGCGGGTGACGAGCGCGTCCACGCGGCGCCCGAGGGTCGCCTTGTCCATGACCGTGGCGGCGCGCAGCTCGGACATCGTCGCGCCCGGACGGCGCCGCAGCGCGTCCAGCACGAGCCACTCGTCGAGGGTGCAGCCCGCCGGTGCGAGGGCGTCGGACGCGCGACGCGCGGCGCGTCGCCCGGCCACCACGGAGCCCCGCAGCTCGGCCGCGGGACCCGCCCCGGACGCGTGCGCACCGAGGCTCGCCGTGGGGCTCTCCGACCGCGTCGACGTCCGCATGCTGACCCGCCTTCCCTCGCCCTCGTACACTACCGGCCATCACAGGCCGGGGCCCGGACCGGGGTCCCTCGCGCGGACGGGACGTCATGTCGGACTTCGTCGTCGGCGTCCTGCTGCACTTCCAGGGGCCGGGCGGGATCTACGGCCCCTCGTGCCAGGCCGTCACGGAGCTCGCGGTCGCCGAGCTCAACGCCGCGGGCGGCATCCTCGGTCGCCCGGTGCGCGCCGAGCTGCTCGACGCCGGCCAGCCGGTCGACCGGCTCCGCCGGCGCCTCGGGGCGGCGCTCGACGGCGGGCGCCTGCACGCGCTCACCGGGTGGCACACGTCGGCGGTGCGGCGCGCCGTCGTCCCCCTCGTGCAGCGCCGCGTCCCCTACGTCTACCCGGCGGCGTACGAGGGCGCGGAGACGCGCCCCGGGCTCTACGTCACCGGGGAGGTGCCGTCGGCGCAGCTCTTCCCCGCGATCGAGCGCCTGCGGGCCGAGGCGGGCACGCGCCGGTGGTTCGTCGTCGGGGACGACTACGCCTGGCCCCGGGGCACGTACGCGGCGCTGGCGCCCCAGCTGGCCGGGCTCGGCGCGGGGTTCGCGGGCGCGCGCTTCCTGCCGGAGCAGGGGGCGAGCCATGCGCAGCTGGCGGCCACGCTCGAGGAGGTGGAGCGCTCGGGCGCCGAGGGCGTGCTGCTGCTGATGGTGGGGCAGAACGGGGTGCGGTTCAACCGCCTGTTCGCCCGGCGCGGCCTGCACGAGCGGGTGGTGCGGCTCAGCACCCTCATGGAGGAGAACATGCTCATGGGCAGCGGCGCGGGCGCGACGGCGAACCTGTACTCGGCCGGCGGCTGGTTCCGCAGCCTCGCGACCGGCGAGGCCCTCGACCTCGTGGGCCGCTACACCGCGCACCACGGGCTGCACGCGCCCGCGATCGGCGCCGCCGCGGAGGCCTGCTACGAGGGGATCCTCGCGCTGCGGTCGATCGTCGAGCGGGCGGGAAGCGCCGCCGTCGCCGCGACCGACCGCTCCGTCGACGGGCTCGCGTACGAGGGGCCGCGCGGCCTCGTCCGGTTCCACGGCAACCACGCCGAGCAGCGGCTCTACCTCGCACGCGCCGACGGGTTCGACTTCGAGCCGCTCACGGCGTTGTGACCCCTGTGGGGCACGTCACGGCCGGAGGCGGAATCATGCGTCTGCATCTATGTGTTCCGGCAATCATGACCGAGACCCTCACGCACCCCTCCACGTCCCTCGCCGTCGGCGACGACGTGGCGGACCTCCTGTTCCGCGCCGCCCGCACCACCTCGCTCTTCACCGACGAGCCCGTCACCGACGAGCAGCTCACCTCCGCCTGGGACCTGGCGAAGTTCGGGCCGACGGCGATGAACACGCTGCCGCTGCGCGTGCTGGTGCTGCGCTCGGGCGACGCCCGCGAGCGCCTCGTGGCCCACATGGGCGACGGCAACAAGGACCGCGTCGCCGGCGCGCCGGTCTCCCTGGTGCTGGCCGCGGACCCGGCCTTCCACCAGCACCTCGACACCCTCTTCCCCGCCTACCCGGGCATGAAGGAGCAGCTGGAGCCCGCCGCGGAGGTCCGCGAGCAGATGGCCCGCAACAACGCCCTCATCCAGGCCGGGTACCTCATCGTGGGCCTGCGGGCCGCCGGTCTCGCCGCCGGCCCGATGAACGGCATGGACTTCGACGGCGTCGACACCGAGTTCTTCGCCGAGTCCGGCTGGAAGTCGTTCCTCGTCATCAACGTCGGGCACGCCGAGGGCGAGGGCTCGCCCTACCCGCGCGGCCCGCGCCTCTCCTTCGACGAGGTCGCGCAGGTCCTCTGACCGCGACCCCACGACGCACGAACGGCCCGGCCCTCAGGGGACCGGGCCGTTCGTTGTCCGGCTCGCGCCTACGGGTGCAGCACGATCTTCCCGACGTGCGCCCGGCGGGCCAGCTCCTCCTGCGCCCGCGCGGCCTGCTCCAGCGGGAACGTCGCCGCGACCACGGGCTCGATCGCGCCGTCGCGCGCCAGGCCCATGAGCAGGTCGAAGTGCGCGCGCGTGTGCATCGACGAACCGACGACCTGGGCGTTGTGGAGGTACAGCCGGCGGACGTCGAACGCCACCTCGTGCCCGCCGAGCGCCCCGGCGACGACCCACCGGCCGCCCTCGCGCAGCAGCGGCAGACCGTCGCCCAGCAGGTCGCCCGCGACCACGTCGAGGGCGACGTCGACGCCGTCCGGGGCCGCCGCGCGGACCTGCTCGACGACGTCCTGCGCCCGGTCCACGACGACGTGCGCGCCCGCCTCCCGCACCGAGTCGATCTTCGTGCCGCTGCTCACGGCGAGCACGCGCGCCCCGCGGGCGCGGGCGAGCTGGACGAGCGCGAGCCCGACGCCGCCGGAGGCTCCCGTGACCAGCGCGGTCTCGCCCTCCCGCAGCCCGCCGCGCTCGATCATGCCGAGCGCGGTGCCGTAGGCGGTGGGCAGGGTCGCGAGCTGGTCGTCCGTGAGGGGCGATCCCGTCATGTCGTGCACCTGGTCGGCGGGCGCCGTCACGTACCGGGCGTACCCGCCGTCCCGTTCGCTGCCCATGAGGCCGACCGGGTGGGCGTCCCGGCCGGCAGCGTCGTAGCTCGCCGGGTCGACCACGACCCGACGCCCGACGAGGCCCGCGTCCGACCCGGCGCCGACGGCCACCACCTGCCCCGCCACGTCTGCTCCCTGCGTCCGCGGGAAGTCGACGGGGCCGCGCCAGCCCGACAGGGCCGTCGGGTCGCCCGGCCTGCCGTAGGCACCCTCCCGGGTCCACAGGTCGGTGTTGTTCAGCGCCACCGCGGTCACACGGACCAGGGCTTCTCCCGGTCCGGGCGCCGGGACGGCGACCTCTTCCACCTGAAGGACCTCCGGGCCCCCGTGCCGGTGGATCCTGACCGCGTGCATCGTCTCGGGCGTGCTCATCGCTCGACCTCCCGTGTATACAGATCGGTATACATGCGACGCTAACACGGCTCCCGGGGAGCACCGGGAAGGACGACGACGCTAGGGCCGCCCGCCCGTGGCCACCGGGCGCGACGGGTCGTTCGACCACTGCGACCAGGAGCCCGGGTACAGGGCGGCGGGGATGCCCGCGCACGCCAGCGCGGCGATCTCGTGCGACGCCGTCACGCCCGACCCGCAGTAGACGCCGACGGCGAGCACGGCGTCGTCGCCCTCGTCGGTCGCGCTCAGGCCCAGGTCGGCGAACCGGCCCTGGAGCGCCTCCTCGTCGAGGAACGTGCCGTCCTCGCGCAGGTTCTCCGCGGTCGGCGCGCTCACGGCGCCGGGCACGTGGCCCGCCCGCGGGTCCACCGGCTCGGTCTCGCCCCGGTACCGCTCGGCGGCCCGCGCGTCCAGCAGGGTCCCGGTCTCGGCCAGCTCCGCCGCGTCGTCGGCGTCGAGCACCGGCAGGTGCCCCGGACGCACGACGAGGTCGCCGGGCGCGTGGACGACGTCGCCGCTCTCCAGCGCCAGGCCCGCACGCACCCAGGCGGGCAGCCCGCCGTCGAGGATGCGCACGTCGTCCACGCCGAAGAAGCGCAGCAACCACCACGCCCGCGCCGCGGACGTGCCACCCACGGTGTCGTACACGACGACGCGCGACGTGGTCCGCAGCCCCCACGCCCGCGCGCTGCGCTGGAACGAGGACGCCGAGGGCAGCGGGTGGCGCCCCTCCTCCGGCGACGCCTCCGCGGCGAGCTCGGACTCCAGGTCCACGTAGACGGCGTCGGGCAGGTGGCCCTCGAGATAGCGCTCACGGCCGTCCGTCATGCCCAGCGCCCAGCGCACGTCGAGCAGCACCGGCGCGCCGTCCGCGGGGTCGGGCCCGGCGCTGAGCCGCAGGTCCGCCGCGAGCTCCGCGACCGAGACCAGCACCCGCGAGCGCGGCGTGTCCTCGCGGGTCACGACGCCGCCCCTCGTCGCGCGTGCGGGTCGCGCAGGTCGAGGCGCATCGTGTACGCGTCCTTGTCCTCCGGCTGGTAGTACCTCTTGCGCAGCCCGATCCGCTCGAAGCCGTGCCGCTCGTAGAGCGCGAGCGCCGGCTCGTTGTCGACGCGCACCTCGAGCAGGACGGCCTCCGCGCGGAGCTTGCGCGCGCGCTCGACGAGCGCCTCCATCAGGGCGCGCCCCACGCCGTGCCGCTGGTAGTGCGGGTCCACACCGATCGTCATGACCTGCGCGACGTCGCCGTCGAACCACAGCCCGGCGTACCCGACCACCGGCTTCGGCCCGACCCCGTACACCGCGACCGCGTCCGGCCCCGCCGGCTCGGCGACGACGTACCAGCGGCCGAGGGCGGCCAGCTCGTCGGCGAGCATCCCGTACGTCCACGCCCCCGCGCCGAACAGCACCCGCTCGAGCTGGAGCACCCGGTCGAAGTCCGCGCTGGCCAGCGGGCGCAGCCGGCACGACGGCGCGTACACCTGCTGCACGGTGCGGGGCAGCCCTTCCTGCGCGGGCCGCTCGGGCCCGTCGGCGACCGGCTCGGTGGTCGGCTGCTCGGTGGTCATGCCGGGCTCCCGGTGGCGGGCACGAGACGTGCCGGCGCGGGCTCCTGCACGTCGGGACGGCGCAGGTACAGCGGCTCGGTGGGCAGCTCCTCGCCGGCGGCGCGGCGGGCGAGCGCGAGCCGTGCCAGCACCGCGGCGTCCGGGACGAGCGGGGCGTCCTCGTCGGCGGGCAGGTGCTCCGGGTACAGGGTGGCGCCCTCCCCCACGACGACCAGGCGGCCGCCGTCGGCGGGCGCGTCCGCGAGCCGCGCGGCGACGTCGGCGGCCTTGTCCACCCCCGGGCCGGCCAGGGTCTCGACGACGGGGACCCCGTGCGGGCCCTCGTGCGCGACGACGCGGTAGTGCGCCCAGTAGACCTCCTTGCGGCGGGCGTCGGTCGCGACGAGCACCTCGTCGCCCGGCGTCAGCCCCAGGTCGGCGACCGCCTGTACCGCGACCGCGTCGACGCTCGGCACGCCGAGCACGTCGATCCCCAGGGCCAGGGCCAGCGTGCGCGCCGTGACCAGTCCCACGCGCAGGCCGGTGAAGGGCGCGGGCCCGGTGCCCACGGCGACGGCCGTGAGGTCCGTGCGGTCCAGGCCGGCGTCGGCGAGCACCGCGTCGACGAGCGGGGCCAGCGACTCGGCGTGCCGGCGGCGCTCGTCGGCCGACCGCGCGGCGAGCCGGGCGCCGCCGGGGTCGACGAGCGCGACGGAGACGGCTGCGGAGGTGTCCAATGCGAGAACTGCCACGGCCTCAGCCTACGTTTCCCGCGGCCCGGCCGGGGGAGTCGCCGTCCGTGCTGGATCCCTCCGGCGGGTTCAGCGCGCGGTGAGGGCGGCCAGGTCGACGTCGGCCCAGCGGGGGCCGACGCCGCGCAGCGTCGCGTGGCGCGTCCCGGCGCCGGGGTCGGCCTCCTCGTCGGCGTCGTCGCCGTCGGCGGAGGCCGCCGTGCCGCGTGGGCGCTCCAGGTCGATCTCGAGCCGGTCGTCGGTGAGCGCCTCGGCCAGCCCGCGTCCCCACTCGACGACGGTGACGGACTCGTCGAGCGACGAGTCCAGGTCGAGCGCGTCGAGCTCGCCCAGGCCGCCGAGCCGGTAGGCGTCCACGTGCACCAGCGCCGGGCCGCGGGAGCCGTCCTCGCGCGGCAGCGGCGGATGCTCGCGCGCCACGATGAACGTGGGCGACGCCACCTGGCCCCGGATGCCCAGCGCGGCCCCCAGGCCCTGGGTGAGCGTCGTCTTCCCCGCTCCCAGGTCCCCCGTGAGGATCACCAGGTCGCCCGCCCTGAGCACCCCGGCCAGGGCCGCCCCCAGCGCGCGGGTCGCCTCCGCGTCCGGCAGGTCCGTCTCGGTCCGCACGACGACGTCGCTCACCGCTGCACTTCCTTCCAGGTCTCCGTGTCGGTCGCGTCCAGGCCCGTGTACACGCGCACCGCGCGCGCCCCGATGCCCGTGACGATCTCGTAGCTGATGGTGCCCGCCGCGCGGGCCCAGTCCTCGGCGTTCGGCAGCGTGACGCCACGTGCGGCGCCGCGCTCCACGCCGTCGGACGCGCCGAACAGCGTGACGACGTCGCCGGCGTGCTCGGTCGCGTCGGGTCCGAGGTCGAGCACGAACTGGTCCATGCACACCCGCCCGGCCACGCGCAGCACCCGGGCGGACTCCCCGCTCCCGACGCCCACCGGCCCGCCGACACCGAGGCTGCCGCCCGACGCGTGCCGCTGGATGCCGTCCGCGTAGCCCAGCGGCACGACCCCCAGCCGGGTGTCGCGCGGCGTCGTGTAGTGGTGCCCGTACGACACCCCGTGCCCGGCCGGCACGTCCTTGACCGTGGCGAGCCGGGCCTGGAGCGTCATCGCGCCGCGCAGCCCGTGGTCGCCGGGCGCGGCGAGCTGCGGCACGGGCGAGTGCCCGTAGACGGCGATGCCGGGGCGGACGAGGTCGTAGTGCAGCCGGGGGTCCGTGAGCACGGCGGCCGAGTTCGCGAGGTGCCGCACCTCGAGCGCCGCGCCGGAGGCCTCGACGACGGCCACCGCGGCGTCGAACGCCGCCGCCTGGAGCGCGATCGACGGGTGCCCGGGCTCGTCCGCGCACGCCAGGTGCGACATCACGCCCACGACCCGCAGCACGCCCTCGGCCTCGAGCACGGCCGCCCGGCGCACGACGTCCGGCAGGTCGGCGGGCATGATCCCGCTGCGGCCGAGGCCGGTGTCGACCTTGAGGTGCACCCGCGCCGGTTCGCCCGCGGCTCGCGCCCCCGCGGCCACCTCGTCGAGCGCCCACGGGGCCGCGACCCCGACGTCCACGCCGGCGGCCACGAGCCGGTCGAAAGGCGCCCCCGGCGTCGCGAGCCAGGTGAGCACGCGCGCGTCCGCGGCCGTCACGCCGCCGGCGCGCAGCGCGAGCGCCTCGGCGGGCACCGCCGTCCCGAGCCACGTCGCACCGCCCGCGAGCGCCGCCCGGGCCACCGGCAGCATCCCGTGCCCGTACCCGTCGGCCTTCACCACCGCCATCACCGCCGCGCCCGGCGCGTGCCCGGCCAGGGCTCGCACGTTGTCGCGCACGGCGGACAGGTCGACGACGGCGCGCGCCAGCGCATGGTCGGGGAAGTCGTCGGGGACGTTGTCGGCATGCGGCAGGTCGGCCGGCGCGGCGGGGACGGTGTCGGTCGGGACCTCGGACGGGACCTCGGTGCTCACGGTCATCGATTCTCTCACCGCGGGCCGTCTCCCCTGCCGTCGCCCGTGCCATCGCCCCTGCCGTCGCCCATGCCATCGCCCGGCCGCGCCGCGAGACGACGCCGGGAGCGGAACTCCCGGGGCTCGCCGCTGAGGGGGTCGACGAACGCCAGCGAGCGGGCGAGGAGCTGCAGCGGCCGGTCCGGGTCGTCGGGCGCGTCCTCGCGCAGCACCGGCCAGAACGGGTCGTGCAGCAGCGGCAGCCCGAGCGAGGCCATGTGCAGGCGGAGCTGGTGCGTCTTGCCGGTGCGCGGCTCGAGCCGGTAGAGCCCGAGGCCGCGGGCGTCGTCGCGCGCGACGAGCGTCACCCGTGACTCGGCGTTCGGCTCCCCCGGCTCCTCCTGGGCGCGCACCGCGCCCCGGTGCTTGACGATGCGCGAGCGGACCGTCGTCGTGCCCTCCCGGTCCAGCTCCGACTCCAGCACCGACCCGGGCGCCGGCAGGGGCGCGACCGCCTCGTAGACCTTCCGCACCGCGCGGTCCTGGAACGCCGTCTGGTACGCCCCGCGCACCTCGGGCCGCACGGTGAGCACCAGCACGCCGGCGGTGGGCCGGTCGAGCCGGTGCGCGGGCACCAGCTCGGGCAGGTCGAGCGTCGCGCGCAGGTGCACGAGGACCGTGCGGGTCACCCACCGCCCGCGCGGCATCGTCGCGACGAGGTGCGGCTTGTCGACCACCAGGAGGTCGTCGTCGCGGTGCAGCACCTCGATCTCTCCGAGGGCAGGCACCTCCGGCTCGTCGGCGGGCGGGTCGCGGTACAGGTAGAGGAAGCCGCGCGGCTCGTACGGGGTGGCGTGGTCGACGACGGCGCCCGCGCCCGTCACCACCTCGCCCGCGGCGAGCTTCTCCCGCAGCCGGGCGGCGTCGGCGACGTCATGGCCGAAGCGCTCCAGCAGGTACTGCGCCGCCGTCGCGTAGCGGGCGACGGCGGCCGCGTCGTGGGGCAGCACCAGGCGCGTGGGGTTGAGGCCGTCCCGCACGGGCAGGGGCGGGACGTGCTTGCGCGGGCGGTGTTCGCGCGATCCGGGTGGCACCGGACCATTGTCGCGCGCGGCATGATGGCCCGTATGAGCCTCTACGACATCCCGTTCGAGAGCATGGACGGCACGACGACGACGCTCGCGGAGCACCGCGACGACGTCGTGCTGGTGGTCAACGTCGCCTCGCGCTGCGGGCTCACCCCGCAGTACGAGGCGCTCGAGCAGCTGCAGAAGACGTACGCCGACCGCGGCTTCACCGTGATCGGCTTCCCGTCCAACCAGTTCCTCCAGGAGCTCTCCAGCGACGAGAAGATCGCCGAGTTCTGCTCCACCACCTACGGCGTCACGTTCCCCGTGGTCTCCAGGATCCGCGTGAACGGCCGGCACACGCACCCGCTGTACGCCGAGCTGAAGAAGACGGCCGACGCCGGCGGGCACGACGGCCGCATCCGGTGGAACTTCGAGAAGTTCGTCGTGCTGCCCGGCGGCGACGTGCACCGGTTCTCCCCGCAGACCGTCCCCGACTCCCCCGAGATCGTCGGCCTCGTCGAGAAGGCGCTGCCCAGGTAGCCCGGGCCCGTCGCGGCCGGCTATCGAGCCCCCAGCAGCGCGGCGACCTCGCCGGGCACCGCGGCCGCGACGTCGAGGGCCGCCACGGGCCCGCCCGGGTTCGCGCGGTGGGCGGCGCGGCCGTGCACCAGCGCCGCCGCGGCGGCGACCTCGGCCGCGAGCGCCGGGTCCTCGACGACGTCGCGCGACCGCGCCGCGAGCATCGCGCCGAGCACTCCGGCGAGCACGTCGCCCGCGCCGGCGGTGGCCAGCCAGCCGGGACCGTCGGCCTGCGCCCACGCGCCGCCCGGGCCGACGACGACGGTCACACCGCCCTTGAGCAGCACCGTCGCGCCGGTGAGCTCGTGCGCCCTGCACGTCCACCGCAGCGGCTCGGCCTCGACGTCGGGCCGGCGCACGTCCTCGCCGCGGGAGCGCAGCAGCGCCGTCAGCTCGCCCGCGTGCGGGGTGAGCACGAACCACGCCGGGACGCGCTCGTCGAGCAGGCCCAGCCCGCCGGCGTCGACGACCGCGGGCACGGGGCCTCCCGCCGTCCCGGCGAGCCGCCCGGCCGCCGCCGCGAGGCCCGCCCGCCCCCGCTCGTGCTGGCCGTCGTCGAGACCGTCGGCCTCCCCCTCGTGGGCGGCCTCCGGCCCGCCGGGGACTCCTGGCCCCACCACCCACGACTGCACGCGGCCGGGCGCGGTGACGACCTCGGGGCGCGCGGCCAGCACCGCACGACCGACCGCCTCGGAGCCGCGGTAGCGCACCATCCCGGCGCCGGTGCGCACCGCCGCGGTCGTGGTGAGCACGGCCGCGCCGGGATACGTCGCCGTGCCCGCGACGACGCCGACCACGCCGCGCGTGTACTTGTGGTCCGCGGGGCCGGGTACCGGCCACGACGCCGCGACGTCGGCGGTCCCCAGCCGCCGCACGGCCGGCGGGCCGGCGAGGTCCAGGCCGATGTCGACCACGCTCACGTCGCCCGCGAGCCCCGCCGCCGGCGGCAGCAGCAGGCCCGGCTTGGCCGCGCCGAACGTCACGGTGCGGTCCGCCGGCAGGACCGGGCCGGCCACCGCGCCGTCGTCCACCCCGATGCCGGACGGCACGTCCACCGCCACCACCCACGGCCGCGGGCCGGCGGCCAGCGCATCCACCACGTCCGCGGCGAGCCCCCGCAGGGGGCCGTGCGCGCCGATCCCGACCAGGCCGTCGAGGACGACGTCGGCGCGGGCGGCGGCGTCGACCACCGGGGCGAGGGACCCGGGCGACGCGAACAGCTCCACGACCCGGCCGCCCGCGCGCTCCAGCGCCGCCCGGCCGTCGGCGTGGAACCGCTCGGCGACCAGCACCGCGGTCACCGCCAGGCCGCGCCGGGCGAGCACCGCGCCCGCGTGCAGCGCGTCGCCGCCGTTGTTGCCCGCCCCCGTGAGCACCACGACGCGCGCGCCCCGCACCGGGCCCCGGCGCGCGGCGACGTCGCGCAGCACGTGCGTCGCGAGCGCGAACGACGCCCGCTCCATCAGGGGTGCCCCCGCCGCGAGCAGCGGCTCCTCGGCGGCGCGGACGTCGGCGGCGGACCAGGCGGAGATCATGGGACGCATCCTCCCGCGCGCCGCCGTGCCCCGCAGCGTCGCCGCAGGTCCGGGCATAGGCTCGGGCCCATGCGATTCGGACTCTTCATCCCGCAGGGCTGGCGCCACTCGCTCACCGACGTCCCCCCGGAGCAGCACTGGGAGACGATGCTGTCCCTGCTCCACTACGCCGACAACGCCGCGGCCGGCGAGCCGATCCCCGGCGGCCCCTGGGCCTGGGACTCGGTCTGGGTGTATGACCATTTTCATACGGTTCCGATCCCCAGCACCGAGGCGACGCACGAGGCGTGGACGCTGATGGCGGCGTTCGCGGCGGCGTCCCAGCGCGTGAAGCTGGGCCAGATGTGCACGTGCATGTCGTACCGCAACCCCGCCTACCTGGCGAAGGTCGCCTCGACGGTGGACGCGATCTCCGGCGGCCGCGCCCAGCTCGGCATCGGCGCCGGCTGGTACGAGCACGAGTGGCGCGCCTACGGGTACGGCTTCCCCCGCGCGGGCGAGCGCCTGCGCGCCCTGGACGAGGGTCTGCAGATCATCACCCAGATGTGGCGCACCGGGTCGTCCGGAAAGTTCGACGGCGAGCGCTACCAGGTGGACGGCGCGCTGTGCTACCCGCAGCCGCTGCAGCGGCTGCCGGTGGGCGACGGCGGCGCCGAGGTGCCGAGCATCCCGCTGTGGGTGGCGGGCGGCGGCGAGAAGAAGACGCTGCGCATCGCCGCGCGGTTCGCGCAGTACACGAACTTCGACGGCTCGCCCGAGGGCTTCGCCCACAAGTCGTCGATCCTCGAGCAGCACTGCCGCGACGTCGGTCGTGACTTCGGGGAGATCACCCGCTCGTCCGACTACAACGTGGTCATCGGGGAGAACCAGGCGGAGGTGGACGACCGCTTCGCCTGGATCGAGTCGCACTTCCGCAAGCACGCCCCCGGCGAGCGCGGCGAGCAGGAGATCGCGAACTGGCGCAACAGCCCTGTCGTCGGCACGCCCGAGCAGGTCGTCGAGAAGCTCGCGGCGCTGCGCGACCTCGGCATGACGTACGCCATCACGTACTTCCCCAACGCTGCCGGCGACCGCGACCAGATCGAGCTGTTCCAGCGGCAGGTCATCCCCGCCCTGCAGGACTGAGACGTGGGCTCGCGGCACGAGCTCGACCTCCCCGACGGCCGGCAGCTCGTCGTGCACGACGACGGCCCGCCGGCCGCCGACGCCGTCGTCTGGCACCACGGCTCGCCGCAGTCCGGCGAGCTGCTGCCCCCGGTCGTCGCCGCCGCCCGGGCGCGCGGGCTGCGGGCGGTCTCCGCGGCCCGCGCCGGGTACGGCGGGTCCACCCGTCGGCCCGGACGAACCGTCGCGGAGGCGGCGTCGGACGTGGCGTACGCCCTGGACGCCCTCGGCGTGGCCCGGTGCCTCGCCGTCGGCGCCTCGGGCGGTGCCCCGCACGCCCTGGCCCTCGCCGCGCTCCGGCCCGACGTGGTGTCCGGCGTGGTCACCCTTGCGGGCATCGCGCCGTACCCCGGCCCCGGCCGCGACGCCCTCTGGTTCGCCGGGATGGCCGACGACGGCGGCCTGCGCTCGGCCCTCGACGGCCCGTCCGCCCGCCAGCGGCACGCCGAGACCGCGGAGTTCGACGGGTCGAGCTTCACGGCCGACGACTACGCGACCCTCGCGGGGACGTGGGCGTCGCTCGGCGCCGACGCCTCCCGGTCCGGCGAGGCGTGGCCGGGCGGCCTGGTCGACGACGACCTCGCGTTCGTGCGGCCGTGGGGCGTGACGCTCGGCGACGTCACGGCGCCGGCCCTGGTCGTGCAGGGTGGCGCCGACCGGGTGGTGCCCCGGCACCACGCCGACCTGCTGGTCGAGGGCCTGCCCGCCGCGGAGCTGTGGCTGCGCCCGCGGGACGGCCACGTCAGCGTGCTCACCGCGCTGCCGGTCGCGTTCGACTGGTGGCGCTCCGCCGCCTGAGGGGCGGTCAGCCCTCCGCCACGACCATCGCGGACGCGATGCCGGCGTCGTGGGAGATGGACAGGTGCCAGGCCTTCACGCCCAGCTCGTCGGCGCGGGCCTGGACGGTGCCGCGCAGCTCGACCTCGGGCGGTCCGCCGACGGTGCGGTGCACCGTCGCGTCGTGCCAGTGCAGGTTCCCCGGGGCCCCGAGCGCCTTGGCGATGGCCTCCTTGGCCGCGAAGCGCGCCGCGAGGGACGACGCCGGCAGGTCGCGCTCGGCCTCGGTGAAGAGCTTCTCGCGCAGGCGCGGCACCCGCTCCACCGTCGCCATGAACCGGGCGACGTCCACCACGTCGATGCCCACGCCGATGATCATGGCCCACAGCCTAGGTCCGTCGGCGTCAGGGGCGACGGTGTCAGGACGACGGTGTCGGTGCCGGGACCTAGCGTGCCCGCCATGCCCGACCACCCCGCACCTCTGCACCATGTCGAGCGCGGCGCGCCCGCGGCGCCCGGCACGCCCACCATGGTGCTGCTGCACGGGTTCCCCGTGGACCACCGCCTCATGCTGACGCCGTTCGAGTCCGCCCTCGACGGGCGCCCGCGCTGGCGCCGCGTCTACCTGGACCTCCCGGGGATGGGCGCGAGCCCGCCGTCGGGCGTGGCGAGCACGGACGACGTCCTCGCGGTCGTGCGGGAGGCGATCGACCGCCTCGTCCCCGGCCCGTACGTCGTGGTGGGCGAGTCGTACGGCGGCTACCTGGCGCGGGGCTTGGTGGCCGCGGAGCCGGAGCGCGTCCACGGGCTCGCGCTCCTGTGCCCCCTGATCGTGCCGGAGCACGACCGGCGCGACGTCCCGCCGCACCGCGTGCTGGTCCGCGACGACGCGCTGCTGCGGGAGGTCGGCGCGGCGGCGCTCGACGCCGACGACGTCGGCGTCGTCCAGACGTCGGAGACCTGGCGGCGCACGCTGGCCGAGGTGACGCCCGGGCTGGAGGCCGCCGACCCGGCGACCGTCGCACGGGTCGGGGCCCGCTACGCCGGCACCTTCCCGGTCGAGCCGCGGCCCTACGACGGCCCCACGCTGATCCTCACCGGCCGTCAGGACTCCTCGACCGGCTACCGCGACGCCTGGCGGGTCCTCGAGCACTACCCGCGCGCGACGTTCGCCGTGCTGGACCGCGCTGGCCACAACCTGCAGATCGAGCAGCCCGCGCTGTTCGACGCCCTCGTGGGCGAGTGGCTCGACCGGGTCGAGGAGGCGGCGTCGGGCGACTAGGACCGCGAAGGGCCGGGCGTCAGACCTCCGGGCGGACCCCGGCCTCGTCCGCCGGCTCCACCAGGTGCCGCCACCGGAACCACTTGCGGTCGATCTCCGCCTCGAGGTCGACGTCGAACCGGCGCGCGACGAGCAGCACCTGCGCGAGCACGTCGGCGAGCTCGGCACGGAACGCCGCGTCCACCTCGCCGGCACCCGCCCCGCGGTCGCGCGACCGGCCGGACCGCGCGAGGTACGCCTGCGTGAGCTCCCCGACCTCCTCGTGCAGCTTGAGCACCAGCCAGTCGTCGGTGCGCGCGACGCCGAAACGCCGCTCGTACACCCGCGAGATGATCTCGACCTCGTCGCCCAGCTCCGTGAGTTCCACGCCCCCACCCTAGGGACGACGACCGCGCGCCGTCAGGTTCCGTCGGCCCCGGCGTCGGGGGCCAGGGGGAAGGCCGCCCGCCGCCGCCAGCGCTCGCCGTCGAACACCAGCAGCGCGACCTCGCGCACCGTCGTCCGGACCGGCAGGCGGGGCGCCACCGCGGCCTCGGCCTCGTCGAGGACCTCGGGCTCCTGGCCGTCCGCCACGGTGAGGTGCGGGACGACGTCGTCGAACGCTCCGCCGTACGGCGGGGCCCCGGGGAACCGCGCGGCCACCACGGCGAGCAGCGCCCGCCACGCGGGGTCCGGCCCCGGGACGAGGTACAGCACGCCGGGGAAGCGACCGCACCCGGCGAACGTCGCGTCGAACGCGGGGTGGGCCCCCACGACGTCGCGCAGGCCGTCGAGCACGGCGGCGTCGAGGGCCGCGACGGGCAGGAAGGGGAACAGCACGGTGACGTGCGCGGGCACGCCGTACGCGGCGGCCACGTCGAGGTCGCTCCGCAGCCCGCCGACCACGGGCTCGGCCTCGGGCACCACGACGACCAGCGCCGTCTGCCCGTCGGCGAACCGCTCGGACCCGTCGCTCATCGCCTCGGCGCTCCCCCTTGCCGGCACCGCGCCGCCCGCGGCGCACCGGGCGGCGAGCCTATCGGCGCGGACGTGCCGCGTCGCCCGATTTGCAGGTCGAACCCGTTGCTCGGGCAGAATCGTGCAGGTGGCACCGCAGTCCCCCGACACCGCACCCGGCACGACGCCGAGCCCCGCCCCCGGCGCGGCTCCCCCACCCCTGGGCGAGCACCTCACGCGCCTCGCGCCGGCGTCCCCGTACGTCGACCTCGACCGCGCGGCGTGGAGCCGCCTGTCGGCGTCGACGCCGCTGCCACTGACGGACGCCGACGTCGAGCGGCTGCGCGGCCTGGGCGACCCGATCGACCTCGCGGAGGTGGACGCCGTCTTCCGCCCGCTGTCGCGGCTGCTCAACCTGTACGTGGCGGCGAGCGCGGGCCTGCACCGCGCCACGTCGACGTTCCTGCACGAGGAGCCGCCCCGCACCCCGTACGTCATCGGCGTCGCGGGGTCGGTCGCCGTGGGCAAGTCGACGACGGCGCGCATCCTGCGCGAGATGATGGCGCGCTGGCCGGACACCCCGCACGTCGAGCTGATCACGACCGACGGCTTCCTGTACCCGAACGCGGAGCTGCAGCGGCGCGGCATCATGGACCGCAAGGGCTTCCCCGAGTCCTACGACCGGCGGGCCCTCATCCGGTTCCTGTCGCGCGTGAAGGCGGGGCAGGCCGAGGTGCGCGCCCCTGTGTACTCGCACGTCGTCTACGACATCGTGCCCGGCGAGGAGGTGGTGGTGCGCAAGCCGGACGTGCTCATCGTCGAGGGCCTCAACGTGCTGCAGCCGGCGCGGCCCTCCGCGATCGACGAGTCGACCGTGGCCGTGAGCGACTTCTTCGACTTCTCCATCTACGTCGACGCCCGCACGCGCAACATCCGCCAGTGGTACGTGGAGCGCTTCCTGCAGCTGCGCCGGACGGCGTTCAGCAGGCCGGAGTCGTACTTCCGGCGCTATGCGGACCTGTCCGACGCCGAGGCGACGGAGCGGGCGCTGTCCATCTGGGAGTCGATCAACGCGCCGAACCTGGAGCACAACGTGCTCCCCACCCGTGGGCGCGCCACCCTCGTGCTCACCAAGGGGTCGGACCACTCCGTGCAGCGGGTGCGGCTGCGCAAGCTCTGACCGACCGTCCGGGTCAGGCCGCCCGGCTCGTCGGCTCGGCGTCGGCCTCGTCGTCGGCCTCGTCGTCGGCGGGCACCGGCTGCGCCTTCGGCGGGCCCGCGACGCGCTGCACGACCTGGTCGACCAGGACCCCGAGCAGGATGCCGGCGACCACGCCGACGGCCATGGCGAGCAGCGTGTTGTGCCCGAGCCAGGAGGCCGCGGCGAGGCCGATGAGCATGGAGTAGATGCCCCACGTCACGGCGGCGATCCCCGAGTACAGCATGAACCGGTGGCGCGGATAGCCCACGGCGCCGGCGGTCATGTTGACCGCCACCCGCCCGATGGGCACGTACCGCGCGGCGAGGATGAACGACGCGCCGCGGTGCTCGAGCGCGTGCCGCGCCCAGTCGACGGCCTTGCGCCCGCGGGCCGAGCGCAGGAAGGCGAACCGCTCCGTGCCGACGGCACGGCCGATCTGGTAGGCGATCTGGTCGCCCGTCCAGGCGCCGGCGATGGCGAGGGCGAGGACGCCGGGAAGCCACGGCTCGCCCTCGGAGTGCGCGAGCACGGTGAGGGTGATGACCACGGACTCGCTGGGGATCGGGGGGAAGAACCCGTCGATCGTCGCGAAGACGTACATGGCCGGGTAGATCCACAAGGACGCGCCGAGGTCGAGGACCCAGCCCTCCAGCTGTGCCAGCATCGTCGACAGGTTCACCAGGTCGGTCCCTCGGTTCGTCGGCCGGGAGGTGGGCCTCCGGCGGTCGCACGACGCCGTGCGGCGTCACGGCACCAGCCTAGGCAGAACCAGGGCACCGGCTGCATGGGGAATTCCCCCGGTTCCACCCTGAGCGCCGAATGTTCACCCGAGATCCACGAACCCCGGGTCCACGGCGTTCCCGTACCGCAGCAGGTTCTCGTTCGAGGTGAGCGTCCGCAGCAGCGCGTGGTCCAGGTACAGCTCGCCCGCCAGGTGGTCCGTCTCGTGCTGCACGATGCGAGCGGGCCAGCCCGTCAGGACCTCGTCGATCGGCGCCCCGGCCTCGTCGCGGCCGGTGAGCCGCACGCGCCGGTGCCGCGCGACGACGGCCTGCCAGCCGTGCACCGACAGGCAGCCCTCGTGGAACGCGGCCCGCTCCGGCTCCCCGTCGGGGCCCGGCAGCGGCTCGTACGCCGGGTCGAGCAGCACCCGGTAGGGCAGCGGCGACCGCTCCCGCGGGTCGTCGGCGCCGGCGCCGGCGCCGGCGTCCTCCACCACGGCGATCGCCAGTCCGATCCCGACCTGCGGCGCGGCGAGCCCCACGCCGGGCGCGGCGTGCATGGTGCGGCGCATCGCCTCGAGCAGCCGCGGCAGCGCGTCGCCGAGCTGCCCCGTGTACGGGGCCGCGGGGGCCCGCAGCACCGGCGCACCGGCCTGCACGATCGGCAGCAGGCCGGTGCCCGGCCCGTCCGCCGCCGCGTCCGCGCGGTCCAGCAGGTCGACGACGGCGGCCCGCAGGCCCTCGTCCACGCCCGCCGCGTGGCGGTCGGCCGAGGCGCCGTCGGTCACAGGGCCAGCCGGTCGCGCACGACGGCGGCGAGCGTGTCCGCCACGCCGTCGGCCTGCGTCTGGGTGGCCGCCTCGACCATGACCCGCACGAGGGGCTCGGTGCCCGACGGGCGCAGCAGCACGCGGCCCGTCTCCCCCAGCAGCGCCTCCGCGCTCTCGATCGCGGCGCGCACGCCCTCGTCGTCGCCCGCGCGGGCCTTGTCCACGCCCTTGACGTTGACGAGCGTCTGCGGGAGGCGGGGGACGTCGGCGGCGAGGTCGGCCAGGCGCCGACCGGTCGCCTTCACGCGCGCGGCGAGGTGCAGCGCGGTGAGGACGCCGTCGCCGGTCGTGGCGTGGTCGGCGAGGATGATGTGGCCCGACTGCTCGCCGCCGAGCCCGTACCCGTGCGCCCGCATCTCCTCGAGCACGTACCGGTCGCCCACGCCCGTCTGGATCGTGGTGATGCCTGACTCGCGCATCGCGAGCAGGAGGCCCAGGTTGCTCATCACGGTGACGACCAGCGTGTCCGACGGCAGCCGGCCCTCGTCCTTGAGCGCGCGGGCCAGGATCCCGAGGATCTGGTCGCCGTCCACCAGCACGCCCCCGTGGTCGACGGCGAGGCAGCGGTCGGCGTCGCCGTCGAACGCGACGCCGAAGTCGGCCTCCGCGGCCACGACGACGGCCTGCAGCTGCTCCGGGTGGGTGGAGCCGGCCTTCTCGTTGATGTTGCGGCCGTCGGGGCTCGCGTTGATGACGACGACGTCGGCCCCCGCCTCGCGCAGCGCCTCCGGACCGACCTGGCTCGCGGCGCCGTTCGCGGCGTCCACGGCGATGCGCAGGCCCTCCAGCGGGCGGACGTCCGGGGTGGTCCCGATGCTCGCCACGAGGTGCTCGACGTACTGCTGCGCGGCGATGCCGGTGTCGGAGCGCATGCGGCCGACGTCGGCGCCGATCGGCCGCTCCCAGTCCTGGCCGAGACGCGCCTCGATCTCGTCCTCGACGTGGTCGGCCAGCTTGAGGCCGCCGCGCGCGAAGAACTTGATGCCGTTGTCCGGCATCGCGTTGTGGGACGCGGAGATCATCACGCCGAGGTCCATGTCCATCGCCCCCACGAGGTGGGCCAGCGCCGGGGTGGGCAGCACGCCCAGGTTGACCACGTCCACGCCGGAGCTGGCGAGGCCGGCGCCGACCGCGGCGGACAGGAACTCCCCGGACACGCGCGGGTCTCGCCCCACGACGGCGCGCGGGCGGTGGCCGGCGAAGTCGCCCGACGTGCCGAGCACGTGGGCCGCCGCGCTGCCGAGCCCGAGGGCCAGGTCCGCGGTGACGTCCCGGTTGGCGAGCCCACGGACCCCGTCGGTGCCGAACAGTCGCACGATGTCTCCTCCTCCGGGCGCGGCGGTGGATCCGCACGCACACCCCACGGCGCCCCCGCGGACGCCGCACCGATCGTAGCCGGACATGAGGACGGCCCCGCCGGAAGAGTTCCGACGGGGCCGTCCGTGACGCTGACGCTCCTGTCGATGCCCGAAGGCCAGGAGCGCTCGATCAGCGCTTCGAGTACTGCGGCGCCTTGCGCGCCTTCTTGAGACCGGCCTTCTTGGACTCGACCGCACGCGGGTCACGCGTGAGGTAGCCGGCCTTCTTCAGCGCGGGGCGGTTCGCCTCGGAGTCGATCGCGTTGAGCGCGCGGGCGATGCCCAGGCGCACCGCACCGGCCTGGCCCGAGGGGCCGCCGCCGGTGATGCGGACGATGACGTCGAAGCGGCCCTCGACCTCGACCAGCTTCAGCGGCGAGTTCACGAGCTGCTGGTGCACCTTGTTCGGGAAGTAGTCCTCGAGGGTGCGACCGTTGATCTTCCACGTCCCGGTGCCGGGGACGAGGCGCACGCGCGCCACGGCCTCCTTACGGCGACCGACGGCCGCGCCGGGAGCGGTGATGGACTGGCCGCCGTCCGCGACGGGCGCGGCGGACTCAGAGGTGTAGGTGCTGGGCGTGTTCTCGTCCAGCTCGGTGTCGACGGTGGTCTCGGCCACTGTGAATCCTTCGCTTTGCATCCGGCAGCGGCTCAGGCCTGCTGCGAAACCTGGGTGATCTCGAACTGCTTGGGCTGCTGCGCCGCGTGCGGGTGCTCCGCGCCGCGGTAGACCTTCAGCTTGCCCAGCTGGTCGCGACCGAGGGACGTCTTCGGGAGCATGCCGCGCACGGCCTTCTCCACTGCCCGCTCGGGGTTCTTCTCGAGAAGCTCGCCGTAGTTGACCGAGCGGAGACCACCCGGGTAGCCGGAGTGGCGGTAGGCCAGCTTGGTCTCCCGCTTGTTGCCGCTCAGGGCGACCTTGTCCGCGTTGATGACGATGACGAAGTCACCGCCGTCGACGTGCGGGGCGAAGGTCGGCTTGTGCTTCCCGCGCAGGAGGGTGGCGACCTGGCTCGCCAGGCGGCCGAGGACGACGTCGGTCGCGTCGACGACGTACCAGTCGCGCTGGACGTCGCCGGGCTTGGGGGTGTAAGTACGCACGGTTGCGTCACCTTTTCGTGTTCGGTGTCGTCGGGCGAGAAGCAGCGCCCGATGAGTCAGGTGTTGTGCGCGGGTGCTCCGGTGGCGTCCTGGCCGAGGCATCGTCGGTGCGAGTGGGCGCGCTGACGACGCGGGACGCCGGAGGCATAGCACAACGACGAGCCAGTTTAGCGGTCGCCCTGCACACGGGTCAAAGCGACGCCGGTCACGCCGGCACCGGGGTCCGACGACACCGGGGACGGTCTCAGCGACGCCCGCCGCCGAGCAGCCCGCCCAGGCTGCCGAGCAGCCCGCCGACGTCGAGACCGCCGGCCGACCCGCCGCCGCCGAGCAGCCCGCCGAGGAGGTCGCCGAGGCCACCGCCGGCCGAGCCCTCGGCAGGCTCGCCCGACGCGGTCGCCTGACCGCCGCCGAGCTTTTTCGACAGGAAGGACAGGGCGAGCGGTGCGAGGATCGGGAGCAGCTTCTGCAGGACCCCCGAGTCCGTGCCCGCCGCCCCGGACAGCTGCGCGACCACCTGGTCCTTGTTCGCGCCGAACACGTGGTCCACGATCTTCTCGCCGTCCGCCGTGTCGACCTGGGCGACGTCGATCCCGCCCTCGACCAGGCCGGGGTCGTGCTGGGAGAGGGCACCCGCCAGCGACGCCGCGCCGGCCGGGTCGTCGGCGTTCGCCTTGAGGCCGCCGAAGAGCGCGGGCAGCGCCCCGCCGACGGCCCGCTGGGCCTGCTCGGCGTCGACGCCGAGCTGTCCGGCGATCTGGTCGATCGGGATCTCGGCGAGCAGGTCGTCGATGGACGCGCCCGCCGCTCCACCGGACGCTGCACCGGGCATGGAAGCAGGCATGGAGGGCTCCTCGTCGTGCCGCGCCCGTCGGGCGCACCTGCCGGTCACGCTAACGGGCGCGGGCGGCCTCGCAACCGCACGGTCCGGCCCGGCCGCCCTCGTTGCAGCGGCACCGCCGCGGGTGCACCGTGGTGACATGACCCAGGAGACACCCGGCACCTCCCCGGACCCCGAGACCGGCGCCGAGGGCGACGAGGACCAGCTGCCCCAGGAGGACACGCTCCTCGATCCCGACCTCGACGACGTCCTCGACGAGGGCTACTCCCCGCTGGAGCGGTCGCGGTCGAACCACTGGGGCGAGACGGCGTGGGAGGAGTCCGCCGGCGAGCCCTTGGACCAGCGCCTCGCCGAGGAGCAGCCGGACGTCTGGGAACGCGACCCGCTGGATCGCCCGGACACGACCCGTGCCGGTCGGCTCGCGGAGGACCCCTTCGCCGACCCCGGGGAGGACGGCGACCGCGAGAACGACGTCTACGGCGAGGACGCCGGCATCGACGGCGCGGGTGCCAGCGCCGAGGAGGCCGCCGTCCACTGGGTGGAGGAACCGTAGCGTCGACGAGCCGCCGCCGGGGCCCCTCGGGCTCAGCCGGCGTCGACCTCGCCCGGGTCCCGCCGGGCGCGGACGCGCTCGGCGCGCGCGGCGAGCTCGTCGTCGTCCGGGTAGGCGACCCGCTCGAGAGTCAGCCCCCGGGCCGCGACGACGCCGGACGCCGCGGAGCGGGACCGCCCCGCCAGCACCGCGGCGGGCTCGTCCGGGCCGCGGCGCCCCTCCCCCACGGCCAGCGACATGCCGACCAGCGCGCGCACCATCGAGTGGCAGAACGCGTCGGCCTGCACGGTCGCGACGACGAGCCCGGCGTCCGGCCCGTCCGCGGGGCGGTCCCACGACAGGTGCGTGAGCTCGCGGATGGTCGTGGCGCCCTCGCGGGGCTTGCAGAAGGCCGCGAAGTCGTGCAGCCCGACCAACGGCTGCATCGCCCGGTGCATCGCCTCGACGTCGAGCGGGCGGCGGTGCCAGAGCACCCAGTCACGACGCAGCGGGTCGCGCAGGTCCGGGCGGTCGGCCACCCGGTAGGCGTAGCGGCGGTGCAGCGCGGAGAACCGCGCGTCGAACCCCGCCGGTGCCACCGCGGCCCGGTGCACGACGACGTCGGGCGGCAGGACGCCGGCCAGCCGGTCGGCGAGGGCGACGCCGGGCTCCCGGTCGGACCGCCCGGGCATCTCCGCCCAACGCTCGCGCGACACGTCGACGTGCGCCACCTGGCCGCGGGCGTGCACCCCCGCGTCGGTCCTCCCCGCCACCGTCAGCCGCGGGCGGGGCAGGCCGAGGGGTCCGGTCCGCAGCACGGTCGCGAGGGCGTCCTCCAGCACCCCCTGCACGGTGCGCAGCCGCGGCTGGGTGGCCCAGCCCGCGAAGTGGGTGCCGTCGTAGGCGAGGTCGAGCCGCACCCGGAGGGCGTCGGCGGGAGGTGTCGGCGTGCTCACGGACCCATTGTGGCCGGATGATGTCCCGTGATGGTCGACCCAGGCGCCACGGCGCGCACCCCCGAACCCGGCCCCGGCGGCGGTACCTCCCGAGCGCCCGCGCCCTCCGACGTGCTCACCCTCGCCGTCGACTGCGGCGGCGGGGGCATCAAGGCGGCGGTGCTGGACTCCGCGGGCACCGCGCACGCGTCGCCTGTGCGCGTCCCCACCCCCTACCCGCTGCCCCCGAGCCTGCTCCTGGACACCGTGGCAGGCATCGCGGAGCGTCTCCCCGCCGCGCACCGGGTCACCCTCGGGATGCCGGGCATGATCCGCCACGGCGTGGTCGTCCACACCCCGCACTACGTCACCCGCTCGGGCCCCCGCTCGCGGGTGCTGCCCGAGCTCGTGGAGGCGTGGGCCAGCTTCGACGTCCGCGGCGCGCTCGCCCGACGGCTCGGCGTGCCGGCCCTCGTGCTCAACGATGCCGAGGTGCACGGCGCCGGCGTCGTCGCGGGCTCCGGGGTCGAGCTGGTGCTCACCCTCGGCACCGGGTTGGGGTCGGCGCTGTTCGACGGCGGTCTGCTCGCCCCGCACCTGGAGTGGTCGCACGCCCCCGTGCGCCGCGGCGCGACGTACGACCAGTACGTCGGCGAGCCGGAGCGACGGCGGCTGGGCGACGGGCTGTGGTCGCGGCGGGTCGTCGCGACGGTCGACGGGCTGCGCCCGGTGTTCCGCTGGGACCGCTTGTACCTGGGCGGCGGCAACTCCCGCCGCATCACGCCGGCCGCCCTCGACCGCCTGGGCGACGACGTCGTGGTCGTCCCCAACTCCGCCGCGCTCGTCGGGGGTGCGCGGGCGTGGGACCTGACGCTCACCTGACCGGCGCCGGCGGTCCCGCTCGGACGACGGGTGCCGCGTTGCGGTCCACCTCCGCCGCGGCCACGACCGCCTCGGCCTCGAGGAGGGCCCGGGTGAAGGCGACCGGGGCGTCGAGGCTGACGAGGTGGCGGGCGTGCGGCACCACGACCAGCCGGGCCGGCGCGCCGCCGGCCCGGGCCGCGGCGACGAACGCGCGCTCCTGCCCGCGGAAGTGGTCGTAGCGCCCGTTGACGAACCACACGGGGCTGCTCGCGGCCGCGAGGGCGCCGAGCGTGTCGGTCGGGCCCACCTCCCGCAGCACCTCGGTCATGGCGCGCAGGGCGTACCCGCCGGCCCCCAGGTCCTCCGCCCCTTCGCCGTCGAGGGCGAGGCGGACGAACGTGTCGTTCAGCCGGGCGCCCTGGTCGGGCCAGCCCTCGATCCACCGGGCGAGCGACAGCCACGCCGGGCGCAGCGACGACGACGACACCGTGCAGCAGGACGCGGCGACGAGGCCGGCGCACTGCCCGGGACGGCGTGCGCGGTGCTCGATGGCGACGTAGCCGCCGAGGGACAGGCCCGCCACGATGGCGCGCCCGCCCAGCGCGTCGACGTCGCGGCGCACCGCCTCCACCGCGCCGTCGAGGGTGAACGGCTCGCCCCGGCGCGTGCCGTGGCCCGGCAGGTCCGTCGCGACGGCGGGGACCCCGGCGCGCCCCAGCGCCTCGAGCTGGCGCCGCCACATGGTCGCGGACGTGCGGGAGCCGTGCACGAGCACCACCGGCACGGGCGGGAGGGAGCGGGACGGCGTCTCGGGGCGGGCGACCATGATCCCCAGCCTAGGAACGACGAGGCCCCGCGCCACCTCTCGGGGGGGGGGGGGGGGCTGTGTCGCCCCCGGGGGGAGGGGGGGGAGGGGGTCTTTTTTTTCTCCCCCCCCCCCCCCCCCCCCAAAACCCCCCCCCCCCCTGCCT
>NZ_JBHVSQ010000013.1:118413-125160 GCF_042885055.1 Isoptericola sp. NPDC058082 | reverse complement strand
GCCCCGCTACATTGTCGGCGCGGAATCACTTGACCAGTGAGCTATTACGCACTCTTTCAAGGGTGGCTGCTTCTAAGCCAACCTCCTGGTTGTCTGTGCAACTCCACATCCTTTCCCACTGAGCACACGCTTAGGGGCCTTAGCCGATGATCTGGGCTGTTTCCCTCTCGACTACGAAGCTTATCCCCCGCAGTCTCACTGCCACGCTATGTCTTACCGGCATTCGGAGTTTGGCTGACGTCAGTAACCTGGTAGGGCCCATTAGCCATCCAGTAGCTCTACCTCCGGCAAGAAACACGTGACGCTGCACCTAAATGCATTTCGGGGAGAACCAGCTATCACGAAGTTTGATTGGCCTTTCACCCCTAACCACAGGTCATCCCCTCAGTTTTCAACCTAAGTGGGTTCGGTCCTCCACGCCGTCTTACCGGCGCTTCAACCTGCCCATGGCTAGATCACTTCGCTTCGGGTCTAGACCCGGCGACTGTATCGCCCTATTCGGACTCGCTTTCGCTACGGCTTCCCCACACGGGTTAACCTCGCCACCGAGCACTAACTCGCAGGCTCATTCTTCAAAAGGCACGCCGTCACCCCTGCTAGGGAGGCTCCGACGGATTGTAGGCACACGGTTTCAGGTACTATTTCACTCCCCTCCCGGGGTACTTTTCACCTTTCCCTCACGGTACTAGTCCGCTATCGGTCACTAGGTAGTATTTAGGCTTAGCAAGTGGTCTTGCCAGATTCACACGAGATTTCTCGGGCCCCGTGCTACTTGGGATCCCCTCAACCAGGCCGCACCATTTCGTCTACGGGACTCACACCCACTACGGTCCGCCTTTCAATGCGGTTCGACTATGACACGGCTTTCTTACTGGCTACCAGACTGTCAGATCTGGTCAGAAGGTCCCACAACCCCGCATGTGCAACGCCTGACAGCTTGACACACACACGGTTTGGCCTCATCCGCTTTCGCTCGCCACTACTCACGGAATATCTCTTCCTGTCGGTACTGAGATGTTTCACTTCCCGACGTTCCCCCCTGCACCCTATGTATTCAGATGCAGGTGACTGGGCATGACCCCAGCCGGGTTCCCCCATTCGGACACCCTCGGATCACAGCTCGTTTGCCAACTCCCCGAGGCTTATCGCAGGCTACCACGTCCTTCTTCGGCTCCTAGTGCCAAGGCATCCACCCTGTGCCCTTAAAAACTTCGACACACTACAATATTTCACAGAGATCAAGAAACTAGTCGAAACAAATCAACTAGTCATTGAACATCTGGGATGCTCGCGTCCACTGTGCAGTTCTCAAGCAACGGACGACCCGCAGACCCCCGGCACGCCTACCCCCACCAGACACGATCCCCAGAAGCTCACGCTCCCAGGGACCACACCCCGTGCAGGCGGTTCACACCCGACCCACGACCCGTATCCATCAAGACCCCCGACCACCCACCCGCACCACCCCACAGGGGCGATCCGAACAGAGCGGGCCGATTGCCTCAGGACCCAACAGTGTGCTTGCGAACCAGACCAACCCCCCACCACCAGCGTTCCCCCACCCAGCCCGAAGACTGCCAGCCCGAAGACTGCCGACCCCGAAGAGCCACGATGTGTACTAGCCGGCGACCGAACGCCGAACCGATCCTTCTAGTCAATGTTCCACCCGTGAGCAACCACCAGACACTCAAACGGCGCCTCAGATGGTCTGCCTGACCCCCACCCCACCACCAGACCCACCAGACAACCTGGCAGACCCGATCGCGAAGCTACGCGGGGGTATCAGATGCTCCTTAGAAAGGAGGTGATCCAGCCGCACCTTCCGGTACGGCTACCTTGTTACGACTTAGTCCCAATCGCCAGTCCCACCTTCGACCACTCCCCCCGGAAAACCGGTTGGGCCATGAGCTTCGGGTGTTACCAACTTTCGTGACTTGACGGGCGGTGTGTACAAGGCCCGGGAACGTATTCACCGCAGCGTTGCTGATCTGCGATTACTAGCGACTCCGACTTCATGGGGTCGAGTTGCAGACCCCAATCCGAACTGAGACCGGCTTTTTGGGATTCGCTCCACCTTACGGTATCGCAGCCCTCTGTACCGGCCATTGTAGCATGCGTGAAGCCCAAGACATAAGGGGCATGATGATTTGACGTCATCCCCACCTTCCTCCGAGTTGACCCCGGCAGTCTCCCATGAGTCCCCGGCATAACCCGCTGGCAACATAGGACGAGGGTTGCGCTCGTTGCGGGACTTAACCCAACATCTCACGACACGAGCTGACGACAACCATGCACCACCTGTATACGAGTGTCCAAAGAGTCCGCTATCTCTAGCGTGTTCTCGTACATGTCAAGCCTTGGTAAGGTTCTTCGCGTTGCATCGAATTAATCCGCATGCTCCGCCGCTTGTGCGGGCCCCCGTCAATTCCTTTGAGTTTTAGCCTTGCGGCCGTACTCCCCAGGCGGGGCACTTAATGCGTTAGCTGCGGCACGGAACTCGTGGAATGAGCCCCACACCTAGTGCCCAACGTTTACGGCATGGACTACCAGGGTATCTAATCCTGTTCGCTCCCCATGCTTTCGCTCCTCAGCGTCAGTTGCGGCCCAGAGACCTGCCTTCGCCATCGGTGTTCCTCCTGATATCTGCGCATTCCACCGCTACACCAGGAATTCCAGTCTCCCCTACCGCACTCTAGTCTGCCCGTACCCGATGCAAGCCCGAGGTTGAGCCTCGGGATTTCACACCAGACGCGACAGACCGCCTACGAGCTCTTTACGCCCAATAATTCCGGACAACGCTTGCGCCCTACGTATTACCGCGGCTGCTGGCACGTAGTTAGCCGGCGCTTCTTCTGCAGGTACCGTCACTTGCGCTTCTTCCCTGCTGAAAGAGGTTTACAACCCGAAGGCCGTCATCCCTCACGCGGCGTCGCTGCATCAGGCTTTCGCCCATTGTGCAATATTCCCCACTGCTGCCTCCCGTAGGAGTCTGGGCCGTGTCTCAGTCCCAGTGTGGCCGGTCGCCCTCTCAGGCCGGCTACCCGTCGACGCCTTGGTAGGCCATCACCCCACCAACAAGCTGATAGGCCGCGAGCCCATCCCCCACCGAAAAACTTTCCAACCCACACCATGCGATGCAGGCTCATATCCGGTATTAGACCCCGTTTCCAAGGCTTATCCCGAAGTGGAGGGCAGGTTGCTCACGTGTTACTCACCCGTTCGCCACTGATCCATCCCAGCAAGCTGGGACTTCACCGTTCGACTTGCATGTGTTAAGCACGCCGCCAGCGTTCGTCCTGAGCCAGGATCAAACTCTCCGTAAAAGAAGAGAAACACCACGAACCCCCAAAAGAGCCCGCAGCATTCAACGATACTGGCCAGACCAAGCTGAACTGCTCAGTCCGATCCAAAGGAACCACAAAGGGTTCAAAAATTTGGCATTGACTATCAAACACACTGTTGAGTTCTCAAACAACCGACGCACACCGCAGAACCAGAACCAACCGTTCCGACCCCGCCGGGGCAACCCCTCAACCTTACTCGGTTCGTTCTTCCCCGTCAACTCCCGGCCGTTGGCCCGGCGTGTCGGTTCGAACGTCCCGGTCCCGAACGAGGGCGCACTAGTCGACCTCGTGAAGAAGGATTCGGGTGTCCGCCCCGGGCCGGCCACCGGTACCCAGCCTCGCGGCTGTCTCCTCGGTGTCCGTTCTCCCTGTCGGGCGAACGACCAGAACATTACACACACTCCGGCCGGGGCGCCAAATCGCGCTCTGACCTGCAGGAATACCGGGACGTCGCACGATCTGGTGCGGCCGTCGACGCCGTGCGGGCCTCGCTCGACGTGCGGCGAGGGCCCCGGGGGAGCTCGCGCTCCCCCGGAACCCTCGACATCACGCGGACGACAGCACGCGGGGCATCACTCCGCGACGGCCACCGCGAGGGTCCGCTTGCCGCGACGAAGGACGGCGTAGCGGCCGTGCAGCAGGTCCTCGGTGCGCAGGGCCGCGTCCTCGGACTCCACCTTGGTGTTGTTCACGTAGGCCCCGCCCTCGCCGATCGCGCGGCGCGCGGCGGCCTTCGACGCGACCAGGCCCGAGCCCACGAAGGCGTCGACGACGAGGTCGCCCGCCTTCGCCGTCGTGCGCGGGAGCTCCGCGACGGCGGCGCCGAGCGTCCCCGCGTCCAGTCCCTGCAGCTCGCCGCGCCCGAAGAGGGCCTGGCTCGCCGTGATGACGGCGTCGGTCGCCGCCTGACCGTGCACCAGGGTGGTCAGGTCGCCGGCGAGCGCCCGCTGCGCCTCGCGGGCGAAGGGGCGCTCCGCCACCTCGCCCTCGAGCGCCTCGATCTCCTCCCGCGACCGGAAGGTGAAGACCTTGAGGTACTTCACGACGTCCGCGTCCGCGGTGTTCACCCAGAACTGGTAGAAGGCGTACGGGCTCGTGAGCTCCGGGTCGAGCCAGACCGCCCCGCCCTCCGACTTGCCCATCTTGGTGCCGTCGGCCTTGGTGATGAGGGGCGACGTCAGGGCGTGCACGGCCGCGCCGTCCGTCTTGCGGATCAGCTCGACCCCGGACAGCAGGTTGCCCCACTGGTCGTTGCCGCCGAGCTGCAGCGTGCACCCGTGGCGCTCGTACAGCTCCCGGAAGTCCATGCCCTGCAGCACCTGGTAGCTGAACTCGGTGTAGCTGATGCCCTCGTCCGACCGCAGGCGCCGGGCCACGATGTCCTTGCCGAGCATCGTGCCCACCCGGAAGTGCTTGCCCACGTCGCGCAGGAAGTCGATCGCCGACATGGCGCCGGTCCAGTCGAGGTTGTTGACCATGCGCGCGGCCGCCGGCCCCTCGAAGTCCAGGAACGGCTCGATCTGCGCGCGGATGCGGTCCACCCAGCCGGCGACGACGTCGCGCGACTGCATCGAACGCTCCGTGGTCGGGCGCGGGTCGCCGATCAGCCCCGTGGCCCCGCCGACCAGCGCAAGAGGACGGTGCCCGGCGAGCTGGAGCCGACGCATGTTCAGCAGCTGGACCATGTGCCCGACGTGCAGGCTCTGCGCCGTCGGGTCGAAGCCCGCGTAATAGGTGACGGGTCCCTCGGCCAGCGCAGAACGCAGCGCGGCCTCGTCGGTGGACTGCGCCACCAGGCCTCGCCAGTGCAGCTCGTCGAGAACGTCGGTCACCGTGTGCTCCTCGGGGAAAGGGATCGCGACCCGGTCGGGCCGCCCTCCTAGTGTGCCCGACGCCTACCGCCGTCGGCGCCGGGATTCCGCGGCCCGGTACGGCGAGACCGTCGGGTCGCCCGCCAGCCACACCCGCCACGGGAACCGGTCCGCCCGGCCTCCCTCGCCGCTCACGCCGACGCGGGGACCCGTCGCGACCTCATCGGCGGCACGGTCGGCGGCACGGTCGGCGGCACGGTCGGCGGTACGGTCGGGCACCCGCAGCACCAGGTCGCCGTCCGGGTCCGTGACGTCCGCGCCGTCGTCGTCCCGGTCGATCGCCAGGGCGACCGTCAGCCGCGCCGGGCCGCGCGCCAGGTCGACGTCGGACCGCGTCACGCCCGCCGCCGCGCGCCGCTCGCGGGCGAGGTCCGCTCCCCCGACCACCTCGCCCGCCCGCAGCAGCACCGCCGACGCCTCGCCCGGCGGGCTGCACACGACGTTCATGCAGTGGTGCAGCCCCAGGTGCCGGTACACGTAGACGTGTCCGGGCTCGCCGAACATCGTGCGGTTGCGCGCCGTCTCACCCCGGAACGCGTGCGACCCCGGGTCGGCCGTGCCCGCGTACGCCTCCACCTCGGTGATCCGCAGGGTGACGGCGCCGTCGGGCGCGCGGCGGGTGAGCAGCGCGCCGAGCAGGTCCCGCGCGACGAGCCGGACGTCCCGCGCGAACCACTCGCGCGCCGGCACGACGGCGTCCCGCTCGCCGCCCCGCACCGTCAGATCCCGTGCGTCGGCCACGTGACCTGACCCCAACCGTCCAGGCGCACGTCGGCGCGGCGCGCGGTCCGGTGCGCCGCGTAGAGCGCGCTCTCCGCCGCCATCCACGCCTTCCAGTGCCCCCGCGCCTCCTCGCCGTCGCGCGCGAGGCCGCGCGTGAGCCGCAGCGCGTCGTCGGTCTCGACCCACACGAGCAGGGCCGAGACGTCGTCGACCCTCGGGTCCCCGGCCCCGCAGCCCTCCACGACGAGGTACGGCGCGCGCGGGACGTCGTGCCACTCGGCGTACCCGCCGCTCTCCCAGTCGTAGCGCTGGTAGCGGCCGTCCTCGCCCGCGGCGAGCGGGCCGAGGACCTGCTCGTGCAGCCGCTCGACGCCGGCGGCCAGCCCGGACCAGCCGTCGTAGAGGTCGTCCATGTGGACCACCTGCGCGGGCAGAACCCGTGCGAGCTGCGCGGCCAACGACGACTTGCCCGAGCCCGCCGGGCCGTCCACGACCACGAGCCGAGTCCCCTCCTCCGGCCGGTCCGCTCCCCGGGCGGGCAGCCTGGGCGGCGTCGCGCGCACGCGCGACACCAGTCGCCCCAGGACGTCGTCGGGCACCGTCACGCCTGTCCCTCCTCGAGGTCGGTCGTCGTCACGTCGGACATTCTCCCTGCCGGACGACCCGCACCGCGAACGACGTCGGCCGCGCCCTCCGGAGAGGGGGGGGGAGACGTCGGTGAGGGGTCGCTTGGCTGTTTGTCCAGAGGCGGAAAGCCGTCGAGACATTCGTTGTGGTATCCCCCCGCCCGGTTGACCCCACTGGATGCG
>NZ_JBHVSQ010000013.1:103724-118403 GCF_042885055.1 Isoptericola sp. NPDC058082 | reverse complement strand
TTTTCCCCCATTTTGAACCTTCCCCCCCCTGGACACCCCACACCGAAAACAACTCCGCCCCCCCCCCCGGGAAGGGCCGTCCCCGACGTCGGTACGGATCCGCTCAGCTGTCCGCCCAGATGCGGAACTCGGCCGAGCGCTCCTTGGCGGCCTCCACCTGCTCGGTGACCCGCGCGGGCGCCGTGCCGCCGACGCCGTCGCGCGACGCCACGGAGCCCTCGACGCTCAGCACCTCGCGCACCCCCGGGGTCAGGTGCTCGGAGATCGCGGCGAGATCGGCGTCCGTGAGGTCCCACAGCTCGATGCCGCGCTCCTCGCAGACCCGGACGCAGGCGCCCGCCACCTCGTGCGCGACCCGGAACGGCACGCCCTCGCGCACCAGCCACTCGGCGATGTCGGTGGCCAGCGAGAAGCCCTGCGGGGCGAGCTCGGCCATCCGCGCCGTGTCGAACGTGAGGGTGCGGACCATGCCCGCGAACGCAGGAAGCAGCACCGTGAGGGTGGAGACCTGGTCGAAGACCGGCTCCTTGTCCTCCTGCAGGTCGCGGTTGTACGCCAGCGGCAGGCCCTTGAGCGTGGTGAGCAGCCCGGTGAGGTCACCCACGAGCCGGCCCGCCTTGCCGCGGGCGAGCTCCGCGATGTCGGGGTTCTTCTTCTGCGGCATGATGCTCGACCCGGTCGACCACGAGTCGTCCAGCCGCACGAAGCCGAACTCCTTCGTGTTCCAGAGGATGATCTCCTCCGAGAGCCGGGACAGGTCGATCCCGACCATCGCGGACACGAACGCGAACTCCGCGACGACGTCGCGCGCGGCCGTGCCGTCGATCGAGTTCTCCACCGGGCCGTCGAAGCCGAGCTCGGTCGCGACCGCCGCCGGGTCGAGCCCCAGCGACGAGCCCGCGAGCGCCCCCGACCCGTAGGGCGAGCGTGCCGCGCGCACGTCCCAGTCCACGAGCCGGTCGACGTCGCGCAGCAGCGGCCACGCGTGGGCCAGGAGCTGGTGCGCCAGCAGCACCGGCTGGGCGTGCTGCAGGTGCGTGCGGCCCGGCATCACGGCCTCGCCGGCGTCCTGCGCCTGCACGATGAGCGTGTCCACGACGTCGAGCACCTGCCGCACGACGACGCGCGCCTGGTCGCGCAGGTACAGCCGCACGAGGGTGGCGATCTGGTCGTTGCGCGAGCGGCCCGCGCGGAGCTTGCCGCCGAGCTCGGTGCCCGCGCGCTCGATGAGGCCGCGCTCGAGGGCCGTGTGCACGTCCTCGTCGCCCAGCACCGGGAGGAACGCGCCCGACTGGACGTCGGCCAGCAGGACGTCCAGCGCGTCGAGCATGCCGGCCAGCTCGTCGTCGGTCAGCAGGCCCGCCGCGTGCAGCACGCGGGCGTGCGCCCGGGAGCCGCGGATGTCGTACGGCGCGAGCACCCAGTCGAAGTGCGTCGACTGGGACAGCGCCTGCAGCTCCGGCGACGGGCCGCCGGAGAACCGGCCGCCCCACAGGGAGACGTTGTCGCCCTGCGTCGTCACCGCGTCGGGCCCTGCGCCCGGCGTGACCTCGGAGCCCACGTCAGAACTCCCCGACGCCGAAGTCCACGCCGTTGCCGAACTTCTCGTCACGGGCCGCGGCCTGCTTGGCGGCGAGGCCGTAGATCTCGATGAAGCCCCGGGCGTGCGACTGGTCGAACGAGTCGCCCTCGTCGTAGGTGGCGAGGTTGAAGTCGTACAGGCTCGACTCCGAGCGGCGGCCGGTCACGGTGGCCCGGCCGCCGTGCAGCACCATGCGGATGTCGCCGGAGACGTACTTCTGGGTCTCGTCGACGAAGGTGTCGAGGTTCTTCTTCAGCGGGGAGAACCACATGCCGTCGTAGACCAGCTCGGTCCAGCGCTGCTCGACCTGCCGCTTGAAGCGGGCCTGCTCGCGCTCGAGCGTGACGTTCTCCAGCTCCTGGTGCGCGGCGATGAGCGCGACGGCACCGGGCGCCTCGTAGATCTCGCGGGACTTGATGCCCACGAGGCGGTCCTCGACGATGTCGATGCGGCCCACGCCCTGGGCGCCGGCGCGGCGGTTCATCTCCTGGATCGCCTGCAGCGGGGTCACGGCGACGCCGTCGAGCGCGACCGGCACGCCCTGGTCGAAGGTGATGACGACCTCGTCGGCGACCGGCGGGAACGTCGGGTCGTCCGTGTAGGAGTAGACGTCCTTGGTGGGCTCGTTCCAGATGTCCTCGAGGAAGCCGGTCTCCACCGCGCGACCCCACACGTTCTGGTCGATCGAGAACGGGTTCTTCTTGGTGGTCGCGATCGGCAGGTCGTGCCGCTCCGCGTAGTCGATGGCCTTCTCGCGCGTGAGCGCGAGGTCGCGCACCGGGGCGATGGACTTGAGGTCCGGGGCCAGCGACGTCGTCGCGACCTCGAAGCGGACCTGGTCGTTGCCCTTGCCGGTGCAGCCGTGCGCGACGGTCGTCGCGCCGAACTGGCGCGCGGCGCGCACGAGGTGCTTGACGATCACCGGGCGGGAGATCGCGGAGACCAGCGGGTAGCGGTCGAGGTACATCCCGTTGGCCTTGAGCGCGGGCATGCAGTACTCCGCCGCGAACTCGTCGCGCGCGTCGGCGACGTACGCCTCGACGGCGCCGCAGTCGAGCGCGCGCTTGCGGATGACGTTCATGTCCTCGCCGCCCTGGCCGACGTCGACGGCCACGGCCACGACCTCGGCCCCGGTGGCCTCGGCGATCCAGCCGATGGCCACGGAGGTGTCCAGGCCGCCCGAGTAGGCGAGCACGACGCGATCAGTCATCACAGTTCTCTTTCTTGCGAGGGGGTTCGGGTCAAGTCTGGCAGTGCGGGACCGTGGGGGCCACGGTCCCGCGTCGTCCGGACCGGGTCAGGGCCCGGTCAGCTCGAGGAAGCGCCGGGCCAGGTCGTCGCCGCCGAGCGGGTCGCGGGCGATCACGAGGATCGTGTCGTCGCCCGCGATGGAGCCGAGGACGCCCGGGAAGACCGAGTGGTCGATCGCGGACGCGAGGTAGTTGGCCGCGCCGGGCGGGGTGCGCAGCACCACGAGGTTCCCGGACGCCTCCGCCGACACGAGCAGGTCGTTGCAGAGCCGGGCGAGGCGCGCGGCGACGTACTCGACGTCGTGCTCCCCCACGCCCGCGGCCTGCACGCTGCGGTCGCCGCCCTCGCCGGGCACGGCGTAGACGAGCGCCCCCGCCGCGTTGCGGACCTTCTCCGCCCGCAGCTCGATGAGGTCGCGCGACAGGGTGCCCTGCGTGACGGTGACGCCCGCGTCGGCGAGCTCGCGGGCCAGCTCGGCCTGCGAGTGGATCGCCGTGCGCCGCACGATCTCGACGATCCGCGCGTGCCGGGCGGCCTTCGTCGTCGGGCCCGCGACCTGGCCCGACGGGGCCCCGTCCGCCGCGCTCACCGGTGCTCCAGCAGCCAGGTCAGCAGCGCCTTCTGCGCGTGCAGGCGGTTCTCCGCCTCGTCCCAGACGACGGAGGACGGGCCGTCGATCACCGAGGCGCTGACCTCCTTGCCGCGGTAGGCGGGCAGGCAGTGCAGGAAGATCGCGTCGTCGGCCGCGGCGGCCAGCAGCGCGTCGTCCACGCGGTAGGCGTCGAGCGCGGCGAGCCGCTCGGCGGCCTCGTCCTCGTCGCCCATCGAGACCCAGGTGTCCGCCGCGACGACGTCGGCCCCGGCGACCGCCTCCCGGACGTCGGTCGTGACCGTCACCGAGCCACCGGTCGTGGCGGCGATCTCCCGGGCGCGGGCGACGACGTCCTCGGGCGGGAGATAGCCCTCGGGGCCGGCCACGGCGACGTGGAGGCCGGCGGTGACGCCGCCGAGCAGGTACGACGCGGCCATGTTGTTGCCGGCGTCCCCGACGTACGCGAGCCGCTGCCCGGCCAGGGCGGAGATGCCGCCCCGGTGCTGCGCGACCGTCAGCAGGTCGGCCAGGATCTGGCACGGGTGGAAGCCGTCGGTGAGCGCGTTGACGACCGGCACCCGCGAGACGGCGGCCATCTCGTCGATGCGCTCCTGGCCGAACGTGCGCCACACGATGGCCGACACCTGACGGTCGAGCACGCGCGTGACGTCCGCGACGGACTCGCGCACGCCCACCTGGGCGAGGCGGCCGTCGACGATCACCGGGAAGCCGCCGAGCTCGGCGACGCCGGTCGAGAACGAGACCTGCGTGCGCAGCGTCGGCTTGTCGAACAGCACGGCGACGCCCTGCGGGCCCGCGAGCGGCGTGCGCACGAACCGGTCCTCCCGGAACGCCATGCCGAGCTCGAGGACCTCGCGCTGCTCGTCCGGGGTGAGGTCGTCGTCGCGGAGGAAGTGGCGGGGCATCAGGGCTTCCCTTCAACGGGCTGGTCGACGGGCGTCGAGGCGGGGACGGTGACGGCGGCGAAGAACCGGGCGACGTCGCGCGCCTGCTCGGCCGTGAGGATCAGCGGCGGGGCCAGGCGGATCGCGTCCGGGGCGACGGCGTTGACGACGAAGCCCGCCTCGAGGGCCGCCGCCGCGACGTCGGCCGCGACGGGCCGGGTGAGCTGGACGGCGAGCAGGAGACCCTGCCCGCGCACGCCGGCGACGAGCGGGTTGCCCGCCGCCTCGATCTCGGTCCGCAGCACCTCGCCGACGCGGCGGACGTTCTCGAGGAGGCCGTCGCGCTCGATGACGCCGAGCGTCGCCAGCCCGGCGGCGGCCGCGACGGGGTTGCCGCCGAAGGTGGTGCCGTGCTGGCCACGGCCGAGCAGCGTCGCGGCGCGCTCGCCGAACGCGATCGCGGCACCCACCGGGAAGCCGCCGCCGAGACCCTTGGCCACGGTGACGACGTCGGGCACGACGCCGCCGCCGATCTCCGGCTGCTGGAACGCGAACCAGGAGCCCGTGCGGCCGACGCCCGTCTGGACCTCGTCGAGGACGAGCAGCGCGCCCGCCTCGGCGGTGAGCCGCCGGGCGTGCGCCAGGTAGCCCGGGGGCAGCGGCCGCACGCCGGCCTCCCCCTGCAGCGGCTCGACGACGAGCGCCGCGACGCCGCCCCGCTCCGCGACGGCCTCCGGCGAGAACGCCTCGTCGAGGGCGGCGGTGTCGCCGAACGGCACGTGCTCGACGCCGCCGGGCAGCGGCTCGAACGGCTCGCGGTACGCGGCCTTCGCCGTGAGGGCGAGGGCGCCCATCGACCGGCCGTGGAAGCCGCCCTCCAGGGCCAGGACGCGGGTGCGGGTGCCGTCGTCGCCAGGTCCGTCGGAACGGTTGCGGCGCGCCATCTTGAACGCCGCTTCCACCGCCTCGGTGCCCGAGTTGGTGAAGAACACCCGGGAGCCCTCGGGCGCGCCCGCGAGGTGCAGGAGCCGCTCGGCCAGGCCGATCTGGGTGGGCGTGGCGAAGAAGTTCGACACGTGCCCGAGGGTGCCCAGCTGCGCGCTGATCGCCGCCGTGAGGGTGGGGTGCGCGTGGCCGAGCGCGTTCACCGCGATCCCGGCGAGCAGGTCGAGGTAGCGCCGCCCGTCCGCGTCCCACACGTAGGCGCCCTCGCCGCGCACCAGCACACGCTGGGGCGGGCCGAACGTGTCCATCACCGCATGGGTGTAGCGATCGGTCCAGGCGGCGTTCGAGGCGTCGGCGAGGGCGCCTCCGCTCACCGACTGCAGGGTGTCGCTCACGCGCCTGCCTCCTTGCTCGCAGTGGGATCGGTGGTGGTGGCCGTCGGCGCGGGCACGACCATGGTGCCGTTGCCGCGGGTGGTGAAGACCTCCAGGAGCACGGAGTGCGGCTGGCGGCCGTCGATCACGGTGGCGCGCGGCACGCCGCCCTGGACGGCGCGCAGGCACGCCTCCATCTTGGGCACCATGCCGGACGTCAGGCTCGGCAGGAGGGCCGCGAGGTCCGGCGCGGAGATCTCCTCGACGAGGGAGTCCTTGTCGGGCCACGACGTGTACAGGCCCTCGACGTCGGTGAGCATGATGAGCTTGCTCGCGCCGAGCGCCACCGCGAGCGCGGAGGCGGCCGTGTCGGCGTTGATGTTCAGCACCTGGGTCGGGTCGTCGACGTCGGGCGCGACGGTCGACACGACCGGGATGCGGCCGGCGTCGAGCAGGTCCTGCACCGCCCCGGCGTCCACCTGCACGACGTCGCCCACGAGGCCGACGTCGACCGGCTCGCCGTCGACCACGGCGTGGCGGCGGGCGGCGCGGAACAGCCCGGCGTCCTCCCCCGACATCCCGACGGCGTGCGGGCCGTGCGCGTTGATGAGGCCGACGAGCTCGCGCGAGACCTGGCCCGTGAGCACCATGCGCACCACGTCCATCGCCTCGGGCGTGGTGACGCGCAGGCCGCCGCGGAACTCGCTGTGGATGTCCAGGCGCTCCAGCATGGCGTTGATCTGCGGGCCGCCGCCGTGCACGACGACGGGCCGCAGCCCCACCTGGCGCAGGAAGACCATGTCCTGCGCGAACGCGGCCTTGAGCTCGCCGTCGATCATGGCGTTGCCGCCGTACTTGACGACGACGAGCGCCCCGGCGAACTCCTGGAGCCACGGCAGCGCCTCGAGGAGCACCTCGGCCTTCTGCTCGGGCGCGAGCCCGTTCACGACGTCGCTGCTCATGAGCTGTACGCGCTGTTCTCGTGCACGTACGCGTGGGTGAGGTCGTTGGTCCACAGCGTGACCTCGGCGTTCCCGGCGTGCAGGTCGATCGTGATGTCGACGTCGCGCGACGCGGCGAGGTCCACGTTCTCCGGCGACTCGTGCGCCCCGCCCGCCTTGCACACCATGACGCCGTTGACGCTGACGTCGAGCTCCAGCGGGTCGAACGGCGCGACGTCCTCCGGGACCGTGCCGACCTGCGACAGGATCCGGCCCCAGTTGGGGTCGTTGCCGAAGATCGCGGCCTTGACCAGGTTGGACCGGCTCACGGCCCGGGCGACGGCCAGGCCGGCGTCCTCGCTCGTGGCGTGCGTGACCGTGATCGCGACGTCGTGGGACGCGCCCTCCGCGTCGGCCACGAGCTGGCGCGCCAGGTCGGCGCAGACGGCGGTCACGGCCTCGGCGAACGCGGCGTCGTCCGGCGTCGCCCCGGACGCGCCCGACGCCATCAGCACCACGGTGTCGGACGTGGACATGCAGCCGTCGGAGTCGACCCGGTCGAACGTCGTGCGGGTCGCGGCGCGCAGCGCCGCGTCGGTGGTCCCGGCGTCCACGACGGCGTCCGTCGTGATGACGCAGAGCATCGTGGCGAGCGCGGGAGCGAGCATTCCCGCCCCCTTGGCCATCCCGCCCACCGTCACCGTGCCGGACGGCGTCTCGATCGTGCGCACCGCCGTCTTCGGGACCGAGTCCGTGGTCATGATGGCCGTGGCGGCGCTCGTGCCCGACGCCTCGTCCGACCCGAGCGACTCCGCCACGACCGGGATCCCGGCGAGGAGCTTCTCGGCCGCGAGGCGCACGCCGATGAGGCCGGTCGAGGCCACCAGGACGTCGATCGCGCCGATCCCGAGCACCTCGGCGACCTTCTCCGCCGTGGCGTGGGAGTCCTGGAACCCGCCCGGGCCGGTGCACACGTTCGCGGCGCCCGAGTTCAGCACGACGGCGCGGGCGACCCCGTCCTTGATCGCCTGACGCGACCACATCACCGGCGCGCCGACCACGCGGTTGCTCGTGAAGACGGCGGCGGCGGCGTGCTGCGGGCCGTCGTTGACGACGAGGGCGAGGTCGGGGGTCCCGGAGGCCTTGAGGCCGGCCGTGATCCCGGCGGCCCGGAACCCCTGCGCTGCGGTGACGCTCACGGTGCGACTCCTTCGGTGACGAGGCCTGCCGTCTCCGGCAGGCCGAGGGCGAGGTTCATGGCCTGGACCGCCTGGCCGGCGGTGCCCTTGACCAGGTTGTCGATGGCGGTGACGGTCACGACCCGCCCGGCGGCGGCGTCGAGGGCGACCTGCACCAGGGCGGTGTTGGCGCCGAGCGTGGCGGCCGTCGTCGGCCACTGACCCTCCGGCAGCAGCTCGACGAACGGCTCGTCGGCGTAGGCCTCCGCCCAGGCGGCGCGGACGTCGGCGGCCGTGGCGTCCTCGTGGCCCGGCGCGAGGCGCGCCGTGACGGTGGCGAGGATGCCGCGCGACATGGGCACCAGGGTGGGCGTGAAGCTGATCGACACCGCGGGCGCCCCGGCGGTGCGCAGGTTCTGCGCGATCTCGGGGATGTGCCGGTGCGTGCCGCCGACGGCGTACGGCACGGCGGAACCCAGGCCCTCGGCAGCGAGCAGGTGCGGCTTGAGCGACTTGCCCGCGCCCGAGTAGCCGTTGGCGAGGACCGCCACGACGTCGGCCGGGCTGACCAGGCCGGCGGCGACGCCCGGCTGCAGGCCGAGGGTGACGGCGGTGACGTTGCAGCCCGGCACGGCGATCCGGCGGGCGCCCGCGAGGTGGTCGCGCTGGGCCCCTGTGACGTGCCCCGCGCCGTCCGCGTGGAGCAGCTCCGGCAGGCCGTAGGGCCAGGTGCCCGCGTGGGCCGAGCCGTAGAACTGCTCCCAGTCGGCGGCGGACGCGAGGCGGTGGTCGGCACCGAGGTCGAGGACGAGCACGTCGTCGGGCAGCTGCGCGGCGATCTCCCCGGACGCCCCGTGCGGGAGTCCGAGCACGACGACGTCGTGGCCCGCGAGCGCCTCGGGCGTGGTCGGCTCGAGGACACGGTCGGCGAGCGAGCGCAGGTGGGGCTGCAGCGCGCCGAGCCGCGCGCCCGCGTTCGAGTGCGCCGTGAGCGCCCCGATCTCCAGCGCGCGGTGGCGCGCCGCGAGGCGCAGGAACTCGCCCCCGGCGTACCCGGAGGCACCGGCGACGGCGACACGGAACGTGCGCGACTCAGTGCTGACCATATGCAGCACTATACATACCTATGCAGAGCGTCGGGACCTGTTTCTCACGGCACGGGCGCCGCGGGTCACGCGACGAGCGGCAGGTACATCACGTGCAGCCCGACGTACCCGTGCGACGGGCTGCGGAACGCGCCCGGCACCGTGCCGACGACCTCGAACCCCAGCGACCGCCACAGCCGCACGGCCACCTCGTTGGACTCCACCACCGCGTTGAACTGGATGCCGCGGAAGCCCTGCTCCCGGTGCCACGCGACGACGTGCTCGCCGAGCGCCCGGCCCACCCCGAGCCCGCGCGCGGCGGGCGACACCATGAACGACGCCGTGCCCACGTGGTCGCCGTGTCCCGGCCGGTTCGGCCCCATCTTGGCCGTGCCCAGCAGCGCCCCGTCGGCGCCCACCGCCACGACCGTCGCGCCCGGGGCGCGCTCCATCCAGATCTCCCGCGCCTGCGCGCTCGTGAGGTCCAGCGGGTAGACGTAGGTCTCGCCCTCGCGCACCACCGCCTCGACGGTCGGCCAGAGGGCGGGCCAGTCGTCGTCGGTCGCGGGACGGATCATGAACGGCGCGCGGGTGTCTCGGGTCACGGGCGAAGCATAGGGTCGAGGCCGTGACCTCCCGTCCCGCAGACCTCCCCGCCGACGCCCCGGCCGACGACGTATCCGTCGCGGTCGCGGCGGCCTACGACGCCCGCGCCGCGACGTACGACGAGAGCGCCATGCACCGCGACCTCGCCGCCCGGGTCGCCGCGTTCTGCGAGCTCGACGACGTCCGCGACGTGCTCGACGTCGCCACGGGGACGGGCCTGGTGCTGCGGGCGCTCGTGGCGCTGGCCCCGCGGCCGCTGCGCCTGACCGGCGTCGACCTGTCCCCCGACATGCTCGCCGTCGCCCACCGCGGCTCGCCGGGCGCGACCCTGCTGCGGGCCGACGCCGCCGCCCTCCCCCTGGCCGACGGGTCGGCAGACCTCGTCACCTGCGTCACGGCCCTGCACCTGGTCCCCGACCCGCGGGCGGTGCTGCGCGAGTGGGCGCGCGTGCTGCGGCCCGGCGGCCGGGCCGTCACCGCGACGTTCACGGCGTTCGGCGGGCCCGGGCCCGGACCGCGCGCCTTCCCCACCCACCACGACGCGTTCGCGGACCCGGGCCTGCTGGCGACGCAGGCCGCGGCCGCAGGGCTGCGCCTGCGGCGGCACGCGGACTGGCGCCACGACGACGGCGACGCCTTCCTGCTCGGCGAGCTCGAGGTGGCGGCATGACGCCGCAGGTCGCCCTCGAGCTCGCGGACTGGCGGCGGAGCGTGGCCGAGCTCTACGCCGCCGTCCGCGCGGCGCCCGACCCCGCGAGCGGGCACGCGACGTGGCGGGCGGGCCGCGACGGCCTCTTCCGCGACCACCCGCAGAGCCCGCTGCCCGCCGACGACCCGCTGCGCGCCACCGGCCTGCCGTACTGGCCGTACGACCCGGCCGTGCGCTTCGAGGTGCCGCTGCGTCCGGCGCCGCCGGCGCGGCTCGAGCTCGACACGGGCGCGGACGGCACGACGACGATGGAGCGGGTCGGCGTGCTCGAGCTGCCCGGGCTGGGCACGCTCGACGCCTGGTGGCTGGCGCAGTACGGCGGCGGGCTGTTCGTGCCGCTGCGGGACGGCACCGCAGGTGCCGAGACGTACGGCGGCGGACGGTACGTCCTCGACACCGCCAAGGGCGCCGACCTCGGCGGGCGCGACGGCCTCGTCGTGGTCGACCTCAACCTGGCGTACCACCCGTCCTGCCGGTACGACCCCGCCTGGACCTGCCCGCTCGCCCCGGCCGGCAACCGGGTCGACGCGCCCGTGCGCGCGGGCGAGCGGCTGGACCGGCCTCCGGCTGCGTAGGCTCGGACGCATGCACGCAGTCGTGGCCCGCGCGGCGGGTGGTCCCGAGGTCCTGGAGTACGTCGAGCAGCCCGACCCCGCGCCCGGCGCGGGCGAGCTCCTCGTCCGCGTCGCGGCGGCGGGGGTCAACTTCATCGACACCTACCGCCGGGCGGGCGTGTACCCCATGCGCTACCCGCACGTCGTGGGCGTCGAGGGCGCCGGGACGGTCGAGGCGCTCGGCGACGGCGTGGAGGGCTTCGCCGTCGGCGACGAGGTGGCCTGGAACGAGGCGCCCGGCTCGTACGCCGAGCTCGCCGCCGTCCCGGCGGCGAACGCCGTGCGCGTCCCCGCGGGCCTCGACCTCGTCACGGCCGCCGCCCTGCCGTTGCAGGGGATGACGGCGCACTACCTCGTCGCGTCGACCTTCGAGGTCGGGCCCGGCCACGACGTGCTGCTCACGGCCGGCGCCGGCGGCGTCGGCCTGCTCGCGACCCAGCTCGCGGTGGCGCGCGGCGGGCGCGTCATCACCACCGTGTCCTCGCCCGAGAAGGCGGCCCTGTCGTCAGCGGCCGGCGCCGCGCACACCGTCGACTACGCGGCGATGGGCGACCTCGCGACCGAGCTGCCCGCCGTCGTGCGGGACCTCACCGACGGGCGCGGCGTGCACGTCGTGTACGACGGCGTGGGCCGCGCCACGTTCGACGCCTCGCTCGCGTCCCTGCGCCCGCGCGGCACGCTCGTGCTGTTCGGCGGAGCGTCGGGACAGGTGCCGCCCTTCGACCCGCAGCGGCTGAACTCCGGCGGGTCGCTCTACCTCACCCGGCCGACGCTGGCCCACTACCTCCTCACCCGGGGCGAGCTCGAGTGGCGGGCCGCCGAGGTGCTGGGGGCGGCCGCCGCGGGCGACCTGGACGTGCGGATCGGCGAGCGGCTCCCGCTCGCCGACGCGGCGCAGGCGCACCGCGCCCTGGAGGGGCGCGGCACGACGGGCAAGGTCCTCCTGGTCCCCTGACCGGTGGCGGTCAGCCCGCCGTCGGGCTCGAGACGTGCCAGCGGTGCCCGTACGGGTCCACCACCCACGCGCTGCGCCAGCCCTCCTGGGGGCCGTCGTCGACCCCGCGCTCGAGGCGGGCACCACCGTCGACGAGGTGCGCGACGACGCCGCCCTCCTCGATCCGGAAGCGCTCCTGCGCGCCGAAGGCCCTGCGGTAGTAGTCGATCGCCTCGGACGCCCCCCGTACGGCGAGGTACGGGACGACGGTCGCGGGGGTCGCCCCGCCGCGGCCTGGCGGCGCGATCCTGTCGGGCTCCACGTCGACAGCCTGGTGCGTGCGGGGCCCGCGCGCTAGTCTCTCGACATCAAGAGACTTGATGTCGAGAGGAATTGTCGTGGCCGACTGGTCCCCCACCGCGTACCTGCGCTACACCGCCGAACGGTCGCGCCCCTTCGGCGAGCTCGTCGCGCGCGTCGTGCGCGACCCGGCGAGCATCGTCGACCTGGGCTGCGGCCCGGGGCACCTCACCCCCGTGCTGCGCGAGCGGTGGCCGGCCGCCACGTTCGTGGGGCTCGACGCCTCCCCCGCGATGATCGAGAAGGCGCGCGCCGCGGACCCCGGGGGCCGCTACGAGCTCGCCGACGTGCGCGACCACGCCGCCGGACGCGGCCCCGCCCCCGAGGCCGACCTCGTGATCAGCAACGCCACCCTGCAGTGGGTGCCCGGGCACCGCGACCTGCTCCCCGCCCTCGCCGCCACGGCCCGCCAGACCTTCGCCTTCTCCGTCCCGGGCAACCACGACGCCCCGAGCCACCGCACCCTGCGGGAGGTCGCCGGGCGCGGGCCGTACGCCGCCGTCGTCGGTCCCGTCGAGCGCCGCGCCGTCGGCGACCCCGCCGAGTACCTCGCGCTCCTCGGCCGGCCGGGATGGTCGGTCGACACCTGGGAGACCACGTACACGCACGTGCTCGACGGCGACGACCCCGTGCTGCGCTGGATCTCGGCGACCGGCGCCCAGCCGGTGCTGCACGCGCTCGACGCGCACGACGCCGCGCACGGCACCGACCTGCGCGCCCGGTTCGACGCCGAGCTCGGCGCCGCCCTGCGCGAGGCCTACCCGGGGTACCCGTTCGGCACGCCCCTGGCCTTCCGCCGCGTCTTCGTGGTCGCCACGCGGAGCTCGTGACGGCGACGGGCACGAACGGTCGTAGGCTCGCGCCGTGACCGAGACCAGCCACCCGATCCGCATCGGGGTCCAGCTCCAGCCGCAGCACGCCGACTACGCCCAGATGCGCGACGCCGTCCGGCGCGCCGAGGACGCCGGCGTCGACGTGATCTTCAACTGGGACCACTTCTTCCCGCTCTCGGGCGACCCGGACGGCAAGCACTACGAGTGCTGGACGATGCTCGGCGCCTGGGCCGAGCAGACCGAGCGCGTCGAGATCGGCGCCCTCGTCAGCTGCAACTCCTACCGCAACCCCGACCTGCTCGCGGACATGGCACGCACGGTCGACCACATCAGCGGCGGCCGGCTGATCCTCGGCATCGGCGCCGGCTGGTTCGCCAAGGACTACGAGCAGTTCGGCTACGAGTTCGGCACGGCGGGCTCGCGCATCGCCGACCTGGGCGCGGCGCTCCCCCGCATCAAGGCGCGGCTCGCGGCCGCCAACCCTGCCCCGACGCGGGAGATCCCGATCCTGATCGGCGGGGGCGGCGAGAAGAAGACGCTGCGCCTCGTGGCCGAGCACGCCGACGTCTGGCACTCCTTCGGCGACGTCGACACCCTGACCCGCAAGTCCGCGATCCTCGACGAGCACGGCGAGGCCGTCGGGCGCGACACCGGTCGCCTCGTGGAGCGGTCGGTCGGCGTGGGCGCGCCGCCCGAGGAGGTCGGGCAGAAGCTGCTCGACGCCGGGGCCACGCTGTTCACGATCGGCACGAGCGGGCCCGACTACGACCTGTCGCTCGTCGAGCAGTGGGTGCGCTGGCGCGACGAGCGCCGCTGACCCGCCGCTCGCGCCCCGGCCGGGGTGCCCCGGTCAGCGACCGGTGAGCACCTCGGCCAGCGGGTCGTCCGCCGCCGCGGGCTGCACGCGCAGCCGGCGGGCGGCGGGGGCCGCCGCCTCCTGCGCGAGACGTGCCAGGGACTCCGGGGTGTCGTGCGAGGCGCGGACGAACCAGCCGGAGCAGGCGTCGAGGTCGCCGCGCGCGAACGCCGTCACGAGGTCGACCGTCCGCTCGACGGGCGTCCACTCGGTCCGCCCCTCGTGGGCGCGCATCGCCCCCGTCATGTCCGTGCGCACGACGCCGGGCGCGACCTCCAGCACGCGCAGGCCCCGGTCGTGGCCGGCGAGGTGGAGACCGGCGCCGAGGCGCATCAGCGCGGTCTTGCTCGCGTTGTAGGCGGTCGCGTCGCCGTTGTCGTGCGAGCCGGCGCCGCTGTTGAGGTCGACGACCCGCCCGCCGCCGCGCGCCAGCATCCCCGGCACCGCGTGCCGGGCGAGCAGGAACGGGCCCCGGACGTTCGTCTCGAGCACCGACCACCACTCGTCCGGGTCGGCCTCCCACAGCGGCACCTCGGCGTCGATGCGGCCGGCGTTGTTGACCAGCAGGTCCACCGACCCGAGCCCCCCGTCGGCCGGGGACGCCTCGGCCGCCCGCACGGCGGCCGCCACCGCCGCGGCGTCGGTGACGTCGGCCGGCAGCTCAAGGGCGACCCGGCCGAGGGCGCGCACCTCGCGCGCGACCTCCGCCAGCCGGCCCGCGTCCCGCGCCACGAGCGCGACGTCCAGCCCGGCCCGGGCGAGCCCGAGCGCGACCGCGCGGCCGATGCCGCGGCTCGCCCCGGTGACGAGCGCGGTCCGGGGGGGGGGGGGGGGGGGACACCGACCCAGAACAACAGAGCACACCACCACACAAAACCCACCCAACACCCCCCCGCTCCACAGCGATGCTCACA
>NZ_JBHVSQ010000013.1:92833-103714 GCF_042885055.1 Isoptericola sp. NPDC058082 | reverse complement strand
CTGGCTGGGGGGGGCCGGGGCGGGACGGGTCGGCGGGTGCCGTGGCTCGCCCGGGGGAGGGGCGTGGTCGGGGCGGGGGGGACGTCGCCCCGCGGCCCGGACCCGGCGGCGCGCTCAGCCACGCAGCACGGCCCCGACACGCTCGGTCGCCGCGGCGACCACGCCCTCGCGGACGGCGCGCACGTCGTCGGCCGTCAGCGTGCGGTCGGCGGCGCGCAGCCGCACCGAGTAGGCGAGCGACTTCTTCCCTTCGCCGACCTGCTCTCCGGTGAAGACGTCGAAGAGGCGCGCGTCCTCGAGCAGCGGGCCCGCGCCGGCGACGACGGCCGCGTGCACGTCGGCGGCGGGCACGCCCGCGTCGACGACGAACGCGAAGTCCTCCTTCGCCGCGGGGAACGCCGACACCGGCTCGGCCGCGACCGGGGCGTCCCCGCCGGCGGCGATCAGCGCGCCCAGGTCGAGCTCGAACGCCACCGCCCGGGCGGGCAGGCCCAGGGCCTCGACCACCTTCGGGTGCAGCTCGCCCGCGTGCCCGACGACGGCGCCGTCGGGCAGCGTCACCGCCGCGCAGCGGCCGGGGTGCCACGGCATCGTGCCGGAGTCGGCCCGGACCGTGACCTCCGCGCCCGCGCGCTCGGCGACGAGGCGCGCGGCGTCGAGGGCGTCCGTCCAGTCGGCCGCGCGGCCGTCGCCCCACCAGCCGGCGGGCACCGCGCGGCCGGTGAGCACGCCCGCGACGTGCCGCGGCTGGTCGGGGACCGCGGCCACCAGTGCCGCCAGGTCGTCGTCGGACGGCCGCACGCCCACCGGGAGCTGCGGCGGGGCCGGGGTGCCCGGCGTCGGCCGCGTGACCAGGCCGACCTCGAAGACCGCCACGTCGGGCAGGCCGCGCGAGACGTTCCGGCGTGCGGTCTCGAGCAGCGTCGAGAGCAGGTCCGCGCGCAGGAACGGCCGGTCGTCGGCCAACGGGTTGGCCAGGCGCAGCGTGGTGCGGCGCACGTCGTCGTCGGGCAGCCCGAGCGCGTCCAGGTCGGCCTCGCCCACGAACGGGTAGGACAGCACCTCGACGAGGCCGGCCTCCGCGAGCGCGCGCGCCACCGACCGGCGGGCCCGCTGCTCGGGCGTGAGGCCGCGGCCTCCCGAGGCGGACGGGAGCACGGACGGGATCTGGTCGTAACCGGCGATCCGCACGACCTCCTCGACCAGCGCCGCCGGCTCGGTGAGGTCGGGGCGCCACGACGGGGGCGTCACGCGGACGGCGTCCACGCTGGCCCCGGCGACGGCGTCCGTCACGGTGCACCCGATCTGCTCGAGGATGCCGACCACGGTGGCGCGGTCGTACTCCACGCCGGACAGCCGCGTGGGCAGGCTGACGTCGAGCCGCACCGGCTTGGGCGGGGTCGTGGTGTCGAGGTCGCTCACGGCGCCGTCCGCGGCGCCGCCGCCCAGCTCCACGAGCAGGTCGACCACCCGCTGCGCGGCGACGGCGGGCAGGCGCGGGTCCACGCCGCGCTCGAACCGCTTGGCAGCCTCGGACGGCAGCCGGTGCCGCCGGGCGGTGCGGGCCACGGTGATCGGGTCGAAGTGCGCGGCCTCGACCAGGACGTCGGTCGTGGTGGGGCTCACCTCGGACGACGCGCCGCCCATGACGCCGGCCAGCCCGAGCACCCGCGCGCCGCGCTCGCCCGCCGGCGAGTCGGTGATGAGCAGGTCCTCGGCGTCCAGCGCGCGGTCGACGTCGTCGAGCGTCGTCAGGCGCTCGCCGGGGACGGCACGGCGGACGACGATCGGCGCCGCGACCCGGTCCAGGTCGTAGGCGTGCAGCGGCTGGCCCAGGTCGAGCATCACGTAGTTGGTGACGTCGACGGCCAGGGAGATGGACCGCATCCCCGACCCGTCGAGGCGACGCTTCATCCACGGCGGGGTGGGCGCGGCGGGGTCGATGCCGCGCACGACGCGCGTGACGAACCGGTCGCAGCCGACCTGCCCGTGGATCGGCGCCGCGTCGTCGACCTCGACGCCGAACCCGTCGGCCGTGGGGGCGGGCGGGGTGGTGCCGAGGTTCTCGGGCAGCCCGCGGTCGGTGAACCGCGCGCCCGTGGAGTGGGCGTACTCGCGCGCCACGCCGCGGTAGCTGAACGCGTACCCGCGGTCCGGGGTCACGTTGATCTCGAGCACCTCGTCGCCGAGGCCGAGCAAGGCGATCGCGTCCTGGCCCGGCGTGAGGTCGGCGGCGTCGAAGCCTGCGCGCGTGAGCACGAGGATGCCGTCGTGGTCCTCGCCGATGCCGAGCTCGCGCACCGAGCAGATCATGCCGTCGGAGACGTGGCCGTACGTCTTGCGCGCCGCGATGGCGAAGCCGCCGGGCAGCACGGTGCCGGGCAGCGACACGACGACGTAGTCCCCCACGCCGAAGTTGTGCGCGCCGCAGATGATGCCGCGCGCGCCGCCAGCGGGGACGTCGGCGTCGTCGACGCCCTTGACGTGCGCCTCGTTGTGCTCGGGACCGACGTCGACGAGGCACCAGTTGACGGTCTTGCCGTTCTTCTGCGGCTCCGGGGTCTGCGCGAGCACGCGGCCCACGACGAGCGGGCCGGTGACGGCGGCGGGGTGGATCTCCTCCTCCTCCAGGCCGACCTTCACCAGGGCCGCCGCGAGCTGCTCCGCGGTGAGGTCCGCCGGCAGCTCGACGTGCTCGCCGAGCCAGTCAGTGACGATGCGGGGCATCAGATCTCCGTCCCGAACTGGGTGGAGAAGCGCACGTCGCCCTCCACGATGTCGTGCATGTCGGCGATCGAGTGGCGCAGCATCGCCGTGCGCTCGATGCCCATCCCGAACGCGAAGCCCTGGTACTCCTCGGGGTCGATCCCTGCCGCGCGCAGCACGTTCGGGTTGACCATGCCGCAGCCGCCCCACTCGATCCAGCCCGCGCCGCCCTTCTTCTGCGGGAACCACAGGTCCATCTCGGCGCTGGGCTCCGTGAACGGGAAGAAGCTCGGGCGCAGCCGCGTGCGCGCCTCGGGGCCGAACATGGCCCGCGCGAACGCGTCGAGCGTGCCGACGAGGTTCGCCATCGTCAGGCCCTTGTCGACCGCGAGGCCCTCGACCTGGTGGAAGACCGGGGTGTGGGTGGCGTCCAGCGCGTCGGTGCGGAACACCTTGCCGGGGCACGCGACGTACAGCGGCACGCCGCGCTCGAGCAGGGACCGCGACTGCACCGGCGACGTGTGCGTGCGCAGCACGAGGTTGGACGGCTTCTCCCCGTCGCCCGCGACGTAGAACGTGTCCTGCATCTGCCGGGCCGGGTGGTCCGGGTCGAAGTTCAGGGCGTCGAAGTTGAACCACTCCGCCTCGACCTCGGGGCCGTCGGCGATCTCCCAGCCGAGCCCCACGAAGAAGTCCGCGATGCGCTCCTGCACCAGCTCGATCGGGTGCCGCGCCCCGACGGCGCGACGGTCCGTCGGCAGCGTGACGTCGACGGTCTCCTCGACGAGGACACGCTCGTCGCGCTCGGCCTCGAGCTCCGCCTGGCGCGCGGCGATCGCCTGGTTCACGCGGCCGCGGCGAGGCCCGACGTTCTTGCCGGCGGCGGCCTTCTCCGGCCCCGGCAGGGACCCGATGGCGCGGTTCGCGAGCGCGAGCGGGCTCTTGTCCCCGGTCTGCGCGGTGCGGACGGCCTTCAGCTCGTCCAGGTCGCGCGCGGCGGCGACCGCGGCGAGGGCCTCGTCGACGACGGCGTCGAGCGCCGCGACGTCCAACGGGTCGGGGCTCTGCCGTTCGACGCCGGGTTCTGGGGTGGGTGCGGGCGTGGACATGCGTGCCTTCCTGAGAGGGGCCCTGCGAGGGGTGTGGGCGGCGGGGTCAGTTTATGTGCCCGCCCGGGCCAGTCAGGTCGGCGTCCGCGGTGCCGCGCTCAGCGCGCGCGCGTCGCCAGGGCCGGGCCCGTGGCGGGCCCGGTAAATCGGCGGTCGCGGAGTGTTGCGTCTCCCCCCCCCTCACCAAAAAAACGCACCCCCCCCCTCTCCCCCCCCCCCCCTCCCCGCTCCCCCCCACGCCGACATCGCCGCTCCCGTCGAGCCCGCACCGGCCGAGGAGGCGGGCGGCTCGGCGGCCGACGGTGCCGCAGAGCGCGACGGGTCGGACTTCGCGGACTCGTTCCAGGACTACCGCAGCGCGATGCGCGCCCTGGTCGCCGAGGTCGACGAGGCCCCGCTGACGACGGGGACGTTCGTCGTGGACGGCGACGAGGCGGACTGTGTCCGCGTCACCGCCCGCGAGACCACCGCCGTGTACGTGGCGGCCGCCGACCGCGCCCTCGTGGTCACCGGCCCCGCGGACCTCGTCGACCGGGTGGAGGTCGTGACCCGGCCCGTCGACGCTCTCCTGTCGGGCCGGCGTCGTGCTGACGGCGGTGCGTGATCGACGTCCCGTGACCTCGCCCTGACGGGCGACGGCGCCCGACCTATGCTGCAAGCCAGGGCCGCCCCGCACGTCGTGACGGGGGCGGCGGACGCACGACGAGAGAGTCGGGGTGGCCGATGCGCGGCATCGTGGTCGGGGTCAACGGTTCGGTCGAGTCGGACGAGGCGCTGGACTGGGCGCTGCGGGAGGCGGCCGCTGCCGCGGTGCCGCTCACGCTGGTCATGGTCGACGCGGGCGCCGGCAAGGGCGCCGACGCCGCCGCGCACGAGGCCGCGCTGGCCCCGGTGCGCGAGGAGGCGCAGGGGCTGCTCGACGCGGCCCGCGCCCGCACGGGGGTCAAGGTCGACGGCACGGTCGCGGCGCTCCCCGGCCCGGCGGCCGACCGGTTGCTCGAGCTCGGCGCGGACGCCGACATGCTGGTGCTCGGCCGGCGCCGGCGGGGACGCCTCGGCCGGGCCGTGCTGGGCTCGGTGTCGACGACGGTCGTGGAGCACGCCGTCGTGCCCGTCACGGTGGTGCGCCACGGCAACCCCGACGGGGCCCCGGAGGACGACGTGCCCGCCGAGACGGCGCCGCGCATCGTCGTCGGCGTCGACACCTCGGCCCCGAGCGTCGCCGCGCTGCGGCACGCGTGCGAGGTCGCGGACAGGACCGGGGCGTCGATCGACGCCGTCTTCGCGTGGCAGATCACGACGCTGGCCCCGCTGCCGGGGTCGTGGGGGTGGGCGCCGCCCGTCGACGACTACGAGAAGTTCGCGGCCGACTCGCTCGCCGAGGCGGTGCGCGCGGCCGGGGTGACGCTGCCGCCCGAGCGGCTCACCCGCCGGGTGGTGCACGGCCAGGCCGCCAAGCAGCTAGTGGTCGCGGCGCAGGGCGCCGAGCGGCTCGTCGTCGGGGCGCGCGGCCTCGGCGGCTTCGACCGGCTGCTGCTGGGCTCGGTCAGCCGTCAGGTGCTCGACTTCGCGCCCTGCCCCGTCACCGTCGTCCGCGGCTGACCGACGACCCTCGCCGCTACGCGAGCGCCTGCTCGAGGTCCGCGACCAGGTCGTCCACGTCCTCGATCCCGACGGACAGGCGCACGAGGTCGTCGGGCACCTCGAGCGACGTGCCCGCGACCGAGCCGTGCGTCATCCGGCCGGGGTGCTCGACGAGCGACTCGACGCCGCCGAGCGACTCGGCCAGCGTGAACACCTGCGTCCGCGCGCACACGTCGAGCGCCTTCGCCTCGCTGCCGGCGCGGAACGACACCATGCCGCCGAACCCGCGCATCTGGCGGGCCGCGACGTCGTGGCCCGGGTGGGACGCGAGGCCCGGATAGAGCACCTCGGTCACGGCAGGGTGCCCGGCGAGGAAGTCCGCCACCGCGGCCGCGTTCGCCTGGTGCCGGTCCATGCGGACGGCGAGCGTCTTGAGGCCGCGCAGCGTGAGCCACGCGTCGAACGGGCCCGCGACGGCGCCCGACGAGTTCTGGTGGAAGCCGACCGCCCCGGCCACGTCCGTGCCGCCCGCAGGCGACTCGAGACCGCCCGGCAGCACCGCGCCCGCCGCGACGACGAGCGCTCCCCCGACGACGTCGCTGTGCCCGCCGATGTACTTGGTCGTGGAGTGCACGACGACGTCCGCGCCGAGCGCCAGGGGCTGCTGCAGGTAGGGCGTGGCGAAGGTGTTGTCCACGACGAGCAGCGCGCCGGCGTCGCGTGCCACGCCCGCCAGCGCCGCGACGTCGCTGATCCCGAGCAGCGGGTTGGTGGGCGTCTCGACCCACACCACCTTGGTCTCGGGACGGACGGCTGCCCGCACCGCGTCGACGTCGGACAGGTCGACCGGCGTGTGCGCGATCCCCCACGGCCCGAAGACCCGCGCGACGAGCCGGTACGTGCCGCCGTAGGCGTCGTCCGGCACGATCACGTGGTCGCCCGGGCGCAGCACCGCGCGCAGCAGCGTGTCCTCGGCGGCCAGGCCCGAGGCGAACGCGAAGCCGCGTTCCCCGTGCTCCGCCGCGGCGAGCGCCTCCTCCAGCGCGGTGCGCGTCGGGTTGGCGGAGCGGGAGTACTCGTACCCGCCGCGCAGGCCGCCCACGCCGTCCTGCTTGTACGTGGAGACCTGGTGGATCGGCGGCACGACGGCGCCGGTCGTCGGGTCCGGGTCCTGGCCCGCGTGGATGGCGCGGGTCGAGAAGCCGAACGTCGTCCAGTCGGGGTGGTCGCTGGTGCTCACCCGGCCAGCCTACGCACGAGCGTGGTCACCGGCCCGCGACGAACCCCAGGAGGTCGTGGCGGGTGAGGACGCCGACGGGGTCGCCGTCCTCGACGACGAGCAGCGCGTCGGCGTCGGTGAGCGCGGCGCGCACGGCCTCCACGCCCTCGCCGGCCCCGATGAGCGGCAGCCGGGGCTGCATGTGCGCGTCGACGCGGTCGGCGAGGGACGCGCGGCCGGAGAAGACGGCGTCGAGCAGCGCCCGCTCGGTCACGGCGCCCGCGACCTCGCCGATCTTCACGGGCGGCTCCGCCCCGACGACGGGCATCTGCGAGACGCCGTACTCGCGCAGGATCTCGATGGCGTCGCGCACCGTCTCGCTCGGGTGGGTGTGCACCAGGTCGGGCAGCCGCCCGTCCTTCGCGCGCAGGATGTCGCCCGCGGTGACGCCCTCCTCGTCGGGCAGGAAGCCGTACGACCGCATCCACGTGTCGGAGAAGATCTTCGACAGGTAGCCGCGCCCGCCGTCGGGCAGCAGGACGACGATCACGGCCTCCGCCGCGGCCGCCGCGTCCTCCTCCTCGAGCCGCCGCGCGAGCCGCAGCGCCGCCTCGACCGCCATCCCGCACGACCCGCCCACGAGCAGGCCCTCCTCGCGCGCGAGCCGGCGCGTCATGGCGAAGGAGTCCGCGTCGGTGACGGCGATGACCTCGTCGGGGACGGACGGGTCGTAGGCGCCCGGCCAGAAGTCCTCGCCGACGCCCTCCACCAGGTACGGCCGCCCGTCGCCGCCCGAGTAGACCGAGCCCGCCGGGTCGGCGCCGACGACCCGGACCGGGCCGCCGTCGGCCCGGTCCGCCGACACCTCCTTGAGGTAGCGGCCCGTGCCGGTGATCGTGCCGCCCGTCCCGACGCCCGCGACGAAGTGCGTCACCCGGCCGTCGGTGTCCGCCCACACCTCGGGCCCGGTGGACTCGTAGTGCGACAGCGGGCCGTTCGGGTTGGCGTACTGGTTCGGCTTCCAGGCCCCGTCGATCTCCTGCACCAGCCGGTCGGAGACCGAGTAGTAGGAGTCCGGGTGGTCGGGCGGGACGGCGGTGGGCGTCACGACGACGCGCGCCCCGTACGCCCGCAGCACGTCGCGCTTGTCCTCGCTCACCTTGTCGGGGCAGACGAAGACGCAGTCGTAGCCCTTGCGCTGCGCGACGAGCGCGAGGCCCACGCCGGTGTTGCCCGACGTCGGCTCGACGATCGTGCCGCCGGGCCGCAGCTCTCCGGACGCCTCCGCCGCCTCGATCATCTTCAGCGCGATGCGGTCCTTGACCGACCCGCCGGGGTTCACGTACTCGACCTTGGCGAGGATCGTCGCGCTCAGACCGTCGGTGACCCGGGAGAGCCGGACGAGCGGGGTGTGCCCGACGAGCTCCGAGATGTGCTCCGCGTATCTCATGTGCCGATCATGCCCCTCCGCGGGGCTTTCACCACCGGTCTCGCGCCGTGCCGCGGAACGCGACCACGAGCACCCGCACCGCGAGCACCGTGCCGACGAAGCCCAGCGCGGCGCCGAGCACCGTGAACCACGGCAGCTGCGGCGCGAGCATCGGCCCGCCGTCGGCGACGAACAGCACCACCGCGCCGACGACGGCCCCCACCGCCACGAGCGTCATGATGAGCTGCTGCACCAGGCCGGTCAGGAAGGCCCGGTCGGCGGGGTCGGAGAACGCGCGCACGGTGACGGTGAAGCGCCCCTCCTCCAGGTCCCGGACGATGCGGGTCACCCGGCGGGGCAGCCGCTCCAGCTCGGGCGCGAAGCCGAGGAGCTGCTGCGTGGCCTTGCGGCGCACCGCCTCCGGGGTGACGAGGCGGTGCAGCAGCGGCCGGCCGTGGGTGCGGGCGCCGGCCACCAGGTCGTAGCCGGGGCTGATCAGGTCGAGCGTGCCCTCCAGCGACGCGAACGTGCGGAACGCGGCGGCGACCTGCGGCGGCACGCCCATGCCCGCCGCCGTGACCAGCCGCACGAGCCCGGCGAACGCCGCGCCCGCGCCCGCGCGGAACCGCAGCACGAGCTGCCCCACCTCACGCTCGAGGCGGCGGACGTCCAGGCCGGGCGGCGCGTCGAGCAGCTCCAGCAGGGCGTCGGTGGCGGCGATCGCGTCGTCGCCGTCGATCGCGAGCAGCAGGGCGCCGAGAGCGATCCGCTCGGGCTCGCCGAGCCTGCCGACCGAGCCCATGTCGAGCAGCCCGAGCCCGCCGTCGGCCAGCACGAGCACGTTGCCCGGGTGCAGGTCGGCGTGGAACGTGCCGGCGACGAGCAGCTGGTCGAGCGCGGCGCGCAGCAGCCGGTCCGCGAGCGCCGCGCGGGTCGCGTCGTCCAGCCGGCCCAGCGCGCCCTGCGCCTGCCCGACCGGCGTGCCGTCGAGCCGCTCCAGCACCAGCAGCGTGCCGCTCGACGGCCCGTCGACCACCTGCGGCACCACGACGAGCGGGCCCGACGACGCGCCGTCGTGCGTCACGACGTCCAGCGCCGTGCGCAGGGCACGCGTGTTCTCCGCCTCGACGGTGTAGTCGAGCTCCTCGCGCAGGGACGCCGCGAAGCCGTCGGCGAGCGCGACCACGCCGAGGCCGCGGCCCCACGCCGTGTCGCGCTCCAGCCTGCGGGCGAGCCGGCCGAGGATCGCGAGGTCCACGGCGACCTGCTCGCGCGCGCCCGGGCGCTGCACCTTCACCACCACGTCGCGGCCGTCGAGCAGCCGGGCGGCGTGCACCTGCCCGACCGACGCCGAGGCGAGCGGCTCCGTGTCGAACGCGGCGAAGACCTCTCCCACGGGGCGGCCGAGCGAGCGCTCGACGACCGCCTCCACCTGGTCCCACGGCTCCGGGGGCACGTCGCTCTGCAGGGTCGCGAGGGTCTCGGTGACGGCGTCGGGCAGCAGGTCGCGCCGGGTGGAGAGCGTCTGGCCGAACTTCACGAACGTGACGCCCGCGTCGGACAGCGTGTCGCGCAGGCCGACCGCGAGGCGGCGGACGTCGGAGCGCGACGTCGTGCCGCCGTCGCGGCGGTGGCGCCCGAACGCCCCGCCCAGGCCGTGCCGGACGCCGATCGCGACGACCTGCGCGTACCGGCGCGTCTCACGGCGTCCCTGCCGCAGCCGCCGGACGGCGCGCCACGGGGTGGGCAGCGTGCCCGTGGGAACCAGCAGCTCCAGCACGAGCAGGACGCACAGCCCCAGCACGAACGCCCAGCAGAAGACGAGGACGATCCCCGCCAGCGCGACCCACGGGTCGACCTCGAGGGTGCCCTCGCCGCTCCACCAGCCCGCCGCGCGCAGCCCGCTGGTGAGCGCCGCCGAGGCGCCCGTGATCGCCGCCAGGGAGACCAGCGCGGCCCGGATCCAGCCGACCGGCGCGCCCATCACCCGCCGCGCCGTCCAGGCGAGCAGCGCCAGCATCGCCACCGTCGAGACGAACGCGAAGATCGCGCCGACCACGCCGCCTACCGCGTCCATGCCTGCCCCGTCGTCGCCCGCACCATGGCGCCACTCTTCCGGACGCCCAGCGGCCCGTCACCACGAGCCGCCCCTGAACCGCCCCTGAACCGTCCCTGAGGTGCGCGACCAGGAGCGCCCACGGGCCGGGGCGGGCGTGGGTCAGGCGCGCGTGGCCCAGGCGGCGAGGGTGAGGGCGACGGCGTCCTCGGCGAGCGCGGCGGGCAGGTCCGGCCAGCCGCGGTGCGCGACGGCGGCGCGCCACGCCGCCCCGACACCCGTGCCGACGGCGCCGCCCACGGCCCCGGCGACCATCGCCGCCACGACCGACGGCGCCGGCGCGTGGTGCCGCAGCGCGAGGAGCAGGCCGCCGACGGCGCCGCTCCCCGCCCGGACGTCCGGACCCGGCGGGTCGAGGCGGCTGGGGGTGGTGGGCAGCTTGTCGCCCACCAGCTCCCCGGCGACGGCGAGGCCCGCGAGCACGCGCGGCAGCGTGGCCGGGCGGCGGAGCCGGTGGGTGGGCAGCCGGTGCCCCGGCACCGGGCCGAGCAGCGGGCCGGCGACGCCGAGCGTCGCGCGCGAGCCCGCCGCGAGTCCCAGCGCCAGCGAGCGGACGGCGAGCGGTGCGGTCATGCGCCCACCCTGGCACCGCCCCGCGAAACCCGCCGAACATGCGGTTGCGGAAGGTGTGGCCGCCCAGAAGGTGCTCTCCCCCCCCCTCTCCCCCACACCGACCTCCCCCAAAAAAGACCCCCCCGCTCACTTTCTCTTCCCCCAC
>NZ_JBHVSQ010000013.1:0-92823 GCF_042885055.1 Isoptericola sp. NPDC058082 | reverse complement strand
GGTGGTGCCTTCCCTCCCCCCACTCCCCCCCCCCCCGCCACCCCCCCACGATCCGTCTGTGGCCCCTTCGCCGCGATACGACACCCCCGGAAACCGCATGTTCGGCCGGACGGGACTGTCAGGCGGAGGCGCCCTCCGGCGCCGGTGTGCCGTCGGGCAGGGCGTGCCGGCGGTCGTCACGCATGAGGACGCTCGCGACGATCGTCACCACGACCACGACGACGCCCATGACGATGTACGAGTGGCCGAAGCCGATCGTGTCGTACGCGGCGCCGAACGCCCACGAGAAGATGACGATGCCGATCTGCTTGGCCATGTTGAAGCCGAGCATGTAGGCCGTGGCCGAGATCCGGACGTCGAACATGCGAGTCAGGTACTTCATCACCGAGATCAGCATGAGCGGCATCTCGATCGCGGCGAGCAGGCGCCAGACGATCAGCATCTCGGTGGAGGTGAAGAACGCCGAGCCGAGCACGCGCACGACGAGGACCAGGCCGAACAGGAGGAGGCCGTTCTTGGCGCCGATCCGGTTGATGAGGAACGGCGTCGCGATCATGACGACCGCCTCGAGCAGGATCTGCACGAACACCACGCGGGAGAACAGCACCTGCGAGTCGATGCCGCCGGTGACGAACTGCGCGAAGTAGTTGGGGAACTGCTGGTCGAACACGTCGTAGAGGGCCGCCGTACCGAACATCAGCACCATGAAGCCGACGAACGACCGGTTCGTGAGGAGCTCCCTGACGGTGGCGAGGGAGACCTTGGTGCGGGCGCCTCCGTCGGCGTCGCCGCTCACCGCCGCGTACCCGGGCTCGCCCGGCTTGGGGGTGCGCGCCACGAAGAGGAGCACCCCGAGGACGATCGCGGAGAAGGTCCCGGCCCACCAGATGTTGTCGGGGTTCGAGGCCCAGATGAACCCGCCGACGAGGGACGCGGTGGCGCCGGCGACCGACCCGAACAGGCGCACGTGCCCGTACTCGAAGCCGTTCGCCCGCGCGTTGCGCTCGTTGAAGGTCTCGACGATGCCGACGCCCGCGTTGAGCGTCAGCGACAGGAAGATGCCGCCGACGACGGCGCCGAGCACCTGGTTCGCGTTGACGATCGGCGTGAACACGAACGCGAAGAACGGCCCCATCATCGCGCCGACCAGGACGACGAAGGCGAAGAGGTTCTTGCGGAAGCCGAGCTTGTCCTGGATGAAGCCGTAGAACGGCTGCAGGCAGAACGCCGTGAACGCCATCACCGAGTTCAGCAGACCGATGTTGCCGTGCGACATCCCGGCCTCGGTCTCCAGCCAGCGGCTGAGGAACGTGAAGGCGAGCTGCCAGATCGCGAAGTAGAAGAAGAACAGTCCGCCGAAGTTCCAGAACGCGGGCTTGCGCAGCGAGTCCCGGGCGCGGGGCTTGGTGGCGCCGTCGGGGGTCGCGGTGGTGGTGCTCATCAGAAGGCTCCGTCGGCGGGGAGGACCTCGGTCGAGGTCGGGGTGGGGCGGGTGTCGGGCACCGGCGTGCCCCACACGGGGTTGCCGTCGGCGTCGAAGGGCAGCACCTGCGCGCGGGCGTGGCGGTTCGGGTCCCACAGCGGGTCGCCGGAGATCTCGGTGTAGGTGCGCGCGTGGTAGACGAGGACGGCGTCGCCGTCGGGCGTCTCGGTGAACGAGTTGTGGCCGGGGCCGTACTGGCCCACGGACGGGTCGCTGACGAACACGGGCTCGGTGCTCTTGGTCCACGACGCCGGGTCGAGGAGGTCGGCGCCCGAGTCCGCGGTGAGGAGGCCCATCGCGTAGTCGATGCCGGTGGCGGCGCCGGAGTAGGTGAGGAAGACGCGGCCGTTCCGGACGAGGACGGACGGGCCCTCGTTGACCCAGAAGCCCTTGGTCTCCCAGTCGAACTCGGGGCGCGTCAGCTCGACCGCCGGGGTGGCGAGCGTCCACGGGTTCGCCATGCGGGCGATGTACAGGTTGGAGTGGCCGCGGACCGTGAGGTCCTGCTGCGCCCAGACGAGGTACTGCTCGCCGTCCGTCACGAAGCTCGTGGCGTCCAGCGCGAACGACTCCCACCCGGTGTCCACCTGGCCGCGCTCGATCCACTCCCCCTCGAAGGGGTCGTCGGCGGTGTTCTCCAGCACGAAGATGCGGTGGTTGAACGTCTCGTTCTCGCTCGGGGCGTCCACGGTGCCGTGGTCCACGGGGGCGGCGGCGTAGTAGATGTACCAGGCGCCGTGCACCCGGTGGATCTCGGGGGCCCAGATGAGCTGCGACTGCGGGCCGGTGGCGTGCCGCTCCCAGATCGTCACCTCCTCGGCCTTCTGCAGGTCCTCGAGGCGGTCGGCGCGGCGCAGCACGATGCGGTCGTACCGGGGGTGCGAGCCGGTGAAGTAGTAGGTGCCCTCGTGCCGGAGCACGCACGGGTCGGCGCGCTGCAGCACGATCGGGTTGACCGTGACCTGGTCCGTCAGTTCGGCCTGCATGGTGTCTCGTCCTCCGGTGTCCTGCTCTGGTCCGGCAGCGCGCAGCGGTGCTGCTCCACGGGAGAATGTAAACGATGTAAACCGACCCGCGCTGTGACCTCGGAGACGCCTTTCCCGAGAGCCGCGCCATGACCTGCGCGAAGGTGCCCGCGATGTGACGAGGCCCACCCCGGAGCCGCCCACGGAGCAGGACGGCGGGAGCCTCAGTGCGTGACGACGAGCCCCAGCGACTCGGCGAGGACGACCGCCTGGGCCGGGTCGACGACGGCGCCGGTCAGCCGGGCCGCGCGCGGGTCCAGCGCCGACAGGTCGGTGCCGCGCAGCACCGCCCCGCGCAGGTCGACGTCGGCCAGCTCCGCGCCCGACAGGTCCACGCCGATCACCGTGGCCCCGGACAGCCGCGCCCCGTCGAGGTCGGCCTCGCGCATCCGCAGGCCCTCGAGGTGGACGCCGTCCATCGCCGCCCGGCGCAGCGTGACGAAGGACCAGTCCCCGCGCTCCGCCCGCAGCAGGTCGAAGCGGCAGTCGTCGAAGCGGGAGCCCACGAGCTTGCAGCCCTCGAACGACGCGTCGAACAGGTTGGTGCGGCTGAACGTGCACCCCGTGAACGCGGACTCCCGCCACGCCGACGCGTTGAACCGCGCCCCGCGGAACGTGCACTCCTCGAAGGTGGCGCCGGTGGCCGTCACCTCCGTGAGGTCGACCTCCACGAGCTCCACCCGCTCGAACGTGCGGCCGGAGAGGTCCCGGCCGTACCAGTCCTCACCCCGCACGGTGCTCCCCGGTTCGATCGTGTCCGGGACGGTCCTCCGCTCGGCGTCGCTCATCCCCGAACGCTAGCCCGACCCGACGACACCGGCCCCGCCCTCGGTGCGGCGCCCCGCGCCCACGCCGAGGCGTAACCCGACCGCGGACAGATGGCGACATCCCGGGCATCGCTCTGTCACGCGGACTACCTCGCGGGATCTCGCGCTACCTCGGCCTGGTCCGGACTACCTCGCGGGATCTCGCGCTACCTCGGCCTGGTCCGGACTACCTCGCGGGATCTCGCGCTACCTCGGCAGGTCGGGCACGACCTCGGCGGAGCGGGTGACACTGGACCCGTGCCCGACACCACGACGCCCCGAGGGCTGATCCTGACGCCCGGCGCGGGCGCGAGCCGCGACCACCACACGCTCGTGGCGGTGGAGCGGCGGCTGGCCGCGCTCGACCCGCCGCTGCCCACCGAACGCGTGGACTTCCCGTACCGGCTGGCGGGCAAGCGGATGCCCGACCGGCCGCCGGTCGCCGTCGCGCACCTGCGCGACGAGGCGGCGCGGTTCGCCGGGTCGCTCGGCGTCGGGACCGACGCGCTGCTGCTGGGCGGCCGGTCGTACGGCGGACGGATGTGCTCGATGGCGGTGGCCGAGGGCCTGCCCGCGGCGGGCCTGGTGCTGCTCAGCTACCCGCTGCACCCGCCGGGCAAGCCCGAGAGGCTGCGGGTCGAGCACTTCCCGCAGCTCGACGTCCCCGTGCTGTTCGTCTCGGGCGACCGTGACCCCTTCGGCAACCCGGACGAGCTGGCCGAGCACGCGGCGTCGATCCCCGGCCCGGTCACGACGATCACGCTGCCCGGCGCGCACGACGTGCGCGGCAAGGACGACGACGTCGCAACCGCCGTCGCGGACTGGGCGCGCACGCTCTGACCTCTCCCGCGCGCCCGCATGTCCACCGATGCGCGCTTTTGTCCGCTCGCGCTCGGCACGACCGTCCGCCTGCCAGCATCTGTCCCGTCACGACCGTCGTCCGACGGCACATGTGTGCAAGGAGGCCCTCATGTCCACGAGAAAGCTCCGACGCTCCGGCGTCGCGTTCCTCGCCGTCGGCGCCGTCGCCGCGCTCGGCGCCTGCAGCGGCGGCGACGCCTCGGGCGGCGGCGACGAGGACGTCACCCTCACGTTCGCGTGGTGGGGCGACGCGTCGCGCGCCGAGCGGTACGAGAAGGCGATCGACCTGTACGAGGAGAAGAACCCGCACGTCACCATCCAGTCGTCCTACGCGTCGTTCGCCGACTACTGGACGTCCCGGAACACGGAGGCCGCGAGCGGCAGCCTGCCCGACGTGTTCCAGATGGACGTCTCGTACCTGTCGCAGTACGGCGGCACCGGGCAGATCGCCGCGCTCGACGAGTTCGCCGCGGACGGCACGATCGACATCTCGACGTTCCCGGAGAACGTCATGCCGGCCGCGAAGGTGGACGGCAGGCTGGTCGGCATCCCGACCAGCACGGGCGGCATCGCGAACTTCTTCAGCACGGGTCTCCTGAAGGACCTCGGGGTCGACGTGCCCGACGGCGACCTCACCTGGGACGAGTACGACGCCGTCCTGTCCCAGGTCGGCAAGGCCGGCACGGACCACGACCCGAAGGTGAGCGGGTCGACGCAGTACACGCAGATCTGGACGGTCTTCGAGATCTGGCTCGCGCAGCAGGGCAAGTCGCTCTACGCCGCGGACGGCGCGCTCGGCTTCACGGAGGCCGACCTCACCGCGTGGTGGGAGCGCGCGACGCCGCTGTTCGACGACGACGGGTTCATCGACCCCAAGCGGCAGGAGCAGCTCAACGGCGCGGACGTGCTGGGGTCGGGCGTCACGGCGAGCGAGCTGAGCTTCTACAACTTCCTGGTGCGCTTCTCGGAGGGCAGCGCGGGCGGCGAGTTCGCGATGACGCTGCCGCCGGCCGACGATCCCGGCAACCGGGGCCTGTACCTCAAGCCGTCGCTGGAGCTGTCCATGTCGGCGAACTCGGAGCACCCCGAGGAGGCGGCGAAGTTCATCGACTTCATCGCCAACGACCCCGAGGTGAGCAAGGAGTTCGGTCTCTCGCGCGGCGCCCCGATCTCCCAGCCCGCGCTCGACGCCCTCGAGCCGGAGGGCCTCGACAAGCAGATCCTCGAGTACTGGGAGCAGCTGTCCGAGGTGGCCGGCGACACTCCCCCGCCGCCGCCCGAGGGCGCCGGCGCCGTGGAGGTCGAGTTCACCCGCATCGCGCAGGACATCGGCTTCGGCACCACCGGCCTCGACGACGGCGTCAAGGAGTTCTTCTCCATCGCCCCGGGGATGCTGGGCTGACGCCCGGACCCGCACCGGGCGTGCTGCCCTGATCCTCGAACAGCGGTCTTGAGGATCAGGGCAGCACGCTCGACGCGTTGCCTTCAGCGGCCGCCCGCGGGTGTCGCCGGGTACTCGGCGGGCTTCTTGCCCAGCTCGACGGCGAGCTCGTGCCGGCCCGCGAGGATGTCGGCCCGCTCCTCGTCGCGCTGGCGCAGGGCGTCCGCCTGCAGCTCGGGCGAGAGGTGGTCCCAGTACAGGGTGCCGTCGAGGTGCTGCGCCTCGTGGATGAAGGCGCGGGCCAGGAACCCGCGGCCGGAGAGCTGCACCGGGCCTCCGTGCTGGTCGACGCCCCGCACGGTGGCGGCACCGGGTCGCTCCAGCGGCTCGTACGCGCCGGGCACCGACAGGCACCCCTCGTCCTCGGTCTCCGGCTCGGCGTCGTGGTCCATCTCGAGCACGGGGTTGACGACGTGCCCCACGTGCCGGTCGCCGCGCTCGTCGGTGACGTCGTAGACGAACAGGCGGATCCCGACACCGACCTGCGGCGCCGCCAGCCCCACGCCCTCGGCGTTCTCCATCGTGGCGAACATGTCGTCGACCAGGCGCGCGAGCTCCGGCGTGGAGAACGTCTCGACGGTCGCGGCGGGGGTGTGCAGCACCGGCTCGCCGATCTCCGTGATCCGCAGCACGCGGCCGCGCGCCGCCTCCGGCGCCTGGGCCGGGTACGGGTCGGCGGGCTCCCCCAGCAGGTACGTGGTGGGCCGACGTCGTCCGAAGCTCCAAGCCATGCGCCGAGCCTATTTCAGGACGACGGGGACCCGCGCCCAGCCGCCGACGGGCGGCGCCTCGCGCACCGGTGCCTCGTCGTCGGCGGGCAGGATCCGTTCGGTGCCGGCCAGCAGCTCGGAGACCGCGACGCGCAGCTCCATCAGGGTGAGCGCCCTGCCGGGGCAGACGTGCGGCCCGACGCCGAACACGAGGTTCGCGGCGGCGTTCTCCTCGGGGCGGAACGCGTCCGGGTCGCCGAAGACCTCCGGGTCGCGGTTCGCGGCCGTCCAGCTCAGCAGCACCCGGTCGCCGGCCGGGACGGTGCGGCCGCCGATCTCCACGTCGCGGGTGGCGCGCCGCCGGTTCGACACGAACGGGTCGTCGATGCGCAGCACCTCCTCGATGGCGGCCTCGATCGCGGCGTGCTCGCCGCGAGCGACGCGCTCGCGGGTGACGTCCTGCCGGTCGGGGTGGGTGGCGAGCCGGTGCACGACCACCCCGAGGCACGCCGCCAGGGACCCCAGGTCGCCGGCCGTCCAGTTCCGCAGGATCGAGACGACCTCGGCGTCCGTGAGCGGGCGGCCGTCGACCGTCTCGTGCAGCAGCCTCGTGGTGACGTCGTCGGGCGCGGCGTCCCTGGCCTCGCGCCGCTCGCGCACCAGCGACCCCACGAGCTCGTCGAACCGCGCGGCGACGGCCGCCGTGCGCGTCAGGTCGCCGGAGCGGGTGGCGTCGTGGTTGTCCGCCATCCACGCGACGAGCGCCCCCTCCAGCTCGGCCGGCCAGCCGAGCCACGTCGTCTGGGTGCGCACCGCGAACGGGGCGCCGAGGTCCGCGATGGCGCCGACCGTGCGCCCGCGCGGCAGCGCGGCGACGATCGCCGCCGCGTGCGCGCGGCACTGCTCCTCCTGCTCGGCGACGGCGGCGTCCGTGAGGTAGCGGTCGACGACGGCCCGGTACGCCGCGTGCTCCGCGCCGTCGAGCGAATTGGGGATCGCCCGGTGCCGGCCGGCCGCGCTGGAGAACGTCTCCGGGTCGGTCGCGGCGGCGACCACGTCCGCGTGCCGCAGCAGCGTCCACGTGCCGAGCCCGTCGTGGTCCACGGGGCACACCCCGCGGCGGGCGTCGAGGTGGGCGCGCAGATCGGCGGGGCCCGTGGCCCCCGCGTGGGCGTCGGTCGTCATGGCCCCACCGTAGGGGCGGGCGTCTCGTGGTTCTCCCCGAGCCGTGTCATACCGCAGGGGGACCCCCGCCGGCGCGGAATCCGCTCGTGGTCCGACGCGGCGGGCCCGCCGACGCGGGCACCTTGGGTGTCATGACACCTCTGCTGAGCGCGCGTGGACTGACGATGCAGTACCCCGGCGGGGTCACGCCCGCCCTGGACGCCGTGGACCTCGACATCGCCGCCGGCGAGTCGGTGGCGATCATGGGCGCGTCCGGCTCCGGCAAGACGACGCTGCTGCACTGCCTCGCGGGCATCCTGCGTCCCACGGCCGGGTCGGTCACCTTCGCGTCGGGGCAGGGGCCGGTGCGCGTCGAGTCGCTCGACGACGCGGCCCGGTCGCGGCTGCGGCGCGAGGAGCTCGGCTTCGTGTTCCAGCAGGGCCTGCTGCTCGACGAGCTGACCGCGCTCGAGAACGTCGCCGTGGCCCGGATGCTCGGCGGGGTGCCGCGCGGGCAGGCCGAGGCGGAGGCCGCGCAGTGGCTGCAGTACCTGGGCCTCGCCGGGCTCGAGCAGCGGCGGCTCGGCGAGCTGTCCGGCGGGCAGGCGCAGCGCGTCGCGATCGCTCGTGCCCAGGTCACGGGTGCCCGGCTGATCTTCGCCGACGAGCCCACCGGCGCCCTGGACTCCGCCACGTCCGTCGAGGTGCTGGACCTGCTGCTCTCCGCCACCACGCAGGGCCGCACGCTCGTCGTCGTCACGCACGACGCCGACGTCGCGCGCCGCTGCGCCCGCACCGTCGTCCTGCGCGACGGCCGCGTGGTCTCGGACACCGCCGCCCCCGCGGCGGCCGCCGACGCCGCCGAGGTGTCGCGATGACCGCCACCGCCCCGGCGCCCGCGCCGTCCGCCGTCCCGGGCGCGCGCCCCGCGGGCGCGCTCGCCACCGCCGTCCACCTCGCCCCGCTGTTCCGGCGGCGGCGCGACGACGACCGCCTGGCCACCGCCCTGCCCGTGGCGAGCTTCGCCGTGGTCACCGCCCTGCTGCTCGTGGTGCTGGGCGGCGCGCAGGCCTTCTTCGGCTGGGACGACGACCTGGCCTCCACCTACGAGACGCTCGCCGTCATCGCCGTGGTGCTGCTGCTCGTGCCCCTCGCCACGGTGGGCGCGTCCGCCGCGCGCCTCGCCGCCCGACGGCGCGACGAGCGGCTCGCGTCCCTGCGCCTGCTCGGCGCGACCACCGGCACGATCACGGCGCTCACGGTGCTCGAGGCGGCCGTGACGGCGCTGGTCGGGGCCGTCCTCGGCGTCGTGCTCTACGCGGTCCTCGCGCCGCTCGTGGGCCTGCTGCACTTCCGCGGCGAGGCGCTGGGCGCCCAGATGTGGGTGCCGTGGTGGTGGCTGCCGCTCGCGGTGCTCGGCGTCGCGCTGCTCGCCGCCGCGAGCGCCGTCGTCGGGCTGCGTGCCGTCGTCGTGACGCCGCTGGGCGTGCGCACACGCCAGCGCCCGGGCACCGCGCACTGGGTCCGGGTCGTGATCGCCGTCGGCGTGCTCGTCGTCGGGCTCGGCCTCATGCAGGTGCTGGGGGTGCTCGGGGAGATGGGCGGCATCGTCGCGATCGTCGGCACGCTCGCGGCGATCTTCGGCGGCATGCTGCTCGCCCTCGACGCCCTGGGCCCGTGGTTCGTGCGTGTGCGGGCGCGACGCCAGGCGCGCAAGGCGCAGACGGTGCCGCGGCTGCTGGCCGCGCGCATGGTGCTCGAGGACCCGAAGGCTGCCTGGCGGCAGGTGAGCGGCGTCGCGATGACCAGCTTCGTCGGCGTCTTCGGCGCCGTGGGCCTCGCGATGGCGGACATGACCTCGACCGAGGGCATGGACGCCGACGAGCGGTGGCTCATGCAGGACGTCTCGACCGGCGTCCTCGTCACCGTGGCGGTCTCGTTCCTCATGGTCGCCTGCTCGGTGGGCATCAACCAGGCCGCCTCGACCCTCGACCGCGCGGCGGTGCACGTCTCGCTCGACCGCCTCGGCGTGCCGCGGGACGTGATGAGCGAGGCCTCCCGCCGCGCCGTGATGTCGGCGCTGTGGATGGTGGCCGGCGGGTCGGCGCTGTGCGCCGCCGTGCTGCTCTTCCCCCTGGTCGGGATGGCGATCTTCGTCCAGCCCGTCGCGATCGTCACCGCGCTGGCCGTGTTCGCGCTCGGGTTCCTCGCCGTCCGCGGCGCGGCGGCGCTCAGCGCCCGCCTCGTGCCGGGGATCCTCGCCCGGCCCGAGCGCGCGCTCTGACGCCGCCGGTCAGCCGGCGGAGCCGTCGGTCTTCTTTCCCGTCTCGCGCTCCCACGCGTCGAGCTGCTGGGTGAGGGCCCGCGCCAGCTCGAACACCTGCTGCGGGGGGATGCGCACGCGCGAGACCACCCGCCCCGGCACCACGCGGCCGGTGACCGCTCCTGTGTCGGGGTCGGTCACCGGCTGCGGCGGCTTCGTGGCCGCGACGAAGTCGATGACGAACGACGTCGACGTGTGCCACAGCGACGCGAAGTCCGCCGGGACGCCTCCCTCCAGCTCGGTGGGGACGTCGATCTTGAACTTCACCTCGTTGCTCGCCATGGCCACCACTGTCGCGCTCCTGCGCCCCCACCGCCAGCAGCCCGGCGGTGGGCACGGCGTGCCGGCCGCGCGGTCAGGAGCGCCCACACCGCCAGCCCCACGACGAGGGCCCAGAAGGCAGACCCGACGCCGAGCAGGACGAGGGGGCTCGCCGCCGTGAGGAACGTGGCCGTCGCGGCGACCCGGTGCTGCTCGTCGCGGAGGGCGGCGGACAGGGCGGAGCCGAAGGTGGCGAGCAGCGCGAGGCCGGCGACCGTCTCGAACACCCCCGCCGGGGCCGCCGCGACGAGCGCCGTGACCAGCGGCGACAGGACGGCGAGCACCAGGTAGGCCCAGCCGGCGCTCTGCGTCGCCACCCAGCGGCGCCGGGGGTCGGGGTGCGCCTCGGCCGACGCCGGGAGCGCCGCGGTGATGGCGGCGAGATTGACCGCGTGGCCGCCGGCGAACGCGCCCACCACCGTGCCGGCGCCCGTGACCAGCAGCGTCTCCCGCCACGGCACGGTGTAGCCGAAGGAGGCGAGGACGCTGACCCCCGGGACGTTCTGCGACGCCATCGTCACGACGTACAGCGGGAGGGCGATCCCCACGATCGCGGGCAGCGTGAGCGCGGGCGCCGTCAGGGCGAGGCCCGGCGGCCGCAGCGCGAGCGTCCCGTCCCCCGCGGCGACCGTCCCCAGGACGACGGCGACGGAGAGCACGAACGCCGCCGGGGTGGCCCACCGCGGCGCCAGGCGGGCGAGGAGGAGCCACAGCACGATCACGGGCGCGACGAGCAGCGGCGCGGCCGTGACGGCGACCAGCGGCTGCAGGCACAAGGAGAGCAGCACCCCCGCGAGCATGGCCTGGGCCACGGGCACGGGGATGGCCGCGACGAGCCGGCCGAGCGCGGGCCAGGCCGCGGTGAGCCCGATCAGGGCGCCGCACACCACGAACGCCCCGACGGCGGCGGGCCAGCCGCCGGCGACCCCGCCCGCGCCCACCAGGACGGCGGCGCCGGGGGTGGACCACGCCAGCGTCAGGGGCGCGCGGTGACGGCGGCTGAGCCAGATCATCCCGAGCCCCTGGACGACGCACAGGGCGAGGAGGCCGGACGCCGCCTGTTCCGAGGTGGCCCCCACCGCCCCCAGGCCCGCGACCACGACCGCGAACGAGCTGGTGAAGCCGACCAGGGCGGCGACGATCCCGACGCCGACGGGCTGCGCGAGCGAGCGTTCCACGAACGGAACGGTAGGCCCCGTCGGCCGCGTTCCGCAAACAGAACGCTAGGGTGGCCTCGTGCGATCTGCCGAGCTCTCCGCGCTCATCGGCGAGCGCCTCACCGCCGCCCGTGCCGTCCGAGGGCTCTCCCTCGGCGCCCTCGCCCGCGCCGCCGGGATCGGCAAGGGCTCGCTGTCGGAGATCGAGGCCGGGTCGCGCAACCCGAACCTCGCCACGCTCTACGCCCTCGCCGGCGCCCTCGACGTCCCGATGTCGTGGCTGCTCGCGGAGCAGGCGGGCGCCGAGGTGTCCTCCCCCGGCATCCGCACCCGGCTGCTGGCGGCGACGCAGGCGGACGACGCCACCGTGGAGGTCTACGCCCTGCGGCTCGACCCGGGCACCATGCACCGCTCGGAGGCGCACGGCGCCCATGTCACCGAGCACCTGCTGGTCACGCGGGGCCGGGCCGAGGTCGGGCCGCTCGACGCGCCGGCCGAGCTCGCGACCGGCGAGTCGCTGCGGTGGCGCGCGGACTCCCGGCACGGGTACCGCGCCCTCGACGACGCGCCCGCGGAAGCCGTGCTCACCATGTGGTGGCGCCCGATCGACGCAAGGTAGTCATACAGGTTCACGACTTGTATGCTCACCTGACGCCGGGGACGAGCCCGGCCCGGCCGCGACGGCGGCCCGCAGACGCGAGGGAGCGCCATGCCCTACCAGCCCGACGCCATCCGGTCCGTGCAGCTCTCGACGCTCACGCTGCCGCTGGCCACCGCCATCTCCGACGCCAAGGTGTTCACCGGGCGGCAGAAGCCCATGACCGAGGTCGTGTTCCTCGTCGCCGAGATCACCACCGAGCAGGGCCACGCGGGCCTCGGCTTCTCGTACTCCAAACGCGCGGGCGGGCCGGCCCAGTACGCGCACGCCAAGGAGGTCGCCCATGCGGCGATCGGCGAGGACCCCAACGACATCGCCAAGCTGTACACGAAGCTGCTGTGGGCCGGCGCCTCCGTGGGCCGCTCCGGCGTCGCGACGCAAGCGCTCGCCGCGGTCGACATCGCCCTGTACGACCTCAAGGCCAAGCGCGCCGGCCTGCCGCTGGCCAAGCTGCTCGGCGCGCACCGGGACTCCGTGCGCACCTACAACACCTCCGGCGGCTTCCTGCACGCGAGCATCGACGAGGTGAAGGACCGGGCGTCGCGGTCGCTGGCCGAGGGCATCGGCGGCATCAAGATCAAGGTCGGCCTGCCGGACACCCGCACCGACCTGGCCCGCGTCGAGGCGGTGCGCGAGCACCTCGGCGCCGACGTCCCGCTCATGGTCGACGCCAACCAGCAGTGGGACCGCACCACCGCGCTGCGCATGGGCCGCCGGCTCGAGCCCTACGACCTGGTGTGGATCGAGGAGCCCCTGGACGCCTACGACGCCGAGGGCCACGCGGCCCTCGCCGCCGCCCTGGACACGCCGGTCGCGACCGGCGAGATGCTCGCGTCGGTGGCCGAGCACGAGCGCCTCATCGCCGCCCGGGCCTGCGACATCATCCAGCCCGACGCCCCGCGCGTCGGCGGGATCACGCAGTTCCTGCGGCTGCTCACCCTCGCGGACCAGGCCGGGCTGGACCTCGCGCCGCACTTCGCGATGGAGATCCACCTGCACCTGGCGGCCACGTACCCGCGCGAGCCGTGGGTGGAGCACTTCGACTGGCTCGACCCGCTGTTCGAGGAGCGCCTGGAGACGAAGGACGGCCGGATGCTCGTGCCGGACCGTCCCGGGCTCGGCGTCACCCTCACGGAGCAGGCGCGGGCCTGGACCACGGACAGCGTGCTGGTCGGGTCGCGTTGAGCGCCGGCCGGGGCGCAACGCCCGGGGTGCGGCGGATGGAAGCATGAGCCCATGCCCCCTACCCTGAGCGGCGCGCTCGTCGCCGCGCTGCGGGCGCGGATCGTCGACGGCGGCATCGCCCCCGGCGAGAAGCTGCCCAGCGAGACCGCGCTCGCCGCCGAGCACCAGGTCAGCCGCACCGTCGTGCGCGAGGCGATCGCCCGCCTGAACCTCGAGGGCCTGGTCCACACCCGGCGCGGCAGCGGCAGCTACGCGCTGGCGCCGCCGGCCGGGGAGGGCGACGACGTGCCCCTCGCGCGCTCGCTCGAGGACCGGCTCGACCTGGTCGACTTCCGCCTGGGCGTCGAGACGCAGGCGGCCGCCCTCGCCGCGGAGCGCCGGTCGGACGCCCACCTCGACGCGCTCGCCGCCCGCCTGCGGGACCTCGACGGCGCCCAGGGGCACCCGGCGACGGCGATGCAGCACGACTTCGCGTTCCACCGGCTCGTCGCGGAGGCGGCGCAGAACCGGTACCTCCTGGAGGCGCTGGACCGGCTCGGCCCCCAGATGATCGCGATGCCGCGCGGCCGCCTGGGCTCGCCCGCCACGCCTCCCCCGGGCACGGAGGACGGCACGCCGCGGCGGTTCGCGACCGTCACGCAGGAGCACCAGGCGATCCTCGACGCCCTGGCCGCCCGGGACCCGCTCGCCGCCGCGGCGGCGATGCGCGTGCACCTGGCCGGCTCCCGGCGCCGGCTGCTGGCGGAGTCGGGCGGCCGCTGACCGGCGGCTCAGCCCGCCTGCGCGCCGGCGCTCTCGGGCGCGCGCCCCGCACCGCCCAGCGGCAGGGCGAGGATCGCCAGGTCCAGCCACCGGCCGAACTTCGTGCCGACCTCGGGCAAGCGCCCGACGTGCGCGAACCCGAGCGACTCGTGCAGCCGGACCGACGCGGCGTTGCCCGCCTCGATGTCGGCGAGCATGACGTGGTGCCCGGCGGCACGGGCGCGGGCGACGAGCTCGACCAGCAGCGCCCGGCCCAGCCCACGGCCCTGGTACCCCTCGGCCACGTAGACCGAGTCCTCCACCGTGTGGCGGTAGCCGAACTTCGCGCGCCACTGCGCGTAGGTGGCGTACCCGGCGACCGCGCCGTCGTCGTCGGCCACGAGGATCGGGTTCCCCGCGGCCGCCTGGGCGCCGAACCACCGCTCCCGCTCCGCGCGCGGCACCTCGTCGTCCGTCCAGATCGCGGTCGACGTGCGGATGGCCGCGTTGTGGATCTCCAGGAGGGCATCGAGGTCGGCGTGGACGGCGTCGCGCAGGATCATGCGCATATAGTAGCCATCATGTTCACTATCGTATTCGCGGGTGGCGCGTGACCGACGACCTCGGCGCCGCCCTCGCCCACACCCTGCAGGCCGCCCGGGCCGACCGCGGGCTGAGCGTCGCCGCGCTCGCCGAGGCGTCGGGCGTCTCGCGCGCGATGATCTCCCGCATCGAGCGCGAGGACGCCCAGCCCACCGCCGCGCTGCTCGGCCGGCTCGCGGCGGCGCTCGGCATGACGCTGTCCGAGCTCGTGGCCCGCGCCGAGGGCGACACGAGGCGGCTGGCCCGCCGGGCGGAGCAGCCGACGTGGACCGACGCGGGGACGGGGTACGTCCGGCGCGCGGTGTCCCCGCCGGCGAGCGCCGCGCTGGAGCTCGTGGAGGTCGAGCTCCCGCCGGGCGCCGAGGTGACCTACCCCGCCGAGTCGTACCGGTTCGTCGACCAGCAGATCTGGGTGCTCGACGGCGCGCTGCGGTTCGTCGAGGGCGAGCAGGTGCACGACCTCGGCCCCGGCGACTGCCTCCAGCTCGGCGCCCCGGCCGACTGCACCTTCGTCAACGCGACGCGGTCGTCGTGCCGCTACCTCGTCGTCCTCGACAAGCTCGCGGCCCCGCGCCCGCGGTGAGCACGGCTACGACGCCGGCTTGACCGCCAGCACGGGGTGCTCGGCCTGCAGCAGGATCCGCTGCGCGACGGAGCCCATGATGAACTTCCCCACCGGGCTGCGACGCCGCAGCCCGATGACGATGAGGGTCGCGTCGTGCCGCTCGGCGAGCTCGAGGATCTCGTCGCTGAAGTCGTCCCGGTGCGTGCCGCGCACCACCCGGGCGGCGACGCCGGCATCGGACGCCGCGGCGAGCACCCGGTCGAGGTCGTCGTCCGTCGCGACCGTCGTCTCGACGAGCGACCCCTCGCGCGCGGAGTTCACGACGAGCAGGTCCTCGCCCCGCAGCCGGGCCTCGGTGATGGCCGCCGTGGCGGCGGCCTCCCCCACCGGGGTGGGGACGTATCCCACGACGATGCTCATACGGATGCTTCCTCTCGGTCGGGGGTCGGCGCCTGCGCGGGCCGACGGCGACGGGCGGACTGCACGAGGGGCCAGACCGCGACGACGACGAACAGGGCGAGCAGCACGGCGGAGATGGGCCGGGAGACGAACCCGGAGGGGTCGCCGCCGAACATCAGCAGCGAGCGCCGCACGCTCTCCTCCAGCAGGGAGCCGAGCACGAAGGCCAGCACCAGCGGGCCGGGCTCGAAGCCGAACTTCTTCATGAGGTAACCGACGGCGCCGAAGACGACGACGAGCAGCACGTCGAAGGCGGAGTTGTTGATCGTGTACGCGCCGATCATCGTGATGAGGGCGGTGATCGGGGCGAGGATCGCGGCCCGCACCCGCAGGATGCGCACGAAGACGCCCACCAGCGGGATCGACATGATCAGCAGCAGGATGTTGCCGACGTACATCGAGTTCACGACGCCCCAGAACAGCTCGGGGTGCTGATCGACGAGCTGCGGGCCGGGCGTGATGCCCTGGATGAGCAGGGCGCCGAACATCAGCGCCATCGTGGCGTTGGCGGGGATGCCGAGGGTGAGCAGCGGGATGAACGAGCTGGTGGCGGCGGCGTTGTTCGCCGTCTCCGGCCCGGCGACGCCCTCGATGGCGCCCTTGCCGAAGCGCGACGGGTCCTTGGCCCGCTTCTTCTCGGCCGCGTAGGCGGCCATCGACGCGATGGTCGCGCCGCCGCCCGGCAGGATGCCGAGGAAGAAGCCCAGCACGGACCCGCGGGTCACGGCGCCGGAGGACTCGCGCAGGTCGGCGCGCGACGGCCAGACGTTCGTCACCTTGCCCGGGGCGTGCACGGCCCGGTGTCGCTCCTCGAGGTTGTAGAGGATCTCCCCGAGCCCGAAGAGGCCCATCGCGACGGGCACGAAGTCGATCCCGTCGGCGAGGTCGAGGCTGCCGAAGGTGAACCGCTCGGTGCCGGTGAACGCGTCGCGGCCCACGGTCGCGAGCAGCAGCCCGATCGCCGCCGCGACGAGGGCCTTGACCCGCGCGCCGGACGCGATCGTCGAGACGAGCAGGATGCCGAGCAGCGCGAGGGCCGCGTACTCGGGCGGCCCGAAGTCGAGGGCGAAGCTCGCGACGACCGGCGCCAGGAAGGTGAGCCCGACGATGGCGACGGTGCCGCCGACGAACGACCCGATGGCGGCGATGCCCAGAGCGGTGCCGGCCTTCCCCTGCCGCGCCAGCGCGTGCCCGTCGAGCACGGTGACCACCGAGCTCGCCTCGCCGGGCAGCCGCAGCAGCACGGAGGTGATGGTGCCGCCGTACTGGGCGCCGTAGAAGATGCCGGCGAGCATGATGATCGCGGTGACGGGCTCGATCCCGTAGGTGAGCGGCAGCAGGATCGCGATCGTCGCGGCCGGGCCGAGGCCGGGCAGCACGCCGATGAGCATCCCGATGAGCACCCCGACGAGGCAGTACAGCAGGTTCGTGGGCTCCAGCACGACCTCGAACCCGGCCATGACGTTCTGCAGGTTGTCCACGTGACGTCTCCTTCAGACGGTCGGGCGGGTCAGAACAGGTGCGGCACGTTGGTGCCGAGCGCGGCCACGAACACGAGGTACAGCGCGACGACGGCGCCCAGCGAGCACACGACCGACGTGCGCCACGACTCGCCGCCGAGGAACCGCATCCACACGAGGCTGAGCAGCAGGGACGGGATCTCGAAGCCGATCACGGGCAGCAGCGCGACGAGGCCGAGCAGCGTCGCGAGCCCGACCAGCGGCATCCACGAGTGGCGCGTGAACCGCTCGCCGTCGCCGCCGGCCCGGCCCACGACGAGCTGCGCCAGCGCGAGCACGACGAGCGCCACGCTCACGACCAGCGGCCACATGCCCGAGCCGGGCTGGGCGGGCGTGCCCACCCCGAGGGCGAGCGCGACCACCACCCCGCCGACGCCGACCGCGAGGGTGACGAGGCCCGCGCCGAGGTTGGCGACCGGGCCGGCCGGGGGCGGGCCGTCGTCGTGCACCTCGGGCTCGGCGGCGGGCTCGGCGGCGACGGCGGGCTCAGGGTTCGGGGGGTGCGGCGCGGTCATCATCGGTCTCCTCCGGCGGGCTCGCCGCTCACTCGGCGAGCGAGATGTCGTACTCCGCGGTCAGGTCCTGGTACTTCTCGGCGAGCGCCGTCCACTCCTCGACGACCTCCTCGCCGCTGATCTCGTGCGGCGTGAGCAGGTTGTTCTCGTTGAACGACGTGTACGCGTCCTCGGCCACGGCGGCGTCCACGGACTCCACGAGCCGCGCCTTGACGTCCTCCGGCAGCCCCTTGGGCGCGGCCAGCGCCCGGTACTGCGACACGGGCACGTCGTAGCCCTCCTCGACGGCGGTGGGCACGTCGGGCAGGAACTGGTTGCGCTCGGCGGAGAACGCGAGCAGCGGCACCACGTTCCCGGCGTCGAGCTGCGGCTTGGCCTCGCCGAGCTGGATGGTCGCGACCTGCACCTGGTCGCCGACGACGGCGGTGAGGGCGGGCGAGCCGGAGTCGAACGGCACGCTCGTCCCCTCGATCTCGGCCTGGGCGAAGAGCACCGCCTGGGCGAGCTGCGAGCCCGTGCCGACGCCCGTCGTGCCGTAGGTGACCTTGCCGGACGCCGCCTGGAGGTCGTCCAGGCTCTCGAAGCCCGACTTCTTGCTCGCGACCAGCACGTAGTCGTCCTGCGAGAGCCCCTTGAGGACGTCGACGTCGTCGAGCGAGACGGCCTCGTCCTCCGAGACCGCGAGCGGCGTGATGGTGATGAGCGACGCGTTGAGCAGCACGAGGTTCGAGCCGTCGGCCGGCTTGCCCGCCACCTCCTGCGTGGCGACGGCGCCGTTCGCGCCGGCCCGGTTCACGACGGGCACCGAGACGCCGAGGTCGGTGGCCATGCCGTCCGCGAGCGCCCGGGCGATCAGGTCGGTGGAGCCGCCGGCGTCCTGCCCGACGGTGAGGGTCACGGGGCGGGAGGGGAAGTCCGACGACCCCCCGGCGCCGCCCGATCCCCCGGCGACGTTGCCGCCGCAGGCGGCGAGGGTGAGCGCGGCGACCGCGGCGGTGGCACCGGCGACGGCACGGCGGTGGGCAAGTCTCATCACAGCTCTCCTCGTTGAGATCTCGATCGAGCGGCGCGAGCGTCGTCGCCGCGTCAAGTCCGGTCGGGCGACGACTCTAGGGAGCCATACGATGCCTGTCTAAGCCTCAATCTGCATGGCTTGATCCAATGAAGGCATCAAGGAGACCCGGGATGAGCACCGCGTACACCCTCGACCAGGTCCGCTGCTTCGTGGCCGTGGCGGAGGAGCTGCACTTCGGCCGCGCCGCCGAGCGCCTGAGCATGACGCAGCCCCCGCTGAGCCGGCAGGTGCAGAAGCTCGAGCACGCCGTCGGCGTGGCGCTGCTGGAGCGGGACAACCGGCACGTGGAGCTCACCACCGCCGGCGCGGTCTTCCTCGTCGAGGCGCGCCGGCTGCTGACGTCTGCCGACGCCGCGCCCGCCCTCGCCCGCCGGATCGCAGCGGGCCGCGCGGGCGTGCTGCGGCTCGGGTTCACCGCGGCGACGGGCTTCAGCCTGCTCGGCACGCTGGTGCAGGAGATCGCCGAGGTCATGCCCGACGTCGACCTCGACCTGCAGGAGCTGGTGACGGTCGAGCAGCTCGAGGCCATCCGGCGCGGGGAGCTCGACCTCGCCCTGGGCCGCCCGCCCTTCGACGACCCGCGGCTCGACTCGCACCTGCTCCTGTCGGAGGACCTCGTCCTGGTGGTGCCCGAGGGACATCCCCTCGCGACGCTGCGCAGGCCGGTCGGGACGGCGGACCTGCGCGACGTCCCGCTCATCGGCCACCACCCGACGAAGGCGCGGTACTTCTACGACATGGTCGTGCGGTACGTGGACGTGGAGCACGCGAACGTGGTGCACGTCGTGAGCCAGATCCTCACCATGTGCTCGCTGGTCGGCGCCGGGCGCGGCGTCGCCTTCGTGCCCGAGTCCGCCCGGCTGCTCGGCCTGACCGGCGTCCGCTTCTGCGACCTGGCCGACGTGCCGCACGCCGTCGTCGAGCTGCACGCCCTCTGGGACCGGGGCTCCAAGAACCCCGCGCTGCACGAGCTCGTGCGCCACCTCCGCGCGGTGCACGACTGATCCGCACCCAGGAAGTCGATACCCGCACGGCATGAACCGATGCCATTCCGGGCTTGGACAGGCATCATGAACGCTTCTTAGGTTGTCCGACGAACTGTCACCGCCGACGTCTGTCACCAGGAGGGGCCATCGTGGCCACGTACTCACCCTCGGAGCTCGCCGCCACCCTCAAGGAGGGCCTGCTCTCGTTCCCCGTCACCCCGTTCACCGCGGACGGCGAGGTCGACGACGCCCGGTACGCCGAGCACATCGCGTGGCAGACGAGCTTCGGGATCGGCGGGCTCTTCGCCGCCGGGGGCACGGGCGAGGGCTTCAGCCTCACGCCGGCCGAGACCGCGCGCGTGGTGGCGCTCGCCGTCGAGGCCGCCGACGGTGCCACCCCCGTGCTCGGCAGCGCCGCCGGCAACACGGCCCAGGCTGTCGAGAACGCACGGGCGGCCGAGGAGGCGGGCGCCGAGGGCGTCCTGCTGCTGCCCCCGTACCTCACCGACTGCGACCAGGACGGCCTGCTCGAGCACGCCTCCGCGGTGTGCGCCGCGACGAGCGTCGGCGTCATCGTCTACAACCGCGCCAACGCCGTGTACTCCGCGCAGACGGTCGCCCGGCTGGCCGAGCGGCACCCGAACTTCATCGGCTTCAAGGACGCCCTCGGCGACATCGAGCAGCTCACGCGCGTGGTCGCCACCAACGGCGACCGTCTCTTCTACCTCGGCGGCCTGCCCACCGCGGAGACGTTCGCGCTGCCGCTGCTTCAGCTCGGCATGAGCACCTACTCCTCGGCGATGTACAACTTCGTGCCCGAGTTCGCGCTCGAGTTCTACCGCGACGTGCGGAACCTCGACCGCGCCGCCGTCACCGAGAAGCTCACCCGGTTCGTGCTGCCCTACCTCGACATCCGCGACCGGGCCAAGGGGTACGGCGTCTCGATCGTCAAGGGCGGTCTGCGGGCCGTCGGGCGCGACCTCGGCGGCGTCCGGCCCCCGCTGCAGGACCTCACCGAGCGCGACGTCGACGACCTGCGCGCCCTCGTCGACGCCGCCGGCGTCCGCCCGGCCGACGTCGCCCTCACCCGCTGACCCGAGGACCGGCCACCCGCACCCACCCGCGCACCGACCTGCGCACCCAGGAGGGAACCCCATGACCGTCACCGCCGTCCTCGCCGGGCACTCGATCGTCGCCGGAGAGCCGCTGGTCGGCGCCGCCGGCACGGCCGTCGCCCACGACCCCGCCACCGACGAGGCGCTCGAGCCCGCCTACTCGCTCCTTTCCGTCGACCAGCTCGCGCACGCCACGGCCGCCGCGGAGGAGGCCTTCGCGTCCTTCTCCGCGCTGGCCCCCGAGCCGCACGCCCGCTTCCTCGAGCGCGTCGCCGCGAACCTCGAGGCCGCCGGGACCGCGATCGTCGCGCGGGCGATGCGGGAGACCGGCCTGCCCGAGGCCCGGCTGACGGGCGAGCTCGCCCGCACCACGGGACAGCTGCGCCTGTTCGCCGCCGTCGTGCGGCAGGGCGACCACCGCGGCGTCCGCGTCGACCCCGCCCTGCCCGACCGCACCCCGCTCCCCCGCGCGGACCTCCGCCAGCGCAAGGTGCCCGTCGGCCCCGTCGCCGTGTTCGGCGCCAGCAACTTCCCGCTCGCGTTCTCGGTGGCCGGCGGCGACACCGCCTCGGCGCTGGCCGCCGGCTGCCCCGTGGTCGTCAAGGCGCACGGCGCGCACCCGGGCACCGGCGAGCTGGTGGGCCGCGCCGTGGCCGACGCCGTCGCCGCCGAGGGTCTGCACCCCGGCGTCTTCTCCCTCGTCTACGGCCCCGGCGCGCGCGTCGGGCAGGCGCTGGTGGGCGACCCGGTGATCCAGGCGGTCGGGTTCACCGGCTCCCGCTCCGGCGGGCTCGCGCTGGTGGCCGCGGCCGCCGCCCGCCGCGTGCCGATCCCGGTGTTCGCGGAGATGAGCTCGATCAACCCGGTGATCGTGCTGCCGGGCGCCCTGGACCCGGACGACGGGGGCGACGCCGACGCGCTCGCCGCGCCGTACCTGGCGTCGGTGACCGGGTCGTCCGGCCAGCTGTGCACCGCCCCGGGGATCGTGCTCGTGCCGCGCTCGGCGCACGGCGACGCGTTCGTCGACGCCGTCCGCCGCACCGCCGAGGCCACCACCGGGCAGACCATGCTCACCGCCGACATCGCCCGGGCGTGGCACGACGGCGTGGACGCCCTCGCCGCGCAGGACGGCGTCGCCCTCGCCGGCACCGGGACGCCCGGCGCCGCGCGCAACGCGCCCGCGCCGTCGGTCTTCGTCGCCGACGTCGCCACCTTCCTCGCCAACCCGGTGCTGGAGGAGGAGATCTTCGGCGCCGCCTCGCTCGTGGTGCGCTACGCCGACGACGACGAGCTCCTCGCCGCCGTGGGCCGCCTCGAGGGGCAGCTCACCGCCACGCTGCACCTCAGGGAGTCCGACCGCGCCACGGCCGCCCGCCTGCTGCCCGCGCTGGAGCGCAAGGCCGGCCGCATCCTGGCCAACGGCTGGCCGACCGGCGTCGAGGTGGGCCACGCGATGGTGCACGGCGGCCCCTTCCCCGCGACGTCGGACGGGCGCACGACGTCCGTCGGGACGCTGGCGATCGAGCGGTTCCTGCGGCCCGTCGCCTACCAGGACCTGCCCGAGTACCTGCTGCCCGAGCCGGTGCGGCCGGACAACCCGTGGCGCCTCACCCGGCGCGTGGACGGCGTGCTCCGGCCCGCGGCCGGCGCGGAGGGTGCCCGGTGAGCGCCCCGACCGTCGCCCGCGTGCGGGTCGTGCCCGTCGCGGGGCACGACTCCATGCTGCTCAACCTCTCCGGCGCGCACGCGCCGTTCTTCACCCGCAACGTCGTGCTCGTCGAGGACTCCGAGGGCCGCACCGGGCTCGGCGAGGTGCCGGGCGGGGAGAAGATCCGCGCGACGGTCGAGGAGGCCGCGGCCCTCGTCGTCGGGCAGCCCGTCGCGCGGTTCCGGTCCGTGCTGCGGGGCGTCGCGGCCCGGTTCGCCGGCCGGGACGCGGGCGGGCGCGGCAACCAGACGTTCGACCTGCGCACCACCGTGCACGCCGTGACCGGGCTCGAGTCCGCGCTGCTCGACCTGCACGGGCAGGCCCTCGGCGTCCCGGTGGCTGAGCTGCTCGGCGAGGGGCAGCAGCGCGACGCCGTCCCGATGCTCGGCTACCTGTTCTACGTCGGCGACCCGGACGCCACCGACCTGCCCTACCTGCGCGAGCCCGACGGCCCGGACGCCTGGTCCCGGCTGCGCCGCGAGGCCGCCATGGCCCCCGACGCCGTCGTCCGCCTCGCCGAGGCCGCGCGGGAGCGGTACGGCTTCCGCGACTTCAAGCTCAAGGGCGGGGTGCAGGCCGGCGACGCCGAGGTCGACGCCGTCGTCGCGCTCAAGGAACGCTTCCCCGACGCCCGGATCACGCTCGACCCGAACGGCGGCTGGCTCCTGGACGACGCCGTCCGGCTCGGACGACGGATGCGGGGCGTCGTCGCCTACGCCGAGGACCCGTGCGGCGCCGAGGGGCGGTTCTCCGGCCGCGAGGTGATGGCCGAGTTCCGCCGCGCCACCGGGCTGCCGACGGCGACCAACATGATCGCCACCGACTGGCGCGAGCTCGGGCACGCGATCCGGTCGGACGCCGTCGACATCCCGCTCGCCGACCCGCACTTCTGGACGATGGCGGGCTCCGTGCGCGTCGCGCAGCTGTGCCACGAGCTCGGCCTCACCTGGGGCTCGCACTCCAACAACCACTTCGACGTCTCGCTCGCCATGTTCACGCACGTGGGCGCCGCCGCCCCCGGCGAGATCACCGCGCTCGACACGCACTGGATCTGGCAGGACGGCCAGGGGCTCACCCGCCGCCCGCTCGAGATCTCGGGCGGCGAGATCCGGGTGCCGACCGCGCCCGGCCTCGGCGTCGAGCTCGACCCCGACCGCCTCGCCGAGGCGCACGCGCTGTACCTCGAGCACGGGCTGGGCTCGCGGGACGACGCCGTCGCGATGCGGTACCTCGTGCCGGGCTGGGAGTTCGACCCGAAGCGCCCCTGCCTCGTGCGGTGAGGTCCCGGCGTCACGGTTCCGGGTGCGGCGCCCCGTCGTCCGCCCGGAACCGGCCGAGCTCCGCCCGGGCGAAGGCCACGCGCTCGGTCTCGCGCCCCTGGGCCGCGCCCAGCGCGTCCGCGAGGTCCTTGGCCGCCTCCAGGCGGTGCCCCCGGCGGCGACGGTCGCGGAGGCCGCCGCCGCGGCGGAACGCGCGCCGCTGCTTCCAGGCGCCCGCGAGCGCGTCGGCCTCCTCCGGGGTGAGGGTGCCGTCCTCGACCTCGGGCGCCATCAGGTCCCGCATGGCCGCCCGCTCCGGGCCGACCGTCACGTGGAAGACGACCAGCACGACCGCGATCGCGACGACGACCTGCACCGCCAGGATCACCGGGATGAGCGGGCCCCCGCCCGCCAGCGCCGCGGTGCTGTCCCACGCCCAGTGCAGCGCCATCGCGACGAGGCAGAACAGCAGCCCGCGCCCGACGCGCCGACGCTGCGCGACCGTGCCCACGAGGTAGACCACCCCGGCGCCGAAGATCGCGGAGTACAGGATGTGCGACGTGAACCCGGTGGCGAGGCGCAGCACCACGGTGTTCAGGCTGGAGCCGACCGGGTCGACCCCGAACCCCTCCGGCGCGGAGTTCAGCGCGTACAGGATGTCCTCGAGGATCTCGAAGCCGAGGCCCACGAACGCGCCGACGACGAAGCCGTCGAACGCGGTGCGCAGCACGCGCGGCGCGATGAACAGGAGCAGCAGGACCCCGGCGCCCTTGCCCCACTCCTCCATGAGCGGCGCCGCCAGGCCCGCCCCCCAGTCCACGGCGAACGCCGGGCCGCCCAGCTTGGCGTAGAGGCTCAGGAGGGCTGCGTTCCCGTGCAGCGCGATCGCCCAGGTGGCGGCGAACCCGCCCCAGAGGAAGGCGGCGACCCGCAGGTCCAGCGGCTGGCGGGAGTACCGGTCGATGTGGGTGGTGAACCACCAGAACAGCACCGCGTACGCGGCGAAGATCGCCGCCGAGATGCTCAGCGGCTCGCCGTAGGCGGGACCCTGGCTGCGCACCTGGGAGACGGCGAACCAGAGGCCGTACGCGATCACGGCCACGAACACCCACAGGCACGCGTTGCGCGGCTGGACCCACGAGACGCGTCGGCCCCAGCCGACCTCGTCGACGACCTGGGCCCGCCGGTCGAGCAGCTCCGTGCGGGTCATGACGCCTCCACCGAGGTGACGGGACGGATCGAGCGGATCATGCCCACGACGTCGGACTCGAGCTCCGCGTCGTCGGTCTCGTGGGGACCGGTGAGGACCACCTCCACGCCGGTGCCGTCGAAGACGTACGCCGCGACAAGCCCCGTCCCGCCGGTGAACGTGAACCGGCCGGCGACCCCTCGCTCGCCCTGGGCGGTCCGGAACGTCTCCACCTGGCCCATGTCGATGGTGGCGCCGTCGCTCAGCCGCTCGTTGTTCTTCTGCAGCTGCGCCATCAGCTCGGCGGGCGTCCCGTCGAACGTGTCGGAGACGACGGAGAACGTGAAGCCGTCCTTCGACACCTGGGCCGTGTTCGGGAAGCCGCCGGACTCCGGGGGCTCGGACGCGAGCACGCCCGAGTCGATGCTCCACCCGGCGGCGGGGTCGAACTCGACGCCGTCGACCCGGATGACGTCGCCCGCCTTCGCGGGGTCGTCCACCGGGACGCTCCGGTCGAGGGCCGGCAGCCCCCACATCGCCACCGCGACCAGCACGACCACGATCGCCGCGGGCAGCAGCGTCACGCGGTCCATCCCCAGCCAGCGGCGCTCCACCGGCACCCAGTCCGGCGGCACGCTCTGCTGCTCCGGCGCGACTCCCGCTCCCATGGCCCTCCCCCGGACGCGACGGGCGCACGCGTCGGCGTCGCCCGGCAGCGCGGAGATCGCGCGGCTGTACGGAAGATCGCACGACCCGGGAGGATGCGCGCGGCGAGGACGCACTTCGCCCCGGTTCGTCCGTCGAGGCGGGGGCGCGGCACGCGGCGCCGGGAGCAGCGGTATCAGACGGTCCGTGCGGCCGTCGTTCCATGCAGGGGCCGGTTCTCCCGACCCGACGCACCACCGAGGAGACGCCCGATGTCCGCCATCGACGCATCCGTCACCGCCCCGACGGCGGCTGCCCCGACCTCCGCCGCACCCGTCCCGGCTCCCGCCCCTGCCGTGGCCGAGCCGCCGGTGGTCACGGGCGCCACCGGGCACGCCACCGTGTCACCGCGGCTACGCACCTACGCGTACGTCGTCGCGCTCGTCGTCGGCGCGCTCGCCACTGCCGCGTCCACCATCACCGCCGCCGTGGCGCCCGGGTCCGCGCAGACCGTGACCGCCGTCGGCGGCGCCGTCGCGGGCCTGTTCGCCACCATCTCCGGTGGCCTCGGCACCGCCTACCGCCCGACGTCGTCGCGCGGCACGTCCTGACCGCCGGGCCCCGGGCACGACCGCGCCCCGCGCCACGACCCCCCTGCGTCGTGCCGCCCGTCGCGTCGATCAGGCCGCGGACGCCCTCCTCAGCCGTCGTCGCACTCGGGGCACTGCGCGGAGAGCTCCTCCAGCGCGTCCTCGTGCCCCCGGCACGGGAGGTGCCACCCGGTGTTGGCGATGATCGTGTGGCTGACGGATCTGCTGGAGACCGACTCAGCGCCCGACTCCGCGCCCGACTCCGCGCCCGACTCCGCGCCCGACTCCGCATGGACCACCGCCGCCGCGATCCCCTGACCGCACACCAGGCACCTGGTCGACGCCACGTACTTCACCGTGGCCATGCCCCCACCGTGGCTCCGCGCCACGATGCACGCATCCCGGTCGGCCTGACCACACCTGCCCGCCGGGTGGCGGCCCCGCATCGCGTCCTCCGGTTGCCCGCGGCCGCGGTCTGAGCTTAAGTTAATCGCGATTCACGCTGGGGTGGATCGGAGACCACATCACGAGGGCTCGGACGGCGCCGCGGGACAGGGGGGCGAGACAGGCGGCGTCGACGATCCGCGGACGAAGGGGTTCGACGTGGGCGAGATCAGCAGACGGAGTCTTCTCAGGGCAGGCGGGACGATCGGGGCGCTCGGTGCGCTCGCCGGTGCGGCCCCCGCGCACGCATGGACGTGGTCGTCGTCCGGGTCGGTCGCCGGCACGGGCACCGGCCGCGACCCGCGCGAGGTGTGGGACGACCTGGCCGACCCGGTGCTCGCGAACCTGCTCGACACGGGCGGGGTGCCCGCGGTGAACGCGGCGCTCGCCTCCTGGACCACCAACGGCCAGGCGCTCCCGGCCGGGCTTCCCGCCGACGTCGAGGCGCTCGTCACGCGGGCGCGCGAGCTGCCCTCGTGGGTCGACCACTCGCGGCTCGACAAGGCGTTCACCTTCACGACGAAGCGGGGCCTCTACCTCGGTGTGCTGTACGGGATGAACAGCGGCATGATGAGCGCCGCGATCCCGCGCGAGGCCCGGGCCGTCTGGTACTCGAAGGGCGGCGCCGACCTCACCGACCGCATCGCCAAGACCGCGAAGCTCGGCTACGACATCGGCGCCCACCACGCCTACCGGCCCGACGGGAAGATGATCGTCACCTGCGTGAAGACCCGCCTGGTCCACGCGGCGGTGCGCCACCTGCTGCCGCAGTCGCCGCACTGGTCCGCCGTCGCCGACGAGCGGGTGCCGATCAGCCAGTTCGACATCATGGTCACCTGGCACAGCCTCGCCTCCTCCGTCTGGCAGAAGCTCGTGGAGTGGAGGGTGCCGATCTCCTCGGCGGAGGCCGACGCCTACCTGCACCTGTGGCAGGTGACGGGCCACATGCTCGGCGTGCTCGACGAGTACATCCCGTCGAGCTGGGACGAGGCGCTGGCGCAGCGCGAGCAGGTGCTCGTCCCGCTGCTCGCCAGGACCGACGAGGGCGTGCTCATCGCCGACAAGCTCGTCAAGCTGGGCGAGAACCTCGACTTCACGCTGGTCACCAAGCCCGCCTTCGAGGCCGTCACCCGGTACATGCTCGGCGACAGGGTGACCGACATGCTCGAGCTACCCCGCCGGCCCGTGCTCGACGCGACGATCTCGGCCGCCTGGATCCCGTTCGTGCGCGCCCGCGAGCTGGGGCTCCTCGTCCCCGGCTCGCCGGCCGTCTACTGGCTGTTCGACGAGCTCCTGCGCAAGGTCGCGCTGCTCTACCTCGAGCCCACGAAGCCGATCGACATCGACATCCCGACCATCAACAACCCGGACTACGACTAGCGGGTCACGACCCCGACCCTTCCCCCGACTCCGGCGGCAGGTCCGCGGTCACGGCGCCGTCGCGCCGTCCGTGCCGTTCGTACCCGGAGGACGCGTCCGCTCGTGGACGTCGTCGAGGTGCGCGCGCAGCTCGGGCGGCCCGTGCACGACGAAGCCGCAGTCTGCCGCCAGCAGACGCAGCGCCAGCCACGCGACCGTGTCCGGGGTGCTGCGCCACCGCGTGCCGTCGCCGTCGGCGGCGAGCGTGCCGTCGCCGAGGTGGTCGGCCAGGCGCTCCCGGGCGACGGCGAGGGGGAGGCGCAGCGTGACGTCCGCCCGCACCGTGGGCGCCATCGCCGCTTCGTCCCGCTCCAGGTGCGCGGGGACGTCGGCGGCGCGCAGCTCGTGACGCGACGGCGCCCCGGTGGCCCGCGGGTCGCTGACCCGGTCGGCACGGAAGGTCCGCCAGTCGTCGCGGTCGAGGTCGAACGCCACGAGGTACCAGCGCCGTCGGACGACGACGAGCTGCTGCGGCTCGACGTGCCGTGGCCCGCGACCGCCGCCCCGGGCCTCGTAGGTGAGCCGGACCCGCTCGCGGTTCGCCGCCGCACCGGCCAGCACGGTGAGGACGTCGGGATCCACGGCTCCCCCGGCCGGCCGCTCCCAGGTCATCGCGCTCGCGCCGAGCGTCCGGACGCGGTGCCGGAGCCGGGACGGCAAGGACCGGCTCAGCTTGGTGAGCGCGCGGACCCCCGCGTCCTCGAGGCCCGGGAGGCCGTGCACGGCGACGGTGCGCAGGCCGAGCGCGACGGCCACGGCCTCGTCGTCCTCCAGGAGCAGGGGCGGCATGGAGGTGCCGGCCACCAGGCGGTACCCGCCGTGGGCGCCGAGCGTGGCCTCGACGGGGTAGCCCAGCTCGCGCAGGCGGTCGACGTCGCGGCGCACGGTGCGCGGGGTGACGTCGAGCCGCTGCGCCAGCTCGCTGCCCGACCACACGCGGGCGGTCTGGAGCAGCGACAGCAGGGCGAGCACGCGCGAGGTGGGTCCGGTCATGGCGACATCGTCTCGCCGATCGCGGACAGGAACAGTCCTCTTTCATGCCTAGCGTGGGGGAACCAGCGCACGCATTACGACGGGAGAGCACCATGACCGCACGTCAGAGCACCGCCCCGGACGGCTACACGACCGTGGCCCCGTGGGTCGTCACGGACGACACCGGCGCCTTCCTCGACTTCGTCACGGAGGTGTTCGACGGCGAGGAGATCGCCCGCGTCGCCACCGAGGACGGCTCGATCGGCCACGGCGAGACCCGCGTGGGCGACACCGTCGTGCTCGGGTTCGACCGTCGCCCCGAGTGGCCCGCCATGCCCAGCCTGCTGCGCGTCTTCGTGCCCGACGCCGACGCAACCTTCGCGAAGGCCGTCGCGGCGGGCGCGCAGGTCGTGACGGACCTCTCCGACAGCGCCTTCGGTCAGCGCGGCGGACGCGTCAAGGACCCGTTCGGCAACGTCTGGTGGGTCGTGAGCCACGTCGAGGACGTGCCCGAGGAGCTCGTGTGGCAGCGCCTGCAGCAGCCCGGGTTCGCCGACCAGATGCGCGTCGCGCAGGAGACGCTCGACGCCGAGCTGAGCGGACGGTCGCACGGCCGCAGCAGCGCGCCCGTGCGCTGAGCACCGCGGGACGACGAAGGCCCGGAACCGCGAGGTTCCGGGCCTTCCGTGCTGAGCCGCCTATCAGAATCGAACTGATGACCCATTCATTTCCAGAATAAATCTGCTGACACTCTGGCATCACCGAAAGCGCGTGTGACATGCAAAAAGACAACCCGCGGACAACCCGGGGATAGCCCAAGATGTACCCCAAGATGTACCCCAGAATCGAGGCGACGTGAGACGGAGCGAGCAGGCCAGGCGGAGGCAGTACGGCACCGGAGGCGTGAGCTACGACGCCAAACGCGGCCGCTGGATCGGGACGATCGAGGTCGGCTACACCCGCGCCGGCGGCCGCCGACGCATCAAGGTCTCCGGCAAGACCAAGGGCGAGGCGCAAACCAAGCTCCAGGCCCGCCAGAAGCAGATCATCCGCGAGGGCGTTCCCGCTGCCGGCACCCGCCGCCTCACCGTCAAGGCCTGGGCCGACGACTGGCTCGAGATGACCGCCGACAAGGCCCGCAGACGGCCGCCGGGGACCGCAAGGCCTGGCGCGCCCTGCAGGACGAGGCGCAGGTGGCCCGGGTTATCGACGGACCCGCGCGTCCCGGCGTCCAGTACGACGACCGCGGCCCGAATCTCGTCGGCCGCTATTACGTCCCCCACGAGGCCCGGCACACCACTGCCACGATCCTGCTCGAAGCAGGCGTGTCCGAGCACGTCGTCATCGCGATCATGGGTCACGCCAGCATCATCACGAGCCGCGGATACCAGCACGTCTCTCAGTCGCTCGCCCGCCGCGCACTCGACGACGTTGCAGGCCGCCTCGGGTTGGTAGCAGGGTGAAAGGTCAGACTTCGTCCAGCCTCTGAATTGACTTGGCGGTGTACTTCACCGAGACCTCGCCACCGGGCTTGCGTACCTCGACAGCATCCGCGATGACGCGTACGCGACTCCCCCAGACAGCGTTCTTCAACGCGTCCGCCGGCAGCTTCGACCCACGCACGTACTCCCAAGTGCCGAGGTCCGTCTCGATCGCGAGAGCCGTCTTGTCGCTGATCGTGTGCAGGACACCGACGACTTCCGCTTCACCATGATCAAGCTCCCGCGACGCGATCAGCGCCGACAGTCGCCCGGCGTCCGACGCGGGGAGAATGGCGCGCCGAGTCGGCTTGCCCGGCTCGCGCCACGTCACATCTGTCTCGAAGTCACCCACGGAGAGCATCTTGCTGAATTCGCGCAGCGCTGCCGCAGCTCTTGGCCCGAGGTCCGAGATCTCGTTGAGCAGCGGCCCTTCGTCCGCGTCGGCAGGCAGCGCTCGGGCAGCGTCAAGGAGGCCAATGACTTCGCTCACGGCCTCATCCGTACGCTGCGTCCGCGGCTCGTCGATGAGCTGGATATCACCGTCTGGCCTGAGCTCCTGAGCGGGGGTGATCTCGGGCATGAAGTCCAATACGACGGACCCGACATAGGGGCTCGCCGCGAGCCGCAGGTGAGTCCGAGCGAGTACCGGCGCAGGGAAGGATCCACGCAGGTTGCGGTAGCCCTCCTGCGCTGCCCCCACGGCGGTGACCAGCCGCTGGAACGTGGTCATCACTTCCCCGACCGCAGCCATGCGCGCCGCCGAACCCTCGACCCCTCTCCCGGCCAGGTGAAGGGTGCCGGTGGAGACCATCGAGCGCCCTGGGAGCTCCTCACCCCCGACGGCTTCCATCGCCCGTCGGGCGAGGTCGTCCGGTGTCTTCCAGGTCGCCGGCTCCGCCGCGGCCAGCAGACGTTCCTGGACAGCACGGGCACGCTCACTCATGGCCATCGAGGTTCACCTCCAGGTAACCGCGTCGCGGAATCGAGTCCAAACGTGAGGGAGGAGCCCCCTTCGCCCCCGAACGCAGACGCAACCAGAGGTCGTCCCAATAGCCGCGCTGCCGGAGGTACTGCATATCCTCGGGCCCCCGCGGAGCCGCAGTCCCATTCGACACCCACGGTACGACATAGGCGTCGACCCGCAGCCCGACGCCGTGCAGCCATCCGGGCGTCGTGAATGTCTGTAGAGCGCTGGCGGTGGTGGCATCAGCCGCAGCCCGCTGGAGCTCCGTGTCCTCGACCCAGTACACGACGTCGATATCACCCGGTTCGGGCTTCGTCGTCAGGAACGACCCCCCGAGCCATGCGCAGGCGATCCGGACGTGCGAGGCCAGGATCGTCGTAGCGTCGAGCCACTCCTCCCACAGCTCCTCGCGCCGCGGCAACGGGAACGGCTCGACCAGGGCCGCCCGTATCTCAGGGATCGTCGCGGGGAAGCGCCCGACCGGCAGCGCGCCGGTGTTGGCGTCGAACTCCGGGATCACTCGTGGGCCACCTTGCCGCGGCTACGCGACGAAAGAAGGCGTTCCGCAGCGGCGGAGACCCCACCGTCCCGTGAAGGACTGCTGTCAACCCCACTCACGCGGACCGCAGCTGCGGACTCACGCGGCGCGGCTGCTTCCTCCACGACGTCACGGGGAGCGGCGTCGTTGCGCTCGCGCAGGAGCTCCTCGACCCGGCGCTGAAACTCCTCAAGGCGCTCGACCCGCTCGACGAGACCGCTGAGGTCCTCGAGGGTCACATGCTTCGCCGGCACAGCCTCAACGACGGCCGCTCCATCTACGGCGATGGGCCCCAGGACATTGGCCGCCAGCCTGAAGGCGCGCTTCGGGGGCGACGCCGAGCGCTCCCAGTTGCCCACGGTGCGCAGGCTCACCCCAGCAAGCTCGGCGAACCTCGGGCGCGACATGCCCGCTCGCTCCCGGGCCGCCCGGATGTCCTCGCCGTCCATATGGGTAACTCTGACAGGCAACCTCAGGCAAGACGAACTGGCGCGACAGCATTTCACCCCCCGGATACCAGAAAACCAAGGGTGTAACTCACGCCCATTCCTGCTGGCAGGACCGATAATTGCCCATCTTGCCTGGCACCTGTTGCATGTCTTGCCTGAACTTGCCTAGACTGCCAACCATGCACCAGAGACTCCTCCACGGGCCCGCCGTTCGGGCCCTGCGCGAGGCCCTCGGGATCAAGCACGGGGTGTTCGCCGTCGAAGTCGGGATCAGCCCCGGCTACCTCACACACGTCGAGAAGGGCGCCAAGCAGCCCTCCCCCGCGGTCGTCGCGTCCATCGCGAAGCGCCTCGGCGTCTCCATCGACCAGATCACCTACTTGGTGAGCGCGGACGCGAAGGCCTCACCGACGGTGGCCGCCTGATGGACCTCGCCGTGATGACGTCGCCCCTCGCCCTCGACCTCGCCGGGGCCGCCGCACTCACTCCGTTCACCGAGAAGGTGATCCGCGCGGCCATCACCCAGACGGATCCCACCGCATGGCCACCGCCGCTTCGCGCGAAGGTCGTCGGCCGCATGACCGACGGCCGGCCCCGCAAGTACATCGTCCTCGTCGACGACCTCAAGCAGTGGCTGGAGGGGCCGTCGGGGGCAGGATGGTGGTCTCGGTCATGGCTGGGGTCCCTCCGCTCTGGACGACGTCGTACGACGACGGAGGATGGCACGGGTGCAGCGCTTCTCCCGCATGTACCCCGAGATGTACCCCAGGCCCCCAGACCAGCCTAGGGACGCGAAACGGCCCGGCACCTGATTTCCCAGGTGCCGGGCCGTTTCTGTGTCGGAGCCGCCTATCAGAATCGAACTGATGACCTATTCATTACGAGTGAATCGCTCTACCGACTGAGCTAAGGCGGCGTGCCGCGCACCGGTGCGGAACCGGATCAACGGGCGCGCCTACAGTACCCGACGCGCGGGGCCGTCTCCAAAACCGCAGGCTCCGGGCCGCGCCGCTTCCGCGCGACAGGCCGTGCTGACCTCCGCATACTCGTGCCCATGCAGCCCACGACGACGCAGAGCACGGTCATCACCACGGGCCGAGGGTGGTGGTGGAAGACGCTCGTCCTCGGCATCCTGCTGTGGGCCGTCACCGCCGTGGTGACGTTCAGCACCCAGAACTCGAACCTCATCCCGACGGTGATCCTGCTGGGCAGCTTCCTCGTGCCGTTCAGCGTGGTGCTGTTCGTCGTGGAGAAGGCGCACGGCTCGATCGACATCATGCTGCTGCTGGGGGCGTTCTTCTTCGGCGGCATCTTCGGCGTGCTGGGCGCGTCGATCCTGGAGTCGCACCTGTCGCCGTCGCTGTGGATCTACGTGGGCGTGGGCGCGATCGAGGAGGCCGTGAAGATCGCCGTGTTCCTCGTGGTGGGCGCGCGGGTCGCCGAGAAGACGGGGCTCAAGGGCGCTCTCCTCGGCGCGACGGTCGGCGCCGGGTTCGCGGCCTTCGAGTCCGCGGGCTACGCGTTCAACGCGAGCCTCACCCGCCTGGGCCAGATCGACCTCAACGCCCTGCTGCAGACGGAGGCCGTGCGCGGCCTGCTCACGCCGGTCGGGCACGTGCTGTGGACGGCGATCCTGGGCGCGGCGATCTTCGGCGCGGCGTCGGCGGCCGGGAGGTACCGCTTCACGGGCGGCGTCGTGCTCGCCTACCTCGCGGTGGTCGCGCTGCACGCCCTGTGGGACTCGATGGGCTTCATCTCCGCCTACCTCGCGCTCAAGGTCACGGGCGGCGTGCACTACGAGCTCGCCTACGGCCAGCTGCTGCCGGTCGCGTCCGACAACGCCTCGACGTGGTCGACCGTGTTCTACGTCCTCGGGCTCGTCGTCATCTCCGTGCTGGGCGTGCTCGCCCTGCGGCACTGGGCGCGCGCGAAGCGCCCGGCCGAGGTGTCCGTCTGAGCCCGAGCCGTCAGCAGGTGGTGCCGTCCGCCGGCACGTCCCCGTCCACGAGGTAGGACTCGACGGCGTCGGCCACGCAGCCCCGCGACGGCTGGTAGGCGGTGTGCCCCTCGCCCTGGTAGGTGAGCAGCACGCCGGAGTCGAGGGTGCTCGCCAGCCCCTCGGCCCACACGTACGGCGTGGCCGGGTCGTTGGTCGTGCCGACGACGACGATGGGCGGCGCGCCCTTCGCCTCCAGGTCGAACTCCTGCTCCACCTGGGGGTACTCCGCCCCGGCGCACGTCAGCCCGCCGTAGCCGAAGAACGAGCCCATCGTCGGCGCGTCCTTCTCGATCGCTGCGGCGTCGGCCCGCATCTGGTCGACGTCGGTCGTGGCCCGGTCGTCCAGGCAGTTCACGCCGCGCAGCGCCTCCTCCGAGTTGGACGAGTAGCTGCCGTCCGCGTTCCGGTCGAAGTACTGGTCGGACAGGTAGAGCAGCACGTCGCCGGTGCCCTCGTTGATGGCCTCGTCCAGGCCCTGGGTGAGGGCGGGCCAGCTGCCCTGGTTGTAGAGGGTGACGGCGATGCCGTAGAAGGCGAGGCTCTGCGTGACCGTGCGCCCCGAGCTGGACGTGGGGTACGGCCGCTCGAAGGCGTGGTCCAGCACCTGCCGGATCTGCCGCATGCCGTCGTCGACCGAGCCGGTGAGCGGGCAGTCCGCGCCCGCCTGGCAGTCCTGCACGTAGGCCCGCAGCGCGTTCTCGAAGCCGACCGCCTGCCCGTGGGAGATCTCCTCCGAGCTCAGCGTGGTGTCGATCGCGCCGTCCAGCACGAGACGGCCGGCACGGTCCGGGAACAGGCCCGCGTACGTCGCGCCGAGCTGGGTGCCGTAGGAGAAGCCGAGGTAGTTCAGGGCGTCGTCGCCGAGCACCGCGCGCAGCATGTCCATGTCGCGAGCCGCGCTCTGCGTGTCCACGTGGCCGAGGACCTCGCCCGAGTTCTCGGCGCACGCCGCGTTCCACGCCTCGTACTCCTCCTGCATCGCCTGGAGGCCGGCGTCGGTGCTGCGGTCGAAGTCCTTGGCCAGCGACTCGTCCTTGCGGGCGTCGTCGAAGCACGTGAGCGGGGTGGAGCGCTGCACGCCGCGCGGGTCGAACCCGACGATGTCGAACGCGTCCTGCAGCCGCTTGCCGAACGTCGCGCCACCGCCCTGCGCGTCGCCGCGCACGAAGTCGACGCCCGACGCACCCGGCCCGCCGGGGTTCACCAGCAGCGAGCCCTCCGGGTCCTTGCCGTCCGCAGGGTTGCGTACCAGGGACAGCTCGATGCTGCCCGCGTCCGCGTCCTGCCAGGACAGCGGCGCCGACGCCGTCGCGCACTGCAGGCCGTCCTCGCAGTCCTCCCACTCGAGCGACTGCCCGTAGTACTGCTCGAAGCCCTCGGGGGCCTGCGACGCGGCGGGCCCGGAGGCCGGGCCCACCGGCGACTGCTCCTTGGCGGGCGACGTGCACCCGGCGAGCAGCACGGCCGCGGCGACGACGGCGGCGGCGCCGCGCGGGCCCGAGCGTCGGAGGCTCGAGCGACGGAGGCTCGCGCGGAGGGAGGTCGTGCGGCGGGCGGTCGGGCGGCGCTCGTCGGAAATCACCCGCCCAACCTACCGTCGCCGCGGACCCCGGTCCGACGTGCTCAGCCCGCGGCCGGGACCCAGGCCACGGGGCCTGCCGTGGCGTCCTTCGCGCGCGGCCTCACCTCGACCTCGCCCAGGTCCCCGAGGCGCACGGTCACCGGCGTCCCCGCGTCGGCGTCGGACGGGACGGCGACGGCGCTCGTCGTCGGCGCGTAGTCCATCGTGCACGGGCCCGGGTCCGGCTCCACCATGCCGACGACGACCACCTCGTGCGCGTCGTCCCAGGCGGCCTCGGCCTCCGCCACCCGCGGGCACGAGCTCGACCCGTACGTCACCACCAGCAGCACACCGGGGGTGGGCGACCAGGCGGCCCCGGCGGGGCTGTCGAACGTCCCCTCGGCGCCGTCAGGCAGGCCGCGCACGTGCTCCCCGGGCTCCGGTGCGGCCGCGCCGTCGGACGGTGCCGGGCTGGATGAGGGGCCGGCCGGCGAGCTCGGTGAAGGGCTCGACGACGGCGCTGCCGGCGACGACGGCGCGGGCGAGCCCGACGTCGACCCGCTGCCCGGTGAACCACCGGACGCGCAGGCCGTCACGAGCACGGCGAGGGCGGCCACGGCGCCGGCCAGCAGGGGACCGCGGAGGGCGCGGAGGGTGCGATCCGTCACCGGGCGACCGTCTCGCGGACGTCCGCGAACCGCAACCGCTCGGGCGTCTCCTGCGGGGCCGCCTTGCGCAGGAAGTCGCGCCGCTTGGCCGCGAAGCCGCGCCGGTCGTCGAAGAGGTCGCGCGCCATCTCCGCGAGCTCGATCGTGCGGTAGTACGACAGCGGACGGCGGGGCGCGCGCACCTGGGCCGCGGCCGCGACCTCGGCCCGGCGCTCGGGCGTCGTCAGCGCGGCGGCGCGGTCGGCCAGCCACCCGGCGAACCGCTCCGGGTCGCGCGGGCCGACGGCGTCCACCAGGCCGGTCCGCGCCGCCTCCGCGACGGACACCGGCAGCTTCGCGCTGAGCAGCCGGTCGGCGTCGACCTCGCCGAGGCGGGACGCGACGGTCCACGTGTGGAGCTCGGAGCCGAAGATGCCCATGTCGTAGTACGGGTTGAGCACGACGCCGTCGCGCGCGACGACGACGTCGGCGCACAGGCCCGCCATCACGCCGCCCGCGCCCGCGTTCGCGGTGAACGCGGCCACGGTGAGCTGGTCGGCCGCGGCGATCGCCTCGCACAGGTCGTCGATGGCCTGGATGTTGGCCCACGCCTCGGCGGCCGGGTCGGCGGCCGCCTCGATCGCGCCCAGGTGGATGCCGTTCGAGAACGCGTGCTCGGTGCCGCGCACCACGAGCACCCGCGTGTCCTCCGTCAGGGCCTTCTCGACCGCGGTCGTGAGACGGCGGCACTGCTGGGTGTGCATGGCGCCGCTGTACGACCGGATCGTGAGGTAGCCGACGTCGCCGTCGCGCTCGTACACGGACTCGGCGAGAGCGGCCGGCGCCGGGCGGAACGGCACGCCGGCGACGTCGAGCACCCACGACGCGGGCAGCTTGGTGCCGCGCTTCTCGGCCAGGGTCGCGGCGTACCCGACCCACAGGGTGCCGTCGCCGGTGGCGATCGCCACGGCGTCCTCGTCGCGCCCCACCACCATGCCGGGGGCGGCCAGCGGGTCCACCGGCTCGGGGACCGCGACGGCGTCGAACAGGCAGAAGCGCGCGCCCTGGAGCGTCGCGGGGGCGCCGGGCGCACCGTCGGCCGCCGCGATCGTGCGCGCCAGCTCGGCGGCGGGGCGGGACAGGTCGAGCTCGAACGCCGCCCGGCGCAGCAGCGGCAGCTCGCCGGTTCCCGGCACCTCGCGCTCGAGCCGGTCGGCGGGCGTCGGGTCCTCCCCCGCCGCGACCTTGCGCAGCACCTCGTCGACGCACGCCAGCGCGGCGTCGGCCACGAGCCCGTTGTACAGGGCGCTCTTGGCGACGGGGACCGTGGGGAGCGCGAACGTCGACGTCGCCCACACCGGGCCGGCGTCCATCTCCTCCACCGTGGACAGCGCGGTCACGCCCCACCGGTCGCGGCCGTCGAGGATCGCGTGGTCGAGGGAGGACGGACCGCGGTCGCCCACCGGTCCGGGGTGCACGACGACGGTGGTCCAGCGCCGCCAGACGTCCTCGGGCACCCGGTGCTTGAGGAACGGCGCGAGGATCAGGTCCGGGCCGATCGCCTCCACCCGCGCCGTCAGCTCCTCCGGCGAGCCGAACGCCGGCGCCAGCTCGACGCCCACGTCGTGGCCCCGGTCCGCCAGGTGCCCCCACACGCGTTGTGTGAGCCCGTTGAACGCCGAGACGAGCAGCAGGATCCTCATGCCAACCCCCAGTCTGGTCATGGGGCCACCATGGCCCCCGCCGCGGAACACCTCACCGCATGAAGGGGTGATGAGGCAACTGTCGCCCGCGAGACCCGCGCGGGGTGGTCACCCCTGGGGGCGGAGCGCGACGGCCATCGCCTCGAGCGCCAGGAGCGGCGCCACGTTGCCCTCGAGCCGCTCGCGGGCGACGCCGATCGCGTCCATCCGGCGGATGGTCTGCTCGGGCGTCGAGTCCGCGGCGAGCGCGCGCACGGTGCCGTCGTGCTCGGCGTTCACGAGGTCGACCGCGGCGCCCAGCTGCACCACGAGCACGTCCCGGTACAGGGACAGGAGGTCGACCATCGACCGGTCGAGCACGTCGCGCTGGCGGCGCGTGGCGCGCCGCTTCTGGTCGTCCTCGAGCTGCTTGAGCTGCGAGCGCAGCCGGGGCGGCAGGGTGTCGCCGTCCTGCACGCCGAGGGCGCGCATCAGCTCCGCCTTCTCGACGGCGTCGCGCTCCGTCGTGGCCGCCACGGCCTCGGCCTTCGCGACGTCCACCAGCTCCCCCGCGGCGAGGACGGCGTCCCCGACGCCGCGGATGCGCCGCGCGATCTCGAGGACGGCGTCGCGACGCTCGCGCGCGTCGGCGTCCCGGGCGAGCCGGCGGGCGAGCCCGACGTGCGACTGGGCGGCGCGCGCCGCGGTGAGCGCGACCGCCGGGTCGATGCCGTCGCGGCGCACCAGCAGGTCCGCGACGTCCTGCGCGGGCGGCACGCGCAGCACGACGCCACGGCATCGGGACCGGATGGTGGGCAGCACGTCCTGCGCGCTCGGGGCGCACAGCACCCAGACGGTGTGCGGCGGCGGCTCCTCGATGGCCTTGAGCAGCACGTTGGTGGTGCGCTCGGCCATACGGTCCGCGTCCTCGACGACGATCACGCGGTAGCGGCCGGAGGACGGCGTGCGTGCCGCGGTCATGATGAGGTCGCGCACCTCGTCGATGGTGATGACGACCTTGTCCGTGGCGACGACCGTGAGGTCCGGGTGCGTGCCTGCCAGCGTCGTCGTGCAGGCGCGGCACCGCCCGCAGCCACCGGTCTCGCCGTCGGTGCCGGTGCACTGCAGCGCCGCGGCGAACGCCCGCGCCGCGACCGACCGGCCCGAGCCGGGCGGGCCGGTGAGCAGCCACGCGTGCGTCATCGCGGCCGGATCGGTGGCAGCGCGGCGCAGCGTGGCGACGGCGTCCGGCTGGCCGACGACGTCGTCCCACACGCTCACGCGCGACCCTCCCCGGCCTTGTCCCCCTCGGTGTCCTGCACGGTCGCGGCCTCCTCGACCACGGGGGTGAGGTCGAGCCGGGCGGCGACGTCCACGCGCACCTGTGCCTGCACGTCGTCCAGGCTCGCCGAGGCGTCCACGACGACCCAGCGCTCGGGGTCGGCGGCGGCCCGGCGCAGGAACGTCTCCCGCGTGCGGCGGTGGAACTCGTCGCCCGCCCGCTCCAGCCGGTCCGGCTCGCCCGACAGCCGGGCGGCCCCGACCAGCGGGTCGAGGTCCAGCAGCACCGTGACGTCGGGCAGCAGGTCGGCCGTGGCCCACAGTGAAAGCGCCTCGATCTCCTCCTCCGACAGCTCCCGGCCGCCGGCCTGGTACGCCACGGAGGAGTCGAGGTAGCGGTCGGTGACGACCACGGCCCCGCGCGCGAGCGCCGGCCGCACCACCGTGGCGACGTGGTGGGCGCGGTCCGCCGCGTACAGCAGGGCCTCCGTGCGGGGGTCGAGGTCCTCGCCGTGCAGCACCTCCCGGCGCAGCGTGGCGCCCAGGTCCGTGCCGCCGGGCTCCCGCGTCACGACGACCTCGCGGCCCGTGACCTCGTGCAGCCACTCGCCCAGCAGGCGCACGTGCGTGGACTTGCCGGCGCCGTCGCCGCCCTCGAACGAGACGAAGTACCCGGGTGCGCTGCTCACGCCGGACACCCTAGCCGTGACCGACGACACCGCCGCCCGCCGTAGCGCCGGGCACCGTGCGGGGGCACGATGGCAGTGATCCCTCGACACGCAGGAGGTTCGATGTCCACCCAGCCGCAGCCGTCCCAGACCGTGCTCACCGAGGAAGAGTCCTGGTCGCTGCTCGCCGGGCAGAAGATCGGCCGGTTGGTCACGTCGGTGGCCGGCGAGCCGGAGATCTTCCCCGTGAGCTTCGCGGTCGCCGACCAGCGCATCTTCCTGCGCACCAAGCCCGGCACCAAGCTCGCCGAGGTGACGATCAGCCCTCGGGTCGCGTTCGAGGCCGACGAGATCGGCGACGACGGGGCGTGGAGCGTCGTGGTCAAGGGCCGCGCCCAGATCCTCGAGCACGAGGACGACCTGGCCGAGGCGCGCACGACCGGGCTCGTCAGCTACCTCGAGGACGGCAAGACGGTGTGGATCCGCATCGCGCCGAGCGAGGTCTCCGGCCGCCGGCTCGTGCCGGGCGACCTGCGCTGACCGTCCCCGCCGAGGGCCCGGGTCACTCCCCCGGGTAGACGACGCCCACCTGGCGGCGGACGTCGTCCATGGTGCGCATGACCTCGAGCGTGCCGTCCCACGACATGCGCGGGCTCTCGACGTCCCCCGCCGCGACGCGGCGCGCCACCTCGGCGGCCTGGTACTGCTTGCCCTCGCCGCGGAAGCCGTCGTACGCCCAGGTGGCGCCGTCGTGCCGCTCGACCGTGAACGACGTCGGCGCGTAGAACGTGCGCGCCACCTCGATCCGCCCCTCGGTGCCCGAGATCACGGCCGTGTTCGCGGTGCGCGCCCACAGCGTGGTGGACAGGGTGGCCTGCGTGCCGCCGGGGTAGCCCAGCACCATGCCGATCTGGCCGTCGACGCCCGTCTCGGTGAGCGCGCCGACCGCAGTGACGGTCTGGGGCGCGCCGAGCAGGTCGTGCGCGAAGGACACCGGGTAGACGCCGAGGTCCAGCAGCGCGCCGCCGGCCAGGCCCGGCGCGTAGAGCCGGTGGGCGGGGTCGAAGGGGAACTGCTGGCCGTGGTCCGCGATCACGCCCACGACGCGGCCGATCTCGCCGCGCGCGATCACGCCGCGCAGCGCCGCGACGTGCGGCAGGAACCGCGTCCACATCGCCTCCATGACGAAGACGCCGGCCGCGCGCGCGGCGTCGAGCACCTCGCGCGCCTGCGCGGTGTCCTGGGTGAAGGCCTTCTCGACGAGCACGTGCTTGCCCGCCCGGATCGCCAGCAGCGCGTGCTCGTGGTGGTGCGAGTGCGGCGTCGCGACGTACACGACGTCGACCTCGGGGTCGGTCACCAGCGCGTCGTAGTCGCCGTGCGCTCGCGCGCCCGGCGCGTGGGCCGCCGCGAACGCCTCGGCCTTGGCCACGTCGCGCGAGCCCACCGCGACGACCGACGCCGCCGTGTGCTGCCGGACGCCGTCGGAGAAGGACCCGGCGATGTTGCCGGCGCCGAGCACGCCCCAGCGCACGGCCGGAGCGGTCCGCGGGTCGGGCACCGTCCCGGCGAGGTCGTCGGTGGTGAGGCCGGGCGCGAACGAGGCGGGTGTGACGTCGGTCATGGCCGACACGGTACCCGCCGGACGGCGGCCCGCGGAGGGTCGGGTCTCAGGCCGGGACGCCGCCCGACGCCGCCACCACCCGGTTGGCGACGTCCCGCACCTGCTCCAGCTCCACCAGGCTCAGCCCGCTCGCCGCGACCACCTTCGCGGGCACCTCCTCCGCCTGGTCCCGCAGCGCGCGACCCGTCGCCGTGAGGTGCAGCTCGACGACGCGCGCGTCGCCGGCGCCACGGCGGCGCTCCAGCAGGCCCTGGCGCTCCAGCCGCTTGAGCAGCGGCGAGAGCGTGCCCGGGTCGAGCAGGAGCCGCGCGCTCAGCCCGGTGACCGTCGTCGTCGCGCCGGCGCGGTCGTCCTGCCACAGCCCGAGCATCACGAGGTACTGCGGGTGGGTGAGCCCGAGCGGCTCGAGGATCGGGCGGTAGATCGACACCATCGCCCGGGCGGCCGCCGAGAGCGAGAAGCACACCTGCGCCTCGAGGCGCAGCGGGTCGGCGGGCAGGTCCATGCGCCCACCCTACGAGTCGGCATATAGTTGGCGCACCAATGGTTGGCCCACCAAGCTTTGCTGAGGGAGTGTCATGGCACGCCGCGAGGACGACGACCGGACCTGGGGCATGAAGGTCACCGAGAGCCTCCTGAGGTTCTTCGGGCCCGCGTCGATCCGCCGTACGCCGCCGATCCCGCCCAGCGCGGAGGACCTCGCCCGCGACGCCGCGCTGCGCCGCTCCCTGCAGCGCGTCACCCACCCCGACGGGCACGTGTACCTCGTCGAGCGCGAGGACTGACCGCCTCAGGTCGTGCGAGCGCCGTCGCGCTACTTCTTGGCGGCCGGCTTCTTCGTCGCCGGCTTCTTCGCGGCGGGCTTGCGCGTCGTCGTGCGCTTCTTGGCCGGGCCGGCCGCCCGCTTCTCCGCCAGCAGCTCGACGGCCCGCTCGGGCGTGATGCTCTCGGGCGTCAGGTCGCGCGGCAGCGTCCGGTTGGTCTCGCCGTCGGTGACGTACGCGCCGAAGCGGCCGTCCTTGACCACGATCGGCTTGCCGCTGGTCGGGTCGTCGCCCAGCTCCCGCAGCGGCGGGGTGGCCGCGCGGGCGCCCCGCCCGCGCTTCGGCTCGGCGTAGATCTTCAGCGCCTCGTCCAGCGTGATGGTGAAGAGCTGCTCCTCCGACGCGATGGTCCGCGAGTCCGTGCCCTTCTTGAGGTACGGGCCGTAGCGGCCGTTCTGGGCGGTGATCTCGTCGCCCGACTCGGGGTCGGTGCCCACGACGCGCGGCAGCGACAGGATCTTCAGCGCGTCGTCGATCGTCACCGTCTCGAGCGTCATCGACTTCAGCAGCGACCCGGTGCGCGGCTTCGGCTGCGCGGCCTTCGCCTTCTTCTGCGCCGCCGCCGAGAGGCTCGGGTCGATCTCCGGCAGGTCGAGCACCTCGGTGACGTACGGGCCGTAGCGGCCGTTCTTCGCGATGATCTCGTTGCCCGACACCGGGTCCGTGCCGAGCACCTTGCCGTCCTCGGCGCCGGCGGCCAGCAGCTCGCGCGCCTTCGCCACGGTGAGCTCGTCGGGCGCGACGTCGTCGGGGATGGACGCGCGCGGCGGGCTCTGCCCCTCCTCGACCTCGGCGCCCAGGTCCTCGACGTACGGGCCGTACCGGCCGACGCGCACCCGGATGCCCTCGCCGATCTCGACCGAGTTGATCGCCACGGGGTCGATCTCGCCGAGGTTCTCCACCAGCTCGTGCAGGCCCCAGCCGGTGCTGTCGCCCGAGCCGTCGCCGAAGTAGAACCGCGTCAGCCAGGCCACGCGGTCCCGGCTGCCCGACGCGATCTGGTCGAGGTCGGCCTCCATCTCGGCCGTGAAGTCGTAGTCCACCAGCCAGCGGAAGTGCTCCTCGAGCAGCTTCACGACGGCGAACGCGAGCCAGGTGGGCACCAGCGCCTGGCCCTTGGTGCGCACGTAGCCGCGGTCCTGGACCGTCGAGATGGTCGCCGCGTACGTGGACGGGCGCCCGATGCCGAGCTCCTCCAGCGCCTTGACCAGCGACGCCTCCGTGTAGCGGGCGGGCGGCGTGGTCGAGTGCCCCTCGGCGGCGAGGTCGTCGCCGCGCAGCGGGTCGCCCTCGGCCATGCGCGGCAGCCGCGCATCCTTGCCCGACGCGCCGGCGCCGTCGCCCTCGGCGACGTCCGTGCCCTCCTCGTACGCGGCCAGGAAGCCACGGAAGGTGATGACGGTGCCGGACGCCGAGAACACGGCGTCGCGGCCCGCGAGCTCGCCCGCGGCGCCGGTCAGCGAGGCCGCGAGCCGCACGGACGCCGTCGACCCCTTGGCGTCGGCCATCTGCGAGGCCACGGTGCGCTTCCAGATCAGCTCGTACAGCTTGAACTGGTCGCCGGAGATCTCGCGGGCCACCTGGGCGGGGGTGCGGAACGAGTCGCCCGCGGGGCGGATGGCCTCGTGCGCCTCCTGCGCGCCCTTGCTCTTGGACGCGTACAGGCGCGGGGCGCCCGGCACGTACTCGGGGCCGTACAGCTCGGCCGCCTGCCGACGCGCGGCGTCGGTGGCCTCCGCGGACAGCGACGGCGAGTCGGTCCGCATGTAGGTGATGTAGCCGTTCTCGTACAGCGCCTGCGCGGTGCGCATCGCCTGGCGCGCGCTCATGCGGAGTTTGCGACCGGCCTCCTGCTGCATCGTCGAGGTGGTGAACGGCGCGGCCGGCTTGCGGGAGTAGGGCTTGGTCTCGAGCGACCGGACGGCGAAGGCGGCGTCCGCGAGGCCCGCGACGACGGCGCGCGCCGACGCCTCGTCGAGCTGGACCACGCCGGTGCGCACCTTGAGGCGGCCGCGGTCGTCGAAGTCGCGGCCGGACGCCACGCGGTCGGCCCCGAGCCCGGTGAGGCGGGCGCGGAACGCCTGCCCGGAGTCGTCGCCCTCGGTCGGCGCGAACTGCCCGGTGACGTCCCAGTAGTCGGCGGGGACGAACGCCATGCGCTCCCGCTCGCGCTCCACGACCAGCCGCGTCGCGACGGACTGCACACGGCCCGCGGAGAGGCCCTGGCGCACCTTGCGCCACAGCACGGGCGAGACCTCGTAGCCGTAGAGGCGGTCCAGGATGCGGCGGGTCTCCTGCGCGTCGACGAGGTCCTCGTCGAGCTCGCGGGTGTTCTCCAGCGCCCGCAGGATCGCCTCGCGGGTGATCTCGTGGAACACCATCCGCTTGACCGGGACCTTCGGCTTGAGCTCCTGGATGAGGTGCCAGGCGATGGCCTCGCCCTCGCGGTCCTCGTCGGTGGCGAGGTAGAGCTCGTCGGCCTCCTTGAGGGCCTTCTTCAGCTCGCGGACCTTCTGCTTCTTGTCCGCGTGCACCTCGTAGTAGGGGTCGAAGCCGTTGTCGACGTCGACGGCGAACTTGCCGTACGGGCCCTTCTTCATGTCCGTCGGCAGGTCGCGCGGCTGCGGCAGGTCGCGGATGTGCCCGACGCTCGCCTCGACCTCGAAGTCGTCACCGAGGTAGCCCTGGATCTTGCGGGCCTTGGTGGGCGACTCGACGATCACGAGCTTGCGTGGCTGGGGCATCCGTTCCTGCTTTCCCTGGTGCTGCGGCGGTGCGGGCGGCGTGCTGCTGCGGTGGTGATGGTGGCCGGCCGACCGGTCATGTCACGGTACGACATCTGCTCGTCACTTCCCCGACACGGCCGCCGGGCGGCACTCTACCGAGACGTGCGGCGGGGCTGCGCGGTGAGCTGCCGGAGCACGAGGAGCGCCGCGAACGCCGCCGCGGTCACCGCGAGCACCCCCAGGACGCCCGCCGCGTACGCGGTGAGGTCCGGCGACAGGGGCACCGGGTCGCCGTTCGTGACGAGCCCCACGAGGGTGCCGCCGGAGACGACGACGCCGACCGCCGACGCGGCGAGCAGCAGGCCCGCCACGACGTACGACCCCGGTGCCGACGAGGATCCGCCCCGTCGGTGCGGCTCGTCCGTCGACGACGCGGGCGTGAGCGCGCAGACCGCGGCCCCCCACGCCAGGACGACGAGCACCGCGGCGACGACGTCCGACGGCCGGTGCCACTGCCCCACGAGCGTCGAGACGCCGGTGGCCGCCGTGTAGGCGGCACCGAGGATCGCGACCACCGGCCGCCAGGCCCGCGGCGTGACGAGCAGCAGCGCGACCGACACGGACGCAGCCACGGTCGTGTGCCCGCTGGGCAGCGTGTTGGGGCCGGTCCACCCGGGCAGCAGCTCGGGCCGGTCGAGGACGCCGTGCTTGAGCACCTGGGTCGTGACGTTCGCGCCGGCCACGAGCACCGCGACCTGCAGCGCCAGCACCCAGCGGCGCCGCACCAGGGCGACGAGCATCGCCACCCCGACCCCCGCGACGACGAACGCCACGGAGACGACGTCGAGCACGGGCTCGGCGACCTGCCACAGGCGCCCCTGGCCGTAGGTCGCGCCGCCGAACGCGAGCTCGTCGACGCGCTGGCCCGCGGTCGTCCCGACGAAGAACCGCCAGGTGAGCCACACCCCGAGCACGGCGAGGACGGCCACGACCCCGGCGGCGACGCGCGGCGCCGTCCGCGCCTGCGGGACGGTCCGACGTCCACGCCACGCGCCGACCGGCAGGATCGGCGCGCCGACGCCCGCCGTCCCCTGCGAAGGGGTCGGCGGCGTCGGGGGGCGCGTCTCGGTGAGCACGGGGCCACGCTACCCATTCCGGTGTGTCGGAAACGTATGCGCGGCGTGGGGACCTCTCCGCGCGCTACGGGCGGGTGTGCCTCAGCGTGACGGTGTTGGAGAAGACCTGGCGGACGCTCTGGTCCTTGGGGGTGTACTGGACCTTGATGTAGGACTTCCCGGGCGAGCCCGACAGCAGCACCCCGGGCACACGGAGGGTCCGCCGCCCGTCGTCGACCTTCCACGACCAGTTGGTCCAGCAGCCGGCCCAGCGGGACTGGGGCGACTGCGGGTCGCGCGTCCAGAGGCACAGGCGGCCGCGCTCGGGGAGCCCCGCCGTCGTGACCGTGACGGTCGCGCGGACCGAGCGACGGTCCGACCAGTCGGCGGGGAACGACGTGCGATCCATGCGGAACGTGACCTTCGGCCGCGCCTCGGCGACCTTCTGGCTCCAGGCCCGCTGCGACCGCTCGAAGGTGGACGGCCCGACGTACTTGACCACCATGTACTGCGGTTCACCGCCCTGCGCCTTCACGCCGGTGGCGGGGACGTACAGCGACGCCTTCCCCTTCGCGAGCGTGCCGGTGCGCAGCTTCTTGCCGTACGACCACAGCTCGACCCTGCCCGTCGGCGTGGCTCCGGGCGACGAGACCGTCACGGCGACCCGGCGCCCCTTGCCGTAGGTCCACGTCCTCCCGGTCGACACGGCGACGGACGTCGCCCGGGGGCGGACGACGAGCGTGTGCCACCGGTCGACGTGCTCCTCGTACTCCGGGGCGCCGTCGAACTCGATTGCCAGGTACGAGTAGCCGAACGCGAGCCTGCTCGCCGGGAACCGCAGCGTCGCCTTCCCGCCCACCACGGCGGCGGAGGCCAGCGACTTCCCGTCGCCGCTGCGCGTGACGGACACGCGCCCCACGGGCGTCCCGAGCGTGGACGTGACGCGCACCGGCACGACGACGTCCGAGCCGTAGCGGACCGAGGACGGCACCGTGGCCTTCACCGTGACCGGCTTGCTCGTGGCCTGCACCCGGGCCCCCCAGCTCGACACGGGTTCCCCCGCGAGGGTCCTGTGCACGAACCGGAGGGTCCGCCAGCGGGCCACCTCCGTGCCGTCGAGGGCGAACGCGGCGACACCGTCCACCAGCGGCGCCGACCGCTCCACCCCGCCGCCGAGGTCGACGGTCACCTCGCCCTCCCTCGGCTCGTCCGTGCCGGTGAGGTCGAAGCGGAGCTCGTGCGCGTCGCCGTAGTACCACTCCGTCGTGCTCAGCACCGGGGTCGTGGGCTCGACGACCTCGACCACGGCCGAGCCGGTCGAGCGGAGGGGGTAATTCCCGGTCTGCGGGTCGACGCCCGTGGACGTGTCGACGTGCCCCACGACGACGCGGAGAGGGCCGGGCCGGAGGTCGACGCTCGGGATCACGATCGTGGCCCGGCCGTCCGTCAGCGGTGCACGCGCACCCGAGCCGTTCGCCAGCCAGGATGCCTCCCCGACGCCGGGCGCGCCGTCGCGGGTCACGGTGACCTCGAGGGTGATGTCCTGCCCCCGCCACCACCGCTCGTGGACGGGCGCGACGACCGTGGTGTCCTGCCCGACGTCGGCCACGGCCGTCGGCACCACCAGCCCGGTCGACACCAGGGCGAGCGTCAGCATCGCGCCGATCGCCCCCATCCACCGCCGCACTCCTGCGCCCACGCGCACACCGCCCTCCGTCGAGCCCGCGTGCAACATAGCGGCAGGTCAGACGCCGATCCAGACCTCCGAGGGCGCCCCTTGCCCGACCGTGAAACTTCATACCTCCCGGGGGTGTCGTCGACCGGTCAGCGGGCGAGCTCCGGCGGCAGGCCGCTCGAGCCCGCGCCCACCAGGTCGGCGTCGTGCAGGTGGCACGCGACGCGCCGCTCCTCGCCCGTGCGCGGCGGCCCCAGCACGGGGCGCACGTCGCGACAGACGTCCATCGCGTGCGGGCAGCGCGGCGCGAACGGGCAGCCCGCGCCGAGCCGCTGGAGGTCGGGCGGGGCGCCGGGGATGCCGGACAGCTCGCGCCGCGGCCCGCGCAGCGGGGGGAACGAGCCGAGCAGGCCGGCGGAGTACGGGTGCCGCGGCCTGCGGTAGACCTCCTGCGCGGTGGCCTCCTCCACGATCTCGCCCGCGTACATGATGGCGATGCGGTCGGCGACCTCCACCAGCAGGGACACGTCGTGGGTGATCAGGACGACGGAGAACCCCAGCCGGTCGCGCAGCTCCATGATCTGCTCGAGGATCTGGCGCTGCATGACGACGTCGAGCGCCGTCGTCGGCTCGTCCATGAGCAGCACCTGCGGCTCCAGGGCGAGCGCCATCGCGATCATCACGCGCTGCCGCATGCCGCCCGAGAGCTGGTGCGGGTACGCGCGGAGGCGGTCCGCGGAGATGCCGACCATCTCGAGCAGCTCCGCCGCCCGCGCCTCGAGGTCCCGGGGCGACAGCCCGGGCCGGTGCGCCCGGATGCCGTCGGTGAGCTGCCGACCGATCCGGAAGACCGGGTTGAGGGAGCTCATCGCGCCCTGGAACACGATGGCGACGTCGCGCCAGCGGGCGGCGCGCAGCTGCGCGTCGGTCAGGCCGAGGACGTCGCTGCGCCGGCCCTCGCGGTCGGTGAGCCACACCTCCCCGCCGGTGATGAGGCCGGGCGGCGGCAGCAGCCGGGTCGCGGCGTACGCGAGCGTCGACTTGCCGCAGCCGGACTCCCCCGCCAGGCCGAGCACCTCGCCGCGGTGCAGGGTCAGGTCCACGCCCCGCAGCACGTGCGTCGGATCGTCGCCGAAGCCGTAGTCCACGTGCAGGTCGCGGATCTCCAGCACGAGCTCGCTCATCTGTCCTCCTGGGTGGGCTCGGTGGGGCGCGCCGGCCTCACCACCGGGGTGAAGCCGACGCGCGGGCGGATGCCACGGCGGCGCAGGGTGCGGGCGTGCATGCCGGTGCTGCGCAGGCGCGGGTTGACCAGCTCGTCGATGCCGAAGTTGATCAGGGTGAGCGCCATGCCCAGCAGCGCGATGCACAGGCCGGCGGGCACGAACCACCACCAGGCGCCGCGCTGCAGCGCCAGGTTGTTCTGCGCCCAGAACAGGATGGTGCCCCAGTTCCACTCGCTCACCGGCGTGATGCCGATGAACGCGAGCGTCACCTGGCTGAGGACGGCGAACGTCACGGTGCCGACGAAGCCCGCAGCGATGATCGCCGTGAGGTTGGGCAGCACCTCCGCCAGCACGATGCGCCACGTGCGCTCGCCCGTGGCCCGCGCCGCCTCGACGAAGTCCCGCTTCCGCAGGGACAGCGTCTGGGCGCGCAGCACGCGCGCGCCCCACGCCCACCCGGTCACGCCGATGACGAGCGCCACGGTGATGCCGCCCGCGCTGGGCAGCTGCGCCGCGATGATGATGATGAGCGGCAGCTGCGGGATGACGAGGAACACGTTCGACAGCGCCGAGAGCCCCTCGTCGCCCAGCCCGCCGACGAACCCGGCCGTGACGCCGACGAGCACGCCGAGCACGGTGGCACCGAGCCCGGCGACCAGCCCGACGACGAGCACGCCGCGCGTGCCGACGATGATCTGCGACAGGATGTCGCGCCCTGTGTGGTCGGTGCCGAGCCAGTGCGCGCCGGACGGCGGCTGCAGCAGCTCGGTGCTCACCTGGTTCGGGTCGTAGGGCGCGATCCACGGGCCGACGACGGCGAGGATCCCGAAGAACACGAGGATCGCGATGCCGACGAGCGCCTTGGAGTTGCGCAGGAACAGCAGCCGGGGGCGCCGGCCCGGGCGCGCGACGCCCTGCCCGACGTCGTCCGGCCCCGTGGGTGCCGCGACCTCGATCGCGGTGGTCGATGTGGCCATGTCAGCCCTCCTGCCGGGTGCGGGGGTCGAGCGCCGCGTAGGCCAGGTCCGCCACGAGGTTGGCGACCAGCACGGACAGCGTGATGACGAGGAAGCAGCCCTGCATCAGCGGGTAGTCGTGGGTGGAGACCGCCTGGTAGAGCGTGTAGCCGATGCCCTGGTAGCTGAAGACCATCTCCATGACGAGCGTGCCGCCGACGACGAAGCCGAGTGCCAGGGCGAAGCTGGAGACCTGCGGCAGGATCGCGTTGCGCGCCGCGTACCCCACGACGACCGCCCGGGCGGGCAGGCCCTTGGCGTGCGCCACGGTGACGTAGTCCTCGCTGGAGACGGTGACCATCATGTTGCGCATCCCGAGGATCCAGCCCGAGATCGACGACACGACGATCGTCAGCGCGGGCAGGGTGCCGTAGTAGATCACCGAGCCGACGAACTCCCAGCTCAGCGACGGCACCATGCCGCGGTCGTAGCTGCCGTTGGACGGGAACCAGCCGAGGTTGACGGCGAACACCGCGATGGCGATGAGGCCCAGCCAGAAGTACGGCACCGCCGAGAAGAAGGTCGTGATCGGCAGCAGCGAGTCCGCCCAGGTGCCGCGTCGCCAGCCGATGCCGGTGCCGACGGCCGTGCCGAGCAGGAACGCGATGATCGTGGCGATGCCGACCAGGCCGACCGTCCAGGGCAGCGCCTGCGTGACGATGTCGGACACGGGTGTCGGGAAGTGGGTGAAGCTCAGCCCGAGGTCGCCGTGCAGCAGCATCTGCCAGTAGTGCACGTACTGGTCCCACAGCGACATGTCCTGGTCGAGCCCGAACAGCACGCGCAGCGACTGCTCGGCGTTCGAGTCGATCCGGCCCTGCATGCGCCCCATGAGGGCGGTGACCGGGTCGCCCGGCAGCAGGCGCGGCACGAAGAAGTTGATGGTGATGGCGGCCCAGGCGGTGAACAGGTAGAACAGCGCGCGGCGCAGCACGAACCTCATGCGTCCCCTCCCGTCGGCGTCAGCACCGGGGCGTCGGCGCGGTCGGCGTACCCCCAGCAGGCGGCCTGCCGGGGCTCGCCCGCCGGCCCACTGCCGACGTCGAGCAGGGGCGGCGCCTCGGCCGCGCACAGGTCGGTGGCGAACGGGCAGCGCGGGTGGAAGCGGCAGCCCGAGGGCGGCCGCACCAGGCTGGGCGGCTCCCCGCGAGGGGCGCCCGCCGGCCGCTCGGCGAGGTTCTCCGGGTCGGGTGCCGACGCCAGGAGCAGCCGCGTGTACGGGTGCTTCGGGTCCTGGGTGACCGACTCGCTGTCCCCCGACTCCACGACCCGCCCCGCGTACATGACCAGGGTGGTGTCCGCGAAGTACCGCGCCGAGGCGATGTCGTGCGTGATGTAGAGGATCGCCAGGTGCAGCCGGTCGCGCAGGTCGGCGAGCAGGTTGAGGATGCCGAGCCGGATGGACACGTCGAGCATCGAGATGGGCTCGTCGGCCAGCAGCACCTCCGGGTCGGCCGCGAGCGCCCGCGCGATGGCGATGCGCTGGCGCTGCCCGCCGGACAGCTCGTGCGGGAACTTGTCGACGTACCGCTCGGCGGGCGTGAGGTGCACGCGCTCGAGCAGCTCGGCGAGGGCCCGTTCCAGCTCGTCCCCGCGCAGGCGGCCGCGGTGGATGCGCAGCGCCCGCGTGAGCGTGTACCGCACGGGGTGCACCGGGTTCAGCGACGAGAACGGGTCCTGGAAGATCATCTGGACGCGGTTCACGTAGCGGCGGAACGCGCGGCGTCCGCGCGCCCGCGCGTCGGTCCCGCCGAGCAGCAGCCGGCCCGCGGTGGCGGGCTGGAGCTGGGAGAGCAGACGCGCCACGGTGGACTTCCCGGAGCCGGACTCGCCGACGAGGGCCACGACGCGGCCGGCGTGCAGCGCGAGGTCCACGCCGTCGACGGCGTGCACGACGGCGCCGCGCCCGGAGCCTCGGCCGCCGCCCTTGACCAGGTAGTGCTTCGTGAGCCCGACGGCCTCGAGCACGGGCGCGCCGGGGTCGGTGCTGGGGGTGCCCCCCGGGGCGCCGGCAGGCGCCCCGGGGGTGGTGGTGTGGAGGGACATCAGGACGCGGGCTCCAGGTGCATGACGATCTGGGCGGCCTGGACCCCCGTGGGCTGCGGCTGGTTGTACGGGTCGTCCTCGGACGGCCAGCCGACGTAGTTCAGCGACGAGTACTGCGCGGTGGCGGGGCGTGACCAGATCGGGATGGCGGGCACCTGCTCCACGTAGACCTGCTGGATCGTGTCCATCGCGGCCTGGCGCGTGGCGTCGTCGGTCGCCGCCGCGTAGTCGGCGAACGCCTTCGTCGCGGCGTCGTCCTGGAACCGGCCGAAGTTCCACGTGGCCGGCTCGCCGAGCTTCTTGTACTGCGCGCCGTCGAACTGGTCGGCGTACATGTCCCACGGCGTCGCGCCGCCGTCGGTCCAGTGCAGCGTGGCCTGGAACTCGCCCGGCGGGATGACGTCGGCGAACCAGCCGTCCTGGTTGACGGGGTTGACCGTGGCGTCGGCGCCCAGCGTCGCGGCCGCGTTCTTGATGAGGTCGAGCGCGGTGAGGTAGTCGTTCCAGCCCGCCGGGTTGGTGAGCTCGAAGGTCACCTTCTCGCCGTCCGGGTCGACGAGCTTCTCGCCCTCCCAGGTGTAGCCGGCGTCGGTGAGCAGCGCCTTGGCCCCCTCGACGTCGACGGCGAGGTCGGTGTCCGCGTAGGCGTCGGAGAGGAACGGCTCGCCCGCGGGCAGCGGCAGGCCGGTCGCGTTCGTCAGCGGCGGGTTGACGCCGGAGGTGGCGACGTCCACCAGCTCCTGCCGGTCGACGACCATGTTGAGCGCCTGCCGGAAGGCGACGTCGTCGAACGGCTTCTTCTCGTTGTTGAGGAACAGCGCGTCGATGCCGAGGCCGGCGGCGGCGTACTGGTGGTAGTGCTCCGGGTCCTGCGCGATGTAGACGTTCTCGTAGTCGGCGATGAACGTCCAGCCCCACTGCGCCTCGCCCGTGGTGAGGGCCGTGGTCAGGGCGTTGTTGTCGTTGTACGACGAGTACCGGATCTCCGGGACCTTGGGCTGACCGCCCCAGTAGTCGTCGCGCGCCTTCACGGTGGCCGCCTGCGGCGTCCACGACTCGAGCGTGTAGGGGCCGGTGCCGACGGGCTCCTCGTTCGTGAACGTCGTCGGGTCGTCGACGTCCTTCCACAGGTGCTCCGGCACCATGAGCAGGTCGTACAGCTTGGACTGGTTGACGTACTGCGGGGCCGTGAACGACACGGTCACGGTGGTGCCGTCGGTCTCGACCTTGTCGTACGGCAGCGCGGCCGCGTTGAGGCCCTCGTGGTCGATCCGGAGCTGGATCGAGAACGCGACGTCGTCCGCGGTGAAGTCCTCACCGTCCGACCAGGTCACGCCCGACCGCGGCGTGATGACGGCCTGCGTGTAGTCCTCGTTCCACTCGATCTTCTCGGCGAGCCAGGGCTCCGGGTCCTCGGACGGCTTGGCCTGGTTGCGCATCATGAGCGGCTCGTAGATGACGAACGCGTAGCCGAGGGAGAGCGCGGACGAGCCGGTCGCGAACGGCGACTGGTTCTGGGTCTGCACGCCGTTGGGCATGCCGACGGTCAGGGTCTCCGTGCCGACGCCGCCGGAAGAGGCGGACGGGCTGTTCCCGCCGGCGCCGCCGCCACAGGCCGCGGCCAGCAGGGCCACGACCGCGGCGCTCGCGACCGCCGTGCTGAGCTTGCGGATTCTCACGGTGTGCCTCCTTGCACGAGCCCCGCCGCCGATGGCGGGGCGATGGGTAGGTGATCGGTGCTGGATGGTCAGGGCTGGATGGTCAGGGCTGGATGGTCAGGGCTGGATGTCGGGCGCGACGACGAGGTCGACGTCGAGCCGGGGGTCGCGCACCGAGCGGCTCGCGGTGAGCCGGTAGGTGCCGGGCGGGGTGGTCCAGCCGCCGGCGGCGGCGTCCCACGTCTGGAGGTTGCGCCGGGGGACGCCCACCTCGGCGGTGGCTCGCTCTCCCGGCGCGGCGTCGACGACGGCGAAGCCGCCGAGCCAGCGCACGGGGCGCTCGGGATCGGTGGCGACCGTGCCGGCGGGCGGGGTCACGTAGACCTGCACGACCTCGCGCCCCGGGCGCGTGCCGGTGTTGCGCACGGCGACGCGCACGACGACGTCCTCCCCTGCGCCGGCAGGTACGGCGTCGGCGGCCTCGTACTCCCACGTCGTCCAGCCGAGCCCGTGCCCGAACGGGGCGGCGGGCTCGGGGCCTCCCGCCGCCGGCCCGGCGTCGAGGCGGCGCTCCCAGGCGCGGTAGCCGACGTCGAGCCGCTCGGCGTAGTCGACGACGCCGCCGGCGGGGATCGCGTGCGGCACGGGCACGTCCGCGGCCCGGGCGGGCAGGGTCCACGGCAGGCGGCCGGACGGCTCGGTGACCCCGGTGAGCACGTCCGCGAGGCCGGTCCCGGCCTCCTGGCCGGGCAGCCAGCCCCACAGCACGGCCGGCGCCTCGTCGTACCAGGGCAGCAGCACCGGCGCACCGGCGTTGACGACCACCACGGTGCGCGGGTTGGCGGCGAGCACGCGCCGCACCAGCTCGTCCTGCGTGCCGGGCAGCGCCAGGTCGGCGCGGTCGTAGCCCTCGGACTCGACCTCGTGCGTGGTGCCCACGACGACGACGGCGACGTCGGCCTCCCTGGCCGCGGCGGCCGCCGCCTCGAGCTCGTCCTCGGCCGTCGGCCCGGGCAGCCGGTGCACCAGCGCGCCGCGCACGAACCGGTCGTAGCCGACGGGGTGCACCACCTGCAGCTCCGCCTCCAGCAGGGTGCCGTCGGCGTCGCCCTCGACGGCGAGGGTCGAGGCGATCGGGTGGTTGTGGCCCGAGGCGAGGATGACGTCCTCGTCCACGACGACGTCGCCGGCGGAGGCCGTCCTGCCGTCCACCGTGACCTGGTGCGCCCCCACCGTGCCCACACCGAGCTCGTGGGTGCCCGGCTCGTCGGTGCGGACCCGTGCGCTGAGGCGCAGGGTCGCGTCGTCGGGGCCGACGTCGGCGCACCAGCCGTCCCAGGCGCCGCGGGTCTCGACGCGGTGGACGGTGCCGTCGGCGGCGAGCCACTCCAGGCGCACGCCCGGCGCGCCGGTGACGGGGTCGGTGCAGCGGGCCGGGTCGAGCGCCGGCGGGTTGCGCAGCACGCGCGAGCCGGCGACGAGATCGACGACCGAGCCCGCCGGGAGCGCGGCGCGCAGCGCCTCGGCGGGGTACGTGAGGCGGTCCGGCACGACGAACGACGAGCCACCGCCCTGGAAGAACGGCTCCACGGCGTGCGCCCCGAGCAGCGCCACGCGCAGGGGCGCGCCGTCGGGCCCGTCCGCGACCGGGACCAGGCCGTCGTTCTTGAGCACGACGACGGAGCGTCCGACGAGCTCGCGCAGCAGCGGCACCGGGTCCTCGGCCGGGACGGGCTCGCCGTCGACGACAGGTCCGCCCTGCAGCGCGAGCCGCCCGACGCGGTGCGCGAGCCGCAGCAGGCGGCGCACCTTGTCGTCGAGGTCGGCGACGGCCACCTCCCCGGACCGGACGGCGGCGAGCAGGCCGTCGCCCCACGGCCCGTCGGGCCCGGGCATCTGCAGGTCGAGGCCGCCGCGCACGGCGGGCGCGACGGACTGCGTGGCGACCCAGTCGCTCACGACGAGGCCGTCGAAGCCCCACTCCTCCTTGAGGACGCCGGTGAGCAGCGGGCGGTGCTCGAGGGCGGGCGCGGCGACGGTGCCGTCGTCGACCCCGCTGTACGCGCCCATGACGCTCCACGCACCGGCGGCGACGAGGCGGTCGAACGGCGCGAGGTACACCTCCCGCAGCGTCCGCTCGTCGACGCGGGCGAGGTAGCGGGTGCGGTCCGTCTCGGAGTCGTTGGCCACGTAGTGCTTCACGCACATCCCGACCCCGCGCTCCTGCGCCGCGGTGACGAGGGCGACGGCGACCTCGGCCGTGAGGTGCGGGTCCTCCGAGTAGCACTCGAAGTGCCGCCCGCCGACGGGCGTGCGCTGGAGGTTGACCTGCGGCGCCAGGACCACGTCCACCCCGTGCCGGCGGGCCTCCGCCGCGAAGAGCCGTCCCGTGCGCCGGGCCAGCTCGACGTCCCACGTGGCGGCGAGCGCCGACGGCGCGGGCAGCATCGCGGAGGTGCCGTGGCCCTGCGGGTCGCGCACACCCACCGGGCCGTCCGACATGACGACGGGCTCGAGCCCGATCCGCTCGACGGCGCGGGTCGCCCACATGGACGCGCCGACCACGAGGGCGGCCTTCTCGTCGACCCCGAGGAGGTCGACGAGCGCGTCGATCTCGATCTCGGTGCTGGCGTCGGTGCTGGCGTCGGTGCTGGTGTCGGTGCTGGTGACAGCGGTCTGCGATGACACGCGGCGGTACTCCCTCGTCCTGGTCGGCGTCGACTGGCGCCCAGTGAAGCACAGTTACTGACAGGTAAGTAAGTAGACGAAGGTCACAGTATGGTGACGCCATGGCAGACGGCAGCACCCCGCGACGGACCCGCCCCTCGAAGGCCGAGCGGCGCGAGGAGATCCTCGGCGCGGCGACGCGCGTGTTCGGCTCGAAGGGCTATCACGCGGGGTCGCTGGTCGACGTCGCCGAGCAGGTGGGCATCACGCACGCGGGCGTGCTGCACCACTTCGGCAGCAAGGACAAGCTGCTGTGGGCCGTGCTGGAGTACCGCGACCGGGTCGACGTCGAGCACCTCGAGGGGCAGCACATCCCCGGCGGACTCGACCTGTTCCGCCACCTCATGACGACCGCGCGGATCAACGCCGACCGGCGCGGCATCGTGCAGGCCTACTCGGTGCTCACGGGCGAGTCCGTCACCGACGGCCATCCGGCGGCCGCCTGGGTCACCGAGCGCTTCACGGTGCTGCGCGGCGAGATCACCACGGCGCTGCGGCAGGTGGCGCAGGAGCGCGGCGTGGCGCTCGAGGAGGCACGCGCCCGCAGCGCCGCCAGCGCCGTCATCGGCGTCATGGACGGCCTCCAGGTGCAGTGGCTCCTGGACCCGGACGCCGTCGACCTCGCGGAGGAGACCGCGTTCGCGATCGAGGCGATCCTCGCCGCCGTCCTCGCCGGGCCGGACGCCCCGCGCGTCGTCCCCGCGAGGTAGTCCAGAGATCCGCGAGGTAGCTCGGAAGACCGCGAGGTAGCTCGAAGAACCGCGAGGTAGCTCGTCGGGCCACGGTGGAGCGCCACCGGGCCGACCTGTGAGCTACCTCGCGGGTCTTCCGAGCTACCTCGCGGATCTCTGGACTACCTCCCGGCGGTCAGCCGGTCACCAGGGTGAGGTCGTAGGCGTCGAGGATCTCGCCCACCGGCTGGAAGAACGTCGTGCCGCCGGACGTGCAGTCCCCGGAACCGCCGGACGTGACGCCCTGCGCCTGGTCGCCCGCCAGCAGCGAGCCGCCGGAGTCGCCCGGCTCCGCGCACACGTCGGTGCGGATGAGCCCGTCGACCGTGCCCTCGGCGTAGGAGACCGAGACGTCGAGCGCCTCGACCGTGCCGCAGTGCCAGCCCGACGTCGAGCCGGAGCGGCACACCTGGGCCCCCACCGGCGCCGGCTCGGCGCCCGCGACGGCGACCTGGCCGCCCGCCCAGTCGTTTACGGCACCGACCGGCGTGCTTCCGAGCCCCACCTGGACGTACCCGTAGTCGTCGCCGGGGAAGCTCGACCCGGCGAACGTGCCCGTGGGCTGCGACGTCGGGTCGCCCGCGGAGCCGCAGTGCCCCGCGGTGACGAAGCCGTCCGTGACGGCGAAGCCCACCGAGCAGCGCGACGCCCCGTTGATGTAGTACGCGTTGCCCCCGACGACGTCGTCGAGCACCCGTGGCCGCTCGGCGGTCGTGCGCACCGTGGCGGCGCCGCTCGGCACGCCCGCCGCGGCCAGCGCGTCGTCGACGTCCGCCCGGGCGTCCGCCCCTGCCAGCGTCTCGACCACGAGGGTGTTGTCCTGCACGTCCACGTGCCAGCCGGTCACGCCGGCGGCCGCGGCGGCATCGTCGCCCAGGTCCGCGGCCCAGCCCTCGAGCTGGTCCAGCGAGTACCGGGCGTCCACCGCCCGACCGCCCGCCGCACGCACGGCGGCCTCGACGGCACCGCCCGCGTCGCCCGTCGTGGCGACGAACAGCCGGTCGAGCTCGGGGTCGAGCCACGCGCCGGCGAAGTCGTCACCGAGCTTCTCCCGCAGCCGCTCCTGCGCGGCCGCGGCGTCGTCCTGGAAGTCCAGCCGTTCGACGGCGCGCTCCTTCGACACGCCGAGGTCGTCCGTCATGGCCCGCAGGAGCCCGGCCGGATATCGGTCCGCGCCCGCGACGTCGTCGTCGGGGTCCGGACCGGCGGCCTGGGCCGTCGCCGCGGTCGCCGCGAGCGTGAGCCCGGCAGCCGTGGCGGCCATCGTCCTGAAGGTCGTGCGTCTCATCGGAGAATCCCTTCCGTCAGGTACCGGACGGTTGCCCGGCGCACCACACGCTACGGGGGTGACCAGCCCGCGGCCAGGGCGCGTCCAGCCCGCCGCCGGGTGCACACTGATCCTTCGTGCACCCGATCCCGTGGCTGCGCCCGCACCGGGTGCCCGCGACGTCCCCCGCCTCGCCCGCGAGCCTGCGCCGTCGTCCGGCGCAGGTGGTCACCCTCGCGTTCCTCGCGACGATCGCGGCCGGAACGTTCCTGCTGAGCCTGCCGATCAGCGCCACGGGGCGCACCGCAAGCTTCGTCGAGGCCCTGTTCACCGCCACCTCCGCGACCTGCGTGACCGGGCTCGCCGTCGTGGACACCGAGACGTTCTGGACGCCGTTCGGGCAGGTCGTGATCCTGCTGCTCATCCAGGTGGGCGGCTTCGGCGTCATGACCCTCGCGTCGCTGCTCGGCCTGCTGCTGACCCGCCGCCTGGGGCTCAGCACCCGCCTGGTGGCGACCGAGTCGACCCGCTCGGTCGGGATGGGCGACGTCCGGCGCGTGCTGCTCGGCGTGCTGCGGTTCACCGTCGTCACCGAGCTGGTGGTGGCCGCGCTGCTCACGGCGCGGTTCGCCGCCGCCTACGACGAACCGCTCGGCCACGCCGTCTGGTCCGGCGTGTTCCACGCGGTGTCCGCGTTCAACAACGCGGGCTTCTCGATCTACAGCCAGAACCTCGTGCCGTTCGTCGCCGACCCGTGGGTGTGCCTGCCGATCTGCGCGGCGATCATCATCGGCGGCCTCGGCTTCCCGGTGCTGCTGGAGCTGTGGCGCCTGCACCGCACTCGCAGGACCGAGGACGGGCCGACCGATCTGCAGCGCCTGTCGCGCTGGAGCGTGCACACGCGGCTCACCGTGCTGATGACGGTGGTGCTGCTCGTGGTGGGCACGGTGTTCTTCCTCGCGGCCGAGTGGCGCAACCCCGGCACGTTCGGGCCCCTCGACCCGCCCGCGAAGGTGCTGGCCGCGTTCACGCAGGCGGTGATGCCCCGCACCGCGGGCTTCAACTCCGTGGACCTGTCGCAGACCAACAACGGCACGTGGTTCTTCACCGACATGCTGATGTTCATCGGCGCCGGGTCGGGCGGCACCGCCGGCGGCATCAAGGTGACGACGTTCGCCGTCCTCGCCGTCGCGATCTGGTCGGAGCTGCGGGGCGACCCCGACGCCACGCTCTGGGACCGGCGCCTGACACCGAGCACCCAGCGGCAGGCGCTCACCGTCGCGCTCGTCGGCGTCGCCGCCGTGGTGCTGCCCACCCTCGCGATCACGCTGTCCACCAGCCTGTTCACCCTGGACCAGGTGCTGTACGAGGTGGTCTCCGCGTTCAGCACCACCGGCCTGTCCACCGGCATCACCGCGGACATGCAGCCCTGGCACCAGCTCGTGCTCGTGGCCCTGATGTTCCTCGGCCGGCTCGGGCCCATCACGCTCGGCACCGGCCTCGCGATGCGCGACCGGCAGCGCCTGTACCGGCGCCCGGAGGCGGCCGTCGTCATCGGCTGACGCCCCCGCCACGCAGCGAGCGTGCTGGATCGATCCTCAGACGGCCGGTTCGAGGATCGATCCAGCACCGACGATTCCTCGCGTGTCAGCAGTTCGTCCCGGCGTACGTGCCGACGGCCTGCGCGGCCTCCTGGAACTCCGAGCCGGTCATGGCGGACATGGCGTCCTGCAGCTTCGTCATCGCCTCGGCGTCGGTGGGGTCCTCGGCCGCGGCGCTCAGGCCGTCCGTCGCGGTGCGGAACGACGTGGTCAGCGCCTCCCAGTCGTCGGCGATCTCCGCGGGCGGCTCGCCGACGCTCTCGAGCGTGGTGGTGAGGTCCTCGAGCTTGTCGACCGTGGGCTGCAGGTCGGACGGGTCGACGTCGCCCATCGCGGAGGACGCCTCGGTGAGGGCCTGGACGGCGCCGCACACGTCGCCGCCGGCCGCCTCGTCGGCCGGGGCCTCCTCCTCGGCCGGGCTCTCCTCGGCCGGGCTCTCCTCGGCCGGGCTCTCCTCGGGCGCCTGCTCCTCGGCGGCGGGCGTTCCCTCGCCGGAGCCGGACCCCGAGTCGCCGGAGCCGCCGCAGGCGGCGAGGCCGAGGGAGAGCAGGGCGGCGGCGGCCACGGCGGTGGCACGGGTCATCGTCAGTCGGTTGCGCATGGGGACCATCGTGACCGACGGGCGCCGCTCCTGCGCCCCGGCGCGACGGGGAGTTCTCCCCATGTGGCACGGCCCACGCCCGGCAGGCCCCCGGGCGGCGCCGTCAGTCAGCGGGGCGGAGGAAGCCGTCGCGCACCAGGCCGCGGACGGCGGGGAACAGCTCGGCCCGCAGGTCGTCGGCGGGGACGTCGAGCAGCGCGCCCAGCGCCCCGACGATCTGCCCGACGGCGAGCTCGCCGTCGCACACCCCGACGAACGCCGCGAGGCCGGTGGAGGCGTGCACCCCGCGCCCCAGTCCGTCGCCCTGCCGGATCACGACGACGTTCGGGTCCGCCTGCCCGGGCGTGTGGAACCGCTCCTCGGTGACGTCGTCCGCGACCACGAGGTGGGCGCCGGCGAGCGCCGCGTCGTCGCGCGCCTCGAGCCAGTCGTGCGCCGCGAGCGACGCCGCGACGTGCGCGCCGAGCGGCTGGTGCACGGAGCCGGTGTGCTCCTCGAGGCGGCGCAGCGTCGGCCGCGCGCCGCCCGTGGGCCGGCGGAGGGTGACGATCCCGAAGCCCACGGCCTCCACGCCGCGGGACGCGAAGTCGTCCAGCCACGCGCCGTACGCGGCGGCCCAGGCGCCCGGCTCGCGCTCCGGGGTGGTGCCGCCGTCGCGGATCCACGTCTCGGCGTACTCCGCCGGGTCGAGCACCTCGCGCTGGATCACCCAGCCGTCCAGGCCGGCGGCGTCGAGCCACGCGCCCACGCGCTCGTCCCACGGCTCGCCGCGCCGGTGCTCCCAGTTGCCCAGCAGCTGCGCGACACCGCCGGGCGCGAGCACGCCGCCGACGTCACGCACCAGGTCCCGCACCAGGTCGTCGCCCGAGCGGCCGCCGTCGCGGTACTCGTAGTCGCCCAGCGCCTCCGCCACCGCGGCGCCCGCCGCGCCGGCGTGCGGGGTGATGACGAACGGCGGGTTGGAGACGACCAGGTCGAAGCTCTCCCCCGCCACCGGGTCCAGCATCGACCCGTGCCGCAGCGCGACGTCGACCCCCGCCGCCGGGGTGTTGAGCGCGAGGTTGAACCGGGCGAAGCCCAGCGCGCGCCGGGACAGGTCGGTCGCCACGACGTGCCGGGCGTGCCGCGCGGCGTGCAGCGCCTGGATGCCGCAGCCCGTGCCCAGGTCGAGCACGCGGCCCACCGGCGTGCGCGCCGTGACCTGGGCGAGCGTCGTGGACGCGCCGCCGGCGCCCAGCACGTGGTCCGTCGCGAGCCGACCGCCCGTGGCCAGCTCGGCGAGGTCGCTCGCCAGCCACCACGACGCCTCCCCGCCCGCGTCGACGGCGGCGTACGGGCGCAGGTCGACGACGGCGCGCACGGCGTCGTCGTCACCCTCACCCGCCGCGGCCACCAGCCCCAGGTGGGCGGCACCGGCGGTGCCGAGGCCGGGCAGCGCCCGGTCGAGCGCCCCGCGCGGCACCTCGTCGGCCAGCAGGAACAGCCGGGCGAGCACGGCGCGTGGCTCGTGCGCGGGCCCGACGTCCGCGAGCGCGCGGCGGGCCGGCACGGTCTGCTCGCGGTGCAGCGCCGCGGACGCGACCTCGCCCAGCGCCTCGCCGACGCCGTCGACGGTGTAGCCCGCCGCCGTCAGGTCCGACCGCAGCGCGTCGACCAGGGACCCGGCGTGCCCCGCCGCGCCGGGCACGGGCGCCGAGACAGTCGTGGAGGCAGGCGTCGGGGCGAGGCCGTCCGTCGTCATCGGCCCGCGCACTCGGTCGACAGGAACGTGGTGATGTCCTTGGCGGCCGTCGTGGCGTCGGCCGTGTCGTCCGCGGTGATCGCGCCGGCCATCGCGGAGCTCACGGCGTTCGCGTCGTCCGCGTCGACGCCCTCGAACGCCGTGACGGCGCTGTCGAGGTAGTCCGCCATCGCGCCCCAGGGCTCCGCCACGCCCTCCGGCGGCTCGGCGTCTGCCATCGCGGTGTCCGCGGTGCGGAAGCTCTGCACCAGCGCGCGCGGGTGCTCCGGGCTGAGGTCGACGAGCGCGCGGTTGGTCGTGGACCAGGCCTGCTGCAGCCCGGCGCACGTCTCGCGGTCGAGGCCCTCGCCGTCCGTCGCGTCCGCGCTCGGGTCGGGCGACGCCTCCGGGTCCGACGCCGCGTCCTTCGACCGGCTCGGCTCGCCCTCGACGCCCATCGCGAGGTCGCCGGGGATCGAGACCGCCGGGGCGGGCTCCGCGACCGGCTCCTCGCCGCCGTCGGACTGTCCGCAGCCGGCCAGCGCGGCCCCGGTCACGAGCATCCCCACGACGACGACCGGGAGGTGGCGGGGCAGGAGGCGGGCGCGGCGCATCCCCCTATGGTGCGTCACCGCCCGCGCGCGCGGAAATCTCCGCTCAGTCGGCGGGCGCGTCGTCCGGGGTGTCGTCCGACGTGTCGTCCGGGGTCTCGTCAGGCGCGTCGGTCGCGCCGCAATCGTCCTTGAGGAAGGTCGTGACGCGGTTCGACGCCGCCGTCATCGCCAGGGTGTCGAGCTCCGCCAGGGCCTCGGCGACGGCGGTCGCGACCTCGCCCTCGCCGGCCGCCTCGATCTCGTCGGCGACCGCGCCGACGTAGGTCGCCACGGTGAGCCAGTCGTCACGCACCTCCGTGGGCGGACGGACCTCGGCGAGGGCGTCGCGGGCACCCACGAAGCCGCGCCGCAGGGTGGCCGGGTCGTCGGCCGTCATCTCGACCTGGAGGGACGCCGACCGCGACCACGCGGCCTGCACCACCGGGCACTCGTCGGGCGGGCCGGCCGCGAGGACCGCCTCGGCGGGGGCGCCGGCGTCCGCCACGAAGCCGGACGCCACCCCGACCCCCATGCCCAGGAGCAGCGCGACGGCGCCGGCGGCCGCGAACGACGAGCGGCGACGCCAGATCCCCGGCACCGGTCGCCTCAGGCGACCGACCACGCCGCGCGAGGCGCCACCGGCGCGTCTCGTGCTGGCCCTCATGCTGCCGAAGGCTACCGGGAGAGCGCACGACGCCGGAACGTCGCCGCAGGTGGGAGCATGCGGCTTGACCCGTGGCGGGCGTTCGGCCAGATTACGCGCGTGACCTCCACCACGCCCGGCCTGTGGGTGCATCCCGAGAATGACCCGCGAGCGACGGGCGTCGACCCGGTCGGCGAGAAGGAGACCCTCTGGGAATACCTCTGCCGCTACCGCATGACGCTGGTCATGAAGTGCGAGGGCCTCGACGCCTCGCAGCTCGCGCGCCGTGCCGTGCCGCCGTCGACGCTCTCGCTGCTCGGGCTCGTCCGGCACCTCGCGAACGTCGAGCACCACTGGTTCCGGCGGGTGCTGGAGGGCCTCGACGAGCGCGGCCCGTTCGAGCTGCCCGGCTACCCCGACGTCGACTTCGACGGCGCCCTCCCGGACGCGACCTGCGTCGACGAGGCGTGGGACGCCTGGCACCGCGCCGTCGAGGCCGCGGACGACTGCTTCGCCGGCGAGGACCTGAGCCGCGAGGTGCCCTACGACGGCGGTACCGTCGAGGCCCGCGACGTGCTGCTTCACGTGCTCGAGGAGTACGCCCGGCACATGGGCCACGTGGACCTGCTGCGCGAGTGCATCGACGGGCGCACGGGGCTCTAGCCCCGCGCCCCACCCCGCGCCCCGACCCCGCGCGGCCGCGTAGCGTGCCGACCATGGCGGGTGTGCGGAGCTTCCTCAGCGGCGTCCTGGTCCTGCTCGCGGTGCTGGCGGCGGTGGTCACCGTGCCCGCGCGGTACGTCGAGGGCACCCTGCTGGACACGGACGCGTACGTCGCGGCGACGGCGCCGCTGGCGGACGAGATCACCACGCAGGACGCGGTGGCCGAGGCGCTGACCGGCACCGTGGTCGGCCAGATCGACTCGGGGGTGCTCGCCGGGGCGCTGCGCCCGGTGATCGGCGAGGTGGCCGACGTCTTCGTGCGCTCGGACACCTTCCCGCCCGCCTGGGAGGAGGCCAGCCGGCAGGGGCACGCCGCGACGGTGGCGGTGCTGCGCGACGAGAGCGACGTCGTCGACGCCGCCGACGGCGTGGTGACCCTCCCCCTCGACCCGTTCCTGGAGGCGGTCGCGCAGGCGCTGCGCGACCGCGGGCTGCCCGTCCCCGAAGGCTTCGCGACGACCGGCGCCGACGTCGTCCTGTACGCGTCCGACGACCTCGCCACCGCCCAGTCGGCCGTCGCCGTGCTGGACCGGTGGACCCCGTGGGCGCTGCCGGCGACGGTGCTGCTCGCCGTCCTGGCCGCCCTCGTCGCCCGGCCCGGACGACGCCTGCGCACGGTCGCGGTGACCGGGGTGCTGACCGCCGTCGCGATGCTCGTGCTCCTCGTGCTGCTGCCGGAGGCCGTGCAGGCGGTCTTCGCCGGGCTCGACGTCGGCGCAGCGGGACGCCAGGTGCTCGACGACACCGTCGACGCGCTGCTGGTGCCGCTGCGCACCCGGCTCTGGTGGGCGTTCGGGGCCGCCGCGGCCGTGGGGGTCGGCGCGGGGGTCACGGCCGGCGTGCTGCGCCGCGGGCGCGCGTCCTGATCCTGCGGCAGGGCAGGTCGAACGCCTGGTCAGGCGTCCGAGGTGGCCCAGAAGAGGGCCTGCGCCGCCTGGCCCAGGCCGCCCTTCGGGTGGGTGCGGAAGAACACCGACGTGCCGAACACGACGGCCCGCGCGCCCGACTCCGCCTCGCCCGAGACCACCGCGGCGTGCCCTGCCGCCGCGTCGGGGCCGTCCGACCCCGCGCCGGACGGCGTCCAGTGCCCGGCGAGGAACGGCCGGTCCACGTCGTAGGACTGCTCGGCCGTGGTGCCCTCGCCCAGGTCGGTGAACCAGGTCGCCGGATAGACGAACGCCTGGTCCTGGGGGTGCGCGGACAGGAACGACGAGCGCGCGGTGTCGACGTCGACGATCCCGTTGCCCGACCGGTTGCCCGTGACGGCCGAGCCCTCCACGAGCCCGTACGTCTCGGCCACGGCGAACGCGGCCGCCGTGCGACCCACGACCGAGCCGCCGTCGTCCACCCAGCCCTGCACCGCCTCCCGGCCGGCGCTGCCGGCGGGCAGCGTCAGCGACGACCCGACCCAGAGCACGTCGGCGTCCTCGAGGCCCGTCGTCCCGGTCGCCGCGCCGGCCTCGATGCCGGCCGCGGTGACCCGGACCAGGTCGTCGAAGCCGAGCTCGGTCAGGGACAGCAGGTCGTCCTGGCTGCCCGCGTACGCGACCGTGAGGTCGTCGAGCTCCGCCGCCTCGTCGAGACGGCGCAGCTCCTGCCGCGTCGCGGCCTCGAACGGGACGTCGTGCTCGCGCGCGACCTCCCGGACGGTCCGGCCGTCCCCGCGCCCGACGACGGCGCGCCCGTCGTCTAGGAGCCAGACCGGGACGTCCTCCTCGAGCAGCGCGTTGAGGGCGCGGTAGTCCTCGACGCCCGCGACGTCGAACGCGACGTGCCGCGCCCCGTGCGGCACGCGGGCGTCCGACGGCTCGCCGCGCAGCGGGACGACCTTCCCGACCGGACGGTCCGTGGTCGACCCGACGCTGTCGACCGTCGCGCCCCACAGGGACGACAGGCTCCACGCCGAGATGTCGTACATCGACGGCACCTTCGCCGAGATGTCGGTGCCGAGGTCGAGCAGGGCGTTCGCCAGGCCGCGCAGCGGCTGGTGCAGGTCGACGACGAACGAGCCGCGCGGGTAGGTGGTGCCGCCGACGCGGGTGGCGCGCGTCAGCGTCCCGACCTCGATGCCGTGGAACAGGAGCTGGTCCACCAGCGCCTCGGCGTCGGCGGCAGACCGCTGCCCGTCGCCGACCGGGATCACGTAGGCGCGCGGCAGGTCGACCGGGTCCTGGTCGTCGACCACGTCCCAGTGCTGCTTCCACTCGTCCGGCCCGGGCACGGCCGCCACGTCGTCGACCGTCAGCGCGTCCTTCGGCTCCCCCGCGACGCCCCGGCGGAACGCCTCGATCTGGTCGTCCAGCATGGCGTCGTGGTGCCCGGCCACGTAGTCGATCATCGAGGTCATCGTCTGCTTCGCCACCGCCGTGTTGATCACGGCGTCCTCGGGCGTGGTGGCCGGGCCGGTGCGGCCCTTCGGCAGCTCGACGGTGCTGGTCGTGGCGCCGTGGAACGCGGCGTACTGCGCGGTGAAGATCGGCGGGTAGTCGTCCCATCCGGACGGGGTGTCGCGGTAGGGGATCTTGATGAAGCCGGTGTTCTCGTCGACCGCCTCGTCCGTGGCCGGGTCGTAGTAGGTGTTCCCGGGGATCTGCGCGGCGACCACGTCGTCCTCCACCTGGCGCGCGATCGCGTACCCATGGGGGATGAACAGGTCGTACTCGTAGTTCTCGCCGTGCGGCGGCCCGCACGGCTCCACCTGCAGCACGTCGGTGTAGCCGTGGAAGTCGGCCGCGTAGAGCGGCTGCAGCGCCTGCGCGGTCGCGACGAACGACCGCGACTCCGGCGTCGCCCCGGTGATCATGTCGCGGTTCGCGTCGAGGCTCAGGCTCGTGGCCCGGGTGCCCAGGGTGCGCCCGTCGGGGTTGAGCGTCAGCGAGAAGTACAGCCGGTGGTCCTCGAGCAGGGCCGCGGTGGCCGGGTCGTCGGACGTCGCCAGCTCGTCGATGACCTGCATCGCGGCGTCGGTGCCCTCCCACTCGTTGCCGTGGATGTTGGCGCTGATCCACAGCGGCGTCTTGTAGCCCTCGGCGAGGCGGCGGTCGGCCGCGGCCCGCTCCGGGGACGTGCGGATCTCCTCCCGCCACCCGGTCTGCCGCGCGGTCTCGCGGCGGGACTCCGGCGCCGTCACGGTCACCAGGTACAGGTCGCGGCCCGCCGTGGACCGACCCACCACCTGGGTCGAGACCCGGTCGCTCGAGTCCATGAGGGCCGTCAGCCGCGGGGCGATCTCGGCGTAGCTGATCGTGCCGTTGAGGTCGGTCGCGTCGTCGTCCGCCGGCGGGTACACGGTGAGGTCGGGCTGGGACGGGTAGGCGCGGGGCATGTCGATCGCGCCGCCGGTCGTCCCGCCGCCGTGGCCGGGCCCGGAGCGTTGTGCCGTGCGCGCCAGCTCGGCGAACGACGCCGCGCCGGCGGCAGGTGCGTCCCGCTCGGGCCCGCGGCCCGGGCGGTCCCGCCGGTCGTCGGCGGCCGCGGCGCTCACGAACGTCGTCGCCAGGAGGGTGAGGGTGCCGAGCACCGCGACGGTGCGTGGGAGCTTCATGGGTCTCCTTCTTCTCGTCGGCGGCGTGGACTCCGTCGTCCCGCCAGGGGCCGGCGCCGAGCGCCGTCCCCGGCCCAGCATGTCGCGACCCGGGAGCTTCGGCACGGCCGGAAACACGACGTTCACGGGGAACGACGACCGACCGGGGACTATCCCCTTGCGTGCGCGTCGTCGGGGGGAGTCGGATGTCGCCATGACAGATCCCGCGACGACGCCCGAGGCACGCCGGTTCCCCGACCTGTGGGTGGACCCCGAGGACGACCCCCGCCAGCAGTGGGCCGACCCGGTCGGCGAGCTGGAGACCCACTGGTCCTACCTGCGGTCCTACCGCGCCACGATCGAGATGAAGTGCGAAGGGCTCGACGCCGAGCAGCTCGCCCGCCGCTCCGTGCCGCCGTCGACCCTGTCGCTGCTGGGGCTGGTGCGCCACCTGGCCAAGGTGGAGCATTCCTGGTCCCGCCGCGTCCTGCAGGGCGCGATGGACCTGCCGAAGCTCTACGTCGCCGACGGCGGCCCGGACTGGGACTTCGACGGCGCGGTCGCGGACCCTGAGATCGTCGCGGAGGCGTGGACCTCCTGGCGGCGCGAGACGGCGGCCGCCGACGCGTGGCTCGCCACCCAGACCGACGCGGACATGGGGCGGGTCGTGCCGTTCGACGGCACCAGCTCGACGGTGCGCGACATCCTCGAGCACCTCGTCGAGGAGTACGCCCGCCACGCCGGGCACGCCGACCTGCTGCGCGAGTGCATCGACGGCCGCACCGGCCAGTGACCCCGGCCGCCGGTCGAGCCTGTCGAGCCTGTCGAGCCTGTCGAGACCCTGCCGCGGGTCTCGACAGGCTCGGCCACCGGGCCGCTACGTCGCGGGGACGCTCGCCGTCTCGTCCGCCTGCTCGCGGTCCACGCGCGCCGCGCGGAGGCGGGACATGATGACGGCGCCGAAGGCGATGCCCGCCGCGACGACGGCGATGACGATGCGCACCGCCTGGTTCGCGTCGGCCGGCACGCTCAGCATCACCACGGCAGGCGCGATGAGCACCGACACGAGGTTCATCACCTTGATGAGCGGGTTGATCGCCGGGCCGGCGGTGTCCTTGAACGGGTCGCCGACCGTGTCGCCGATGACGGTGGCGGCGTGCGCCTCGGAGCCCTTGCCGCCGTAGGCGCCGTCCTCGACGATCTTCTTCGCGTTGTCCCAGGCGCCGCCCGAGTTGGCGAGGAAGACGGCCATGAGGACGCCGGCGCCGATCGCGCCCCCGAGGAACCCGGCCAGCGGCCCGACCCCGAGCCCGAACCCGACCGCGATGGGCGCGAACGCCGCCAGCAGGCCGGGGGTGGCGAGCTCGCGCAGCGAGTCGCGGGTGCAGATGTCCACGACGCGGCCGTACTCGGGCCGCTCCTCGTAGGTCATGATCCCGGGGTGCTCGCGGAACTGGCGGCGCACCTCGAAGACGATCGCGCCCGCCGCGCGGGTCACGGCGTCGATGGCGAGGCCGGAGAAGAGGAACACCGTGGCGGCGCCGAGGATCACGCCCACGAGCGTCACGGGCGACACGATCTCGAAGCTGAGCATCGCCGGGACCAGGCCTGCGCCCCGCTCCGCGACCTCGCCCAGCGCCGTCGACACGGCGTCGGCGTACGAGCCGAAGAGCGCGGTCGCGGCGAGCACCGCCGTCGCGATAGCGATGCCCTTGGTGATCGCCTTGGTCGTGTTGCCCACCGCGTCGAGGTCCGTGAGGATCTGCGCGGCCTCGTCGTCGACGTCGCCGGACATCTCGGCGATGCCCTGCGCGTTGTCGCTCACCGGCCCGAAGGTGTCCATCGCGACGATGACGCCGACGGTCGTGAGCAGCCCGCAGCCCGCGAGCGCCACGAGGAACAGGGACAGCCAGAGCGAGCCGCCGGCGAGCAGGAAGACGCCGCAGATCGCGGCGGCGATGACGCCCGCGGTGTAGACGGCGGACTCGAAGCCCACCCCGATGCCGGACAGCACCACGGTGGCCGCGCCGGTGCGCGACGTCGCCGCGACGTGCAGCGTCGGCTTCGACGTCGTGCCGGTGAAGTAGCCGGTGATCCACAGGATGATCCCGGCGAGCACGACGCCGATGATGACGGCCAGCGACGCGACGACGCGCGGGTCGGCGGTGACCTCGCCGAGCTCGGCGGTGCCGGACAGGTCGGCGAACGACGACGGCAGGTAGACGAACGCGGCGACCGCGGCCAGCAGGGCCCCGACGACGGCGGACAGGTAGAAGCCACGGTTGATGGCCTTGAGGCCGTTCTCGCTGCCCCGCACGCGGGTGACGAGCACGCCCAGCAGCGCGACGAACGCGCCGACGGCGGTGACGATCAGCGGGAAGACGAGGCCCTGCTCCCCCATCACGGCCTTGCCGAGGATGAGGGCGGCGACCAGGGTGACGGCGTACGACTCGAAGAGGTCGGCGGCCATGCCGGCGCAGTCGCCCACGTTGTCGCCCACGTTGTCCGCGATGGTGGCGGCGTTGCGCGGGTCGTCCTCGGGGATGCCCTGCTCGACCTTGCCGACCAGGTCGGCTCCGACGTCGGCCGCCTTGGTGAAGATGCCGCCGCCGACCCGCATGAACATGGCCAGCAGCGCGGCGCCGAAGCCGAAGCCCTCCAGCACGGCCGGTGCCTCCGTGCGGTACACGAGCACGACGAGCGCCGCCCCCAGCAGCCCGAGCCCCACCACGGACATGCCCACGACGCCGCCGGTGCGGAACGCGATCCGTGCACCCTCCGCACGCCCGTCGGGGCGGGTCGAGGCTGCGGCCACCCGCACGTTGGCGCGCACGGCGAGCCACATGCCCAGGTACCCGATGGCGGCGGAGAACGCCGCACCGAAGAGGAACGCGATCGACCGCCCGACCCGGACCCCGCCGTCGCCGGGCAGCGCGAAGAGCAGCAGGAAGACCGCACCCGCGAACAGGGCCAGCGTGCGGAACTGGCGGTTGAGGTAGGCGGAGGCCCCCTCCTGGACGCCCCGCCCGATCTCCTGCATGCCGGGCGTGCCCTCGGGGGCGGCGAGCACCTGCCGCCGCAGGGTGGCCGCACACACGAGCGCGGCCAGCCCGATGACGGCGATGACCGCGACGATCGTGATGCTGCTGGAACCGAACGTGAGCATCCGTCCTCCTTGACGTGCTTCCTCGACCCGGCGGGACGGCGGTGACCGCCCGTCGGTAAGGTCCCGCCGTCGCCGTTGACGGCGGGATGCGGGGAGTCTACCCACATGTGACGGCCGTCACGAACCACCGTGGAATCCTGGCCCCAACGTTTCCCGTCCGCCGGCCGTCCAAGCGGGTGACGACGGCACGGGAGGGACTGGTGGGTCGACGATGAGTCGCTGGGAGGACGAGCTCGCCGAGCTCGCACGGGCACGGGGCCGCGCCCTGGTGGGGTACGCCTACGTGCTGTGCGGGGACCAAAGGCTCGCGGAGGACCTGGTGCAGGACGCGCTCGTCAAGGTGTTCGCGCGGCTGCGCCGCGGCACCTCCGGGGAGGCGCGGGGCGGCGCGGGCGTGCACCCGCTGGACGGCGGCGGGACGAGCGAGGCGTACGTGCGGCGCGCGATCCTCACGCTCTTCCTCGACGAGCACCGGCGCACGAAGCGCTGGGCGGCGGCGCGGCCGCTCGTGGCCACCGCCGACCGGACCCGCGGCGCGGCCTCGGGCGCGACGGCGCGTGCGGACGTCGCCGCCGCGCTCGGTCGCCTGGCCCCGCGCGAGCGGGCGTGCGTCGTCCTGCGCTACCTCGAGGACCTCACCGTGCCGCAGGTGGCCGACGCGCTCGGTCTCGCGCAGGGCACCGTCAAGCGCTACCTCGCCGACGCGACGGCGACGCTGCGCGACGTGCTGCGGGTCGCCGACGACGGGACCGGGCGCACCACCACCACGACCACGGGACGGAGGGCCGGACGATGAGCACGAACCGCGCGCGGGACGACTGGGCGGACGCCCGCACCGACGAGGCGCTGCGCCGCGAGCTGGACGCCCTCGCCGGCCTGGGCGCGTCGGCCTCGGGCCTCGACGACGCGCTGGGATCGGTGCGCCACCGGGTGCGACGACGGCGCACCGCCAAGCAGGCCGGCATCGGCGCCACCGTGCTCACCGTCGCCGCCGGGCTGGCGCTGGGCGGCGCCGCGCTGCTGCCCGACGCGCCGCAGCCCCTGCCCGGCCCGGCGACCAGCCCGACGCCCACGCCGTCGCCCTCGGGCGAACCCTCCCCGGACACGGGCACGGGGACCGCCTCCCCGCCCGAGACTGCGGGCACCGCGACGGGCTACCAGCCGGCGTGGCTCGAGGGCACCGACCTGGAGTGCGGCATGCGGTTCGACGACCTGCCGGTGAACACCGACGGCCGCCGGCTCGAGCTCCTCGGGGAGCCCGCGCTCGAGGACGACACCAGCGCCGACGGCACCGAGACCGTCCGGACCTGGCGCGCACCCACCCGGCTGACGGTCGAGCGGGCGGCCGACGCCGGGCGCCGGGTGAGCGCCCCCACGCTGCTGTGGCAGCTGGGTGCCCGTGTCGTCGACGTCGGTATCGACACCACCGAGCCGGGGATGGACCAGGTGGGCGACGCGCCCGCCGCACGTGACGCCGAGGACACGCCGCTCAGCACCTGCGATCCCGACCCCCGCACGGTGGACGGTGTCACGACCGACGAGTTCCGGACCGTGCTCGGCGCCGGGACGTACCAGGTGCGCGCGTTCGTGCAGCTGTGGTCGCCCGACCTCACGGACGTCGAGCTCGTCCTGTCCGACCCGGTGACCGTCACGCTCGAGGACCCGGTCGCCGGGGCGGGAACCGCGCGCGCCCCCGCAGGGACGTCAGACGCGAGCGGCCCGGAGTGCTCGGCCCGCGGGCTCGACCTGCCGGACCCGGACGTCGCGGGGCTTCCGGAGGCGACGCAGGTCACCGTGGTCTCGCTGTTCGACGCCGCTCGTGCGTGCGACGACGAGCGGCTGATCGAGCTCGCCGAGGCGCCCCGGCGGGTCGACGAGAACTGGGGCGCGCGCTCGCCGCGCGAGCTCCTCGAGCTGCCGGGGGCGGAGGAGACGGAGGACGTGTACGCGATCCTCGCGCGGCTGCTGTCGGGGACGCGGGTGTGCGCCGTCGAGCCGGTCGGCGACGACGGCGTCCAGCGCGCGTACGGCTGGCCGCGCATGTCCATGGGCGGCGGCTGCCCCTCGGCCGAGGCCGACTGGCAGGCGGCGGTGGGCGCCGGCGCGATCACGCAGCACGAGTCCGACACGATGCGCGCGGCGGGACCGGACGGGTACGAGGGGTGGCGGCTGACCGTCGACGGGGACGGCAGGTGGATGCAGCTCGTCGACGGCTGGCTGGGGCCGCGCGGCGACTGAGCGGCCCGCCGCGCGCTCCGGTCACGTGGAAAGATGACGGTCATGCCCGACGTCGTCCCCGCAGCCGCCCGCGCCCACACCGAGGACCTGGGGGCGTTCGTCTCCGCCTCGCCGTCGTCGTACCACGCCGCGCGAGAGGTGGCCCGGCGCGCCGAGGCCGCCGGCTTCGTCCGGCTGGACGAGACGGCCGCGTGGGACGTCGTGCCGGGCGGGCGCTACGTCGTGGTCCGCGACGGCTCGGCGATCGCCGTCGCGGTGCCGCCGACCGCGGGCGCGACGACGTCGTTCACCATCCTCGGGACGCACACCGACTCCACCGGGTTCAAGCTCAAGCCGAAGCCGACCACCGGCCGCGACGGCTGGGTGCAGGCCGGCGTCGAGGTGTACGGCGGCCCGCTGCTCAACTCGTGGCTGGACCGCGAGGTGGAGCTCGCCGGTCGCCTCGTCACCTCCGACGGCACGGAGCACCTGGTGCGCACCGGGCCGATCGCGCGCATCCCGCAGCTCGCGATCCACCTGGACCGCTCCGCGAACGAGGGGCTGACGCTCGACAAGCAGCGGCACACGCAGCCCGTCGTCGGGCTCGGCGACGTGTCGCAGGCCGACGTGCTGGCGGAGCTCGCCGCCGCGGCCGACGCGAGCATCGCCGCGTCCGACGTGCTCGGCTACGACGTCGTCCTGGCCGAGACGCAGCCCCCGCGCGCGTTCGGCATCGGCGAGGCGCTGTGGGCGTCGCCCCGCCTGGACAACCAGCTCTCGACGCACGCGGCGATCACGGCGCTGCTCGGCGTCGCGCCGGAGGACCTCACGGGGATCGGCGTCGTCGCGGCGTTCGACCACGAGGAGATCGGCTCGGGCTCGCGCTCGGGCGCGGCCGGCCCGTTCCTGGAGGACGTGCTGCGGCGCGTGTCGGCCGGGCTGGGCGCCTCGGAGGACGAGCGGGCACGGGCGTTCGCGGCGTCGCTGTGCGTGTCGTCCGACGTCGGCCACGCGGTGCACCCGAACTACCCGGAGCGGCACGACCCGGCGAACCACCCGCACGCGGGCGGCGGCCCGATCCTCAAGATCAACGCCAACCAGCGCTACGCGACGGACGCGCACGGGGCCGCCCGCTGGCAGGCCGCGTGCGCCACGGCCGGGGTGCCCAGCCAGGAGTTCGTCTCGAACAACACGGTGCCCTGCGGCTCCACGACCGGGCCGATCACCGCGACGCGCCTCGGCATCCGGGTGGTCGACGTCGGCGCCGCCATCCTGTCGATGCACTCGGCGCGCGAGCTCACCGCCGTCGTCGACCCCTGGTACCTGTCCCGCGCGATGCAGGCGGTCCTCGCCGGCTGACCCCCGTCGCGGTGAGGGCCGTCAGCGCAGGCCGAGCTTGCGGGTGCAGTGCGGCCACTGCCCCCAGCCGGCGCGGTCCTGCAGGATCTGCGCGCGCTTGGTCTGCTCGGACTTGCCGTGGCGGTGCGGCAGGCCCTTGCCGCCGACGGCGTGCCAGGTGCGGCCGGTGAACTGGTACATGCCGTAGAACCCGTTGCCCGTGTTGGTGCGCGGGTTGCCACCCGACTCGCAGCGCGCGAGCTGGCCCCACACGTTGCGCTTCGTGATGCGGCTGGTGGAGATCCAGCCCGTCCTGCCGCCGGGCACGCGCACCTTGACACGGTTGGTGTCGCGGCCGGTGGTGCGGGCCAGGACGGTGACCTTGGTACCGAGGCGCGCCTTGGTGACCTTCGTCGAGCGCGAGCCGATGTCCTTGGTCAGCGTGACCTTCCCCTTGGTGTACCGGGTGCCGGACACGTCCTTGAGCTTGGTCGCCGTGACGGCCTTCTTGGACACCCAGCCGACCTTGCCGGCGGGCGTGCGCACCTGGAGGCGGTGCGTGCCGCGGTCGAGGACGCGGAGCCGCGTGCCGTCGTCGGGCCGGGCGACGGTCCGGGACCTGCTGGACGGGGTCTTCGTCAGGGGGGCCTTGTTCCACTTCACCCAGCGGACGCCGCCACCGCCGGCGGCGGTGCGCACGGACTGCGTGACGGCGGACGCGGGGGCCGCGGAGGCGGGGCTCGCAGCGGCCGCGGCCGGCACCACCATGGCGGAGGTGACGAGCGCGCCGGCGACTGCGGCCACGACGGAACGACGGGGGGTGGATCGAGGCATGCGTACCAGGGAACGATGTCACGATCGGATAACAAAACCCGTTCGGGAATGCTCACGCCCTCTTCACCGGATGCGGACGCCATCCCGGGTCAAACGGCGACATCACGCCGCTACCGCACGCTTCGCCCATGGGCTGACATGCCCGAACTGCGCCTCAGGCGCGGCGGCGCCGGCGCACGAGCAGCAGTGCGGCCCCCGCGCCGAGCAGCGCGGCCGCGGCGACGACCAGCCCTGCCACGGTCGCGCCCGTGCGCGGCAGCTGCGCGACGGCGTCCGTCGTCCCGTCGGCCTGGTCCCCCGCCAGCGCGACCGCCTGCTCCGGGGCGTCGGCGTCGACCAGCGGCAGCGCGCCGCCCGCGACGTCGTGCGACGACCCCGTCGCCTGGGGGCGTGACGCCGAGGGCTCGTCCGCGGGCGCGGGCTGCGTGTCGTCATCGGACGCGGCGCCCGGCGTCTCGGGCTCGCCGCCGGGGACGGCCGGCTCCTCGGTCGTGTCCTCCCGCGGGGGCGTGACCGGGGACGGGGTCTCGGGCGCGGGTGTCTCGACGTCGGGCGTGGACGGCGCCTCCGTCGCCGGGGGCGTCGAGGGCTCGGGGGCCTCGGACGGCTCGGGGACCGACCCGGTGGCCGGTGTGCACACCGGCTCCTGCCCACCCTCGCCGAAGTGCTCGTTGTAGCCCTCGACCTGGACCCAGGTGATGCACAGCTCTGCGGGGACCTCGCCGAGCACCGCGGACCACGGCAGGAACTGCTTCCCGACGTACGCCCCCGAGGGCCTCTGGTTGAGGGTCTCGAAGTGGATGCCGGCGCCCTGCTGTCCCGCCCCTGGCGTCGTGTACCGGATGTTGACGTGCCCGCCGTCGCGGAAGGCGTCGCCCGCGGGCAGGGTGAGCCCGTCCGCCGTGACCTGGTAGGGCGGCTCGTCGTCGGAGCCGCCGGCGGCAGCCGGCCCGGCGGAGATCAGGAGGAGGGCGGCGGCGGTCGCCGCGACGGTGGCATGGCGCATGAAGGGGTCCTTCGTCGGAGTCGGGGGTGCGGCCGGGCCCCGGGAGACGGAGCGGCCTGCAGCCGAAAGATCCTAGGGTCGATCCGTCGGGGAAATGCGTCTTTCGCATGATTTCAGCCTGATGTCGGACAAACTTCACCCTCCTGCCGTGCGTCCGTCGGCACGACCGCGCGCCCTGCGCGCGGTGCGAGACTGTCGCCCGTGCCCGCCGCCCCCGACCTCGAGCCCGAGCAGCACCCGCTGCTCGACGTGCTCACCGCGCACGGCGCGCGGGCGGACCGGCTCACGCACGTGCGCACCTTCCCCGCGCGCGCCGGGGTGACGTCGGACTGGCCGGCCTGGGCGGACCCGGGCGTGGTCGACGGCTACCGCACGCTCGGTGTCGACCGCCCCTGGGCGCACCAGGTCGAGGCCGCCGACGCCGCCCGGTCCGGGCGGCACGTCGCGCTCGCGACGTCGACCGGCTCGGGCAAGTCCCTCGCCTTCTGGCTGCCCGCGCTCACGGCGGTGCGCGGGGCCGAGCCCGCCACCGTGCTCTACCTCTCCCCCACCAAGGCGCTGGCGGCCGACCAGCTCGCGGGCCTGGAGCGGCTGGTCGCGGGGATGCCCGGGACGCGCCCCCGCGTGGCGACCTGCGACGGCGACACCCCCACGGAGGAGCGTCGTTGGGTGACCGAGCACGCCGACGTCGTGCTCACCAACCCCGACTTCCTCCACTTCTCGCTGCTGCCCGGCCACCGGCGGTGGGCGCGGCTGCTGCGCGGGCTCCGGTACGTCGTCGTCGACGAGGGGCACGCGTACCGCGGCGTCTTCGGGGCGCACGTGTCGCTGGTGCTGCGTCGGCTCACCCGGCTGGCGGCCCACTACCGCCCCCTGTCGGACACCCAGCTCGCCGGGGTGGGCGCGGCGTCCGACCGCCGGGCGGCCGCGGACGGGTCGGACGCGCCGCTCGCCGGCGCCGACCCTCGGTCCGACAGGTCGCCCGTGTTCGTGGTGGCCAGCGCGACGACCGCGGAGCCCGCGGCGAGCACGGCGCGGCTGGTGGGGGTGGCGCCCGAGGACGTCGTCGCGGTCACGGCGGACGCGTCGCCGGCGGGGCGGCGCACGTTCGCGCTGTGGCAGCCGCCGGAGGTGGCGGGGTTCGAACGGTCGCGGGCCACGGGCGAGGCGCCGTCGCACGACGACGACCCGTGGGCGCTGCCCGACCCGCTCGACCCGACCCACTCCGAGCACGAGGCCGAGGCCGTGCTCACGACCCGCGGTGCCGCGGAGCACCCGCGCCGCTCGGCCACCGCCGAGACGGCCGACCTGCTCGCCGACCTCACGGCGCACGGCGCGCGCACGCTCGCGTTCACCCGGTCGCGGCGGGGGGCGGAGTCGGTGGCGCAGCAGGCGCGTGACCACCTGCGACCGGTGGCCGCGGGGCTGGAGGCACGGGTGGCGAGCTACCGCGGCGGGTACCTCCCGGAGGAGCGCCGCGAGCTGGAGGAGGCGCTGCGCACCGGCGAGCTGCGCGGGCTGGCCACGACCAACGCGCTCGAGCTGGGCGTCGACATCTCGGGGCTCGACGCCGTGCTCGTCGCGGGCTGGCCGGGCACCCGCGTGTCCCTCTGGCAGCAGGCGGGGCGCGCCGGGCGAGCCGGCGCCGAGGGCCTGGTCGCGTTCGTCGCGCGCGAGGACCCGCTGGACACGTACCTCGTGACCCACCCCGAGGCGGTGTTCGACGCCGCGCTCGAGGCCACCGTCTTCGACCCGGCCAACCCGCACGTCCTGGCGCCGCAGCTGTGCGCCGCCGCGCAGGAGGTGCCGCTGCGCGCCGACGATCTCGCCGCCTTCGGGGACCCGGTGGCGGTGCGCGAGGTGCTCGACGTGCTCGTCGCCCGCGGCGCGCTGCGACGCCGCCCCTCCGGCTGGTACTGGACGCACGCGCAGCCCGCGTCGGCGATGGCCGACCTGCGCGGGACGGGCGGGCGGCCCGTGCGCGTGGTCGAGGCGACGACGGGGCGGCTGCTCGGCACCGTGGACGCCGGGTCGGCGGACGGGCAGGTGCACGACGGCGCGGTGTACGTGCACCAGGGCGCGACGTTCGTCGTGGATCATCTGGATCTCGCCGAGCACGTGGCGCTCGTGGTGCGCAAGGACGTGGAGCACGGCACCTGGTCGCACGAGGTCATGGAGATCGCGATCGACGAGGTGGGGCACCGGCCGGTCGAGGGCCGCGACTGGGGCCCCGTGCGGTGGGGCCTGGGCCCGGTGGAGGTGACGAGCCAGGTGGTGAGCTTCCAGCGCCGCCGGCTGCCCGACATGCAGGTGCTCGGCACGGAGGCGCTCGACCTGCCGTCGCGCACGCTGGCCACGACCGCCGTCTGGTGGTCGGTGCCGGACTTCGTGCTGCGCGCCGCGGGGATCTCCGCGGACGAGACGCCGGGTGCGCTGCACGCGGCCGAGCACGCGTCGATCGGCCTGCTGCCGCTGCTGGCGACGTGCGACCGGTGGGACCTGGGCGGCGTCTCGACGGAGGTGCACCCCGACACCGGGGAGGCCACGGTCTTCGTGTACGACGCGTACCCGGGCGGCGCCGGCTTCGCCGAGCGCGGGTACGAGCTGGGCGCGCGCTGGCTGCGCGCCACCCGCGACGCGATCGCCGCGTGCGCCTGCGCGGAGGGGTGCCCGGCGTGCGTCCAGTCGCCCAAGTGCGGCAGCGACAACGCGCCCCTCGACAAGTCCGCGGCCGTGCGCTTGTTGGATGCCGTGCTGAGCCACGCGCCGGCGGAACCTACCATCGTGAGGTGACTACCGAGATCGACCTCGCCGAACGCCGCCGTTCCCGCGAGGACACGCGCGTCGACCCAGCCAACTCCCGCTCGTGGCTGCTGCTGTCGGCACTGCGCGACGACATGTTCGACGCCGCCCAGCTCTCCCGTGCCGACCAGGTGATCCTCGACTGCGAGGACGCGGTCGACGACAGCCGCAAGGACGAGGCCCGTCAGAAGGTGCTCGACTGGTTCTCCGCGGGCGGCCGCGCCTGGGTGCGCATCAACGAGCGCGGCTCGCAGGCGTGGGCGGACGACGTCCGCGCCCTGTGGGACTCGAAGGGCCTGCGCGGCGTCATGCTCGCCAAGACCGAGTCGCCCGACCAGGTGATCGACACGGCCCAGCGGCTCGGCGGCAGCGTGCCGGTGATCCCGCTGGTCGAGTCCGCGCTGGGCATCGAGGACGCCGTGAGCATCGCGCGCGCCCCCGGGGCCTTCCGCCTGGCGTTCGGCTCCGGGGACTACCGCCGGGACACGGGCACCGCCAACGAGTCCCTCGCGATGGCCTACCCGCGCTCGCGCCTCGTCACCGCCAGCCGGATCGGCGGGCTGCCCGGCCCGATCGACGGCCCCACCGTCGGCACCAGCCACTCGCTGCTGCGCGAGCAGTCCGCGGACGGCGTGGCCCTCGGCCTCACCGGCAAGCTCTGCCTGGACCTGGAGACGCCGGCCGTCATCAACGAGTCCTTCAGCCCGTCCAGCGCGGACGTCGCATGGGCGATCGACTTCCTGGCCGACTTCGAGGCGTCCGGCTCCGTGATCCGCGACGGGTCGGACAAGCCCCGCCTGGCCCGCGCCCGCAAGATCAGCGAGCGCGCCGCGCTGTTCAACGTCAACCCCTCCTGATCCCGGCCCCGGCCGCACCTCGGTCCCGGCACGCCTCACGGCGATGCCCCAGGCCGAGGTGCAGGCTCGGTCCCGGCCGCCGGCTCGCGGCCGGGTGACGCGCCGGGTCTCGGCCCGGCGCGGGCGTGCGCGGTGGCGTCGCCGAGCGACCCCGCCCACGGCCCGACGTCCGGGCCGAGGGCGGCACGCGACGCCCGGACGCCGACCGTGCCGCCGTCCTCCGGGACGCACGCCACCACCTGCCCTCCGTTGCGGTGCACGGCCTCGGCGGCCGTCGCGCAGGGGTCGGCACCCTGCCGCCACGCGGTCGCGGCGGCGAGCGCACCCAGGTCCGCGGCGGCCTGGGCCGCACCTCGCGCCCGCTGCGCGGCCCCCAGCGCGCCGACGGCCAGCGCGAGCAGCACGACCACCGCCGTCAGAGCGAGCACGACGACGGTCCCCGCGCCGCGCTCCCGGCTCGCGGACGTCCCGTCCTGCTCCGCCCTGGATTCGCGCGTCCTGCCGCCGCGCGACCTGCCCTCGCGCGTCGCGTCGCCCGCGGCGCTCACGGCTCGACCCACGCCGTCGCGTCGCCGGACGCCCGTACGGGCGCTCCGGCGAACCAGCCGCCCACGACCGGCCGCGTCACGGAGACGCGCACCCACGTGCCGTCGCGCGTGACGGCCAGCTCGGCGTCGTCGCCGCCGACCTGCGCGACGGCGTGCCGGGCCGCCGCGTCGTCCTCCCCGATGGCGTAGGCGCGTGCCCCGGCCCGGGCCGCGTCCAGGGCGCGCATCTGCGCCGTGGACGCGGCCGCGAGGCTGAGCACCGCGACCAGCAGGAGGACCACCACCGGCAGGCCGACGGCGAGCTCGGCCGTCACCGCACCCCGCTCGCCGTCGGCTCCCGGCGGCCGTCCCCCGTGGGCACGCGCCGGGCGTGCCCTTCTGCTGCGGTGCGGGCGCATCAGACGGACAGCGCCGAGCTGATGATGTTCTCCAGCAGACCGCGGACGGTGTCGCTCTTGAGCACCGCGATGAGCAGGCCGGCGAACCCGACCGCCGCCACGGTGGCGACGGCGTACTCCGCGGTGGCCAGCCCCGCCTCCGGATCCGGGTGGGCAGGCGCCGCCTCGGCCCCCCGGCCCCGGCCGCCGGTCGCGCCGACCTCCGGCGCCGCCCCCGGCCCCTGCTCGCCCTCGGCCGCCGCGCGGCCGTCGTCCTCGTTCGTCATGGCTCCTCCGTGTTCCTCTCGTGGGTGTTCCTTGCGGTGTCCTTCGTGCGACCTGGCCCGGACGGTCCGGGCCGGTCGTGCCGCGTCCACCCGGCCGGGCGGGCGCGGCGGACCCGGGCGGCGCCCGGGTCGTCGTGGGCCGGGCACGGTCACCCGGACAACAGGTCGACGCCCAGCGCGAGCAGCACGGGCACGAGGCCGATCAGCACGAACGCGGGCAGGTAGCACGCGCCGAGCGGCAGCACGAGCCGCACGGCCAGGCGCGCCGCCGCCGTGCGCGCGGCCGCACGCCGCGCACGCAGCAGCTCCTCGCCCGCGGCCCGCAGCGCGCCGGACGGGGACGCACCGTCGGTCCAGGCCCCGCGCAGCGCCCGGTGCGCCGGGCCGAGCCGGTCCGGGGCGTCGCGCCACGCGCCCTCCCAGTCGGCGCCGAGCCGTAGCGCGTCCGCCGCCGCCCGCAGGGCCACGCCGTCGGGCGACCTCGAGCCGGACGCCCCGGACCACGACGCGCCGTCGAGTGCCGCGCCCGTCGCCTCGAGGGCGCGGGGCACCCCGGCTCCCGCGCGCAGGGCGGCACCGAGGAGCTCCAGCACGACGGGCACGTCCACGGGATCCGCAACGCGCCCGTCGGCGTGCGTGGGCGCGCGACCGTCCAGGGCCAGGCACGCCACCCGCCTGTCGGCGGCACCGCGCGCCAGCCACCAGGGCAGGAGCGCGAGCAGCACGGCCGCCGCGACCGTCCATGCGGCCGCCGCGAGCGTGAGCGCGCCGGGCCCGGCCGGGATCTCGGTCATGTCGCCCCCTCCCCCGCAGCCCGGGCGGCCGCGACCAGCCGGCGGGTCCACACCCACCCGGCCGCGAGCAGCAGGAGCCCCAGGCACACCGCGACGGATCCGACCCCGCCGTCGAACGCCGTCGCCAGCGGGTCGGCGCCGAGCACCCAGCCGAGCGCCGCTCCCAGCAGCGGCAGCCACATCAGCACGCGCGCGGTGGCGCGCGGCCCGGCCAACGACGCCTCCCGCTCCCCGCGGGCCTCCGCCTCGGCCACCAGCGCCCCGGACACGGCGTCGAGCACCGACGCGAGCGGGGCCCCCACGTCACGGGACAGCACCGCCGCGGCCACCACCGACCGGGCATGCCCCGCCCCGCCGACCACGGGCGCCAGGGCCGCCAGGTCAGGCACACCGGTGGCGTCGACGGGCACCGCGAGCGCGCGCGACCAGGCCGCCGCGGGCGGCGCCCCGGACCGCAGCAGCGCCATCACCTGTGCGACGGCGACCCGCACCGCGTCCGCCTCCGTCGACGCGTCCCGTCCGCGGCGCCGCAGCGCCCCCGACCGGCGGCGACGCGGGACCGAGCGGCGCGCGAGGCGGTCCGCGCGGCGTCCGCCGCGTCCCAGCAGCAGCCACGCGGCGAGCGCCACCCAGAGCCCGACGGCCGGCGGGCCCGCCCCGAGCCCCGCGGCGAGCCCGGTCACGACGACCACCGCCCCACGAGCTCCTCCCACGCGCCGTCGGGCCGAGGGTCCGCGCCCGGCGACCACTCGGCGGCACGACGGACCGTGAGCCGGCCGTCGCCGTCCCGCCCGACCAGGCCGATCTCGGCCAGGTGGCGACGGCCGCCACGCCGCCGCAGGTGCAGCACCACGTCGAGGGCGGCGGCCGCCTGCGCGGCCACGGCGTCCCGCGGCATCCCGGCCAGGGCCGCGAGCGCCTCCAGCCGCGCGGGGACGTGCTCGACGGCGTTGGCGTGCACCGTCGCCATCCCGCCGTCGTGGCCGGTGTTCATGGCGAGGAGCAGCTCACGGACCTCGGCGCCGCGGCACTCGCCGACGACGATCCGGTCCGGCCGCATCCGCAGGGCGCCGCGCACCAGCTCGGTGAGCGTGACCTCCCCGACGCCCTCGACGTTGGGGCGCCGGGCCGCGAGCGACACCACGTGCCGGTGCCGGGGCGCGAGCTCGCGGGCCTCCTCGACCACGAGCACCCGCTCGGCGGGCGGCACCAGCGAGAGCAGCGCGGCGAGCAGCGTGGTCTTCCCGGTGCCGGTGCCGCCCGTGACGAGCAGGTTGGCCCGGCCGGTGACGAGCGCGTGCAGCACGGCCTCCCACCGCGGCGGCAGCCCGCCCCCGGCGACCAGGGTCTCCACGGAGTGCGCCGCCTGCCGCAGCACCCGCAGCGCGATCACCGCGCCGGCAGGGGCGACCGGCTCCACGACGGCGTGCAGCCGGGTGCCGTCGGGCATGCGCGCGTCCACGGTCGGGGCGGCGTCGTCCAGGCGCTGCCCGGCGACGGCCGCCATCCGCACGGCGAGTGCTCGCACGGCGTCGGGGGTGCCGAGGTCGATGTCCACCCGCCGGAGCCCGTCGCCGCGGTCCACCCAGACGTCGTGCGGCCCGTTGACGAGCACGTCGGTGACGTCGGGCGCGTCGAGCAGCTCCTGCAGCGGCCCGGCGCCGGTGAGCTCGGCCCGGGCCGCGCGCGCGAGGTCGGTCAGCGCCGCCGACCCGAACACGCGCCCGGTGGCCTGGAGGGCCACCCGCACGGCGGCGTCGTCGAGCGCCGTCCCGGACGGGCCGACACGGGCCCGCACGTCGTCGAGCAGGTCGCGGTCGACGAGCGCTCGTCCCGTCACGACGCACCTGCCAGCGCCGTCACGAGCGAGGCCGCGGCACGACCGAGCGGGGTCCGCCTCCCGACGGGTGGCCCGTCGCCGCGGTCGACGGCGGCGGCGAGGCGGGGGTCCGCGCGCACGGTCGCGGCCACCGGGAGCCCGACGGCGTCGCCCAGGGCAGCCGCGTCGACGCGGCCGGGTGCGGGCCGCCGCGCGACGAGCCACGGGTCTCTCACGTCGAGCTCGACCAGCTCGGACCACGTCGCCAGCGCGCCGGCGACGCCGGGCGCGGTGCACGGAGCGACGAGCAGCACCGCGTCGGCGGTGGTCACGAGCATCCGCGCGGCCGCGGTCCACGCGGCGGGGCGGGGCAGGTCGAGCACCACCGTCTCGCCGCCGCGCAGCACCCCGGTGCAGACGTCCACGACCACCGCGTCGTCGGGGCGGGCGGGGCTCAGCCGTGCACCGGAGAGCACGGGTACCGCACGCCAGCGGGGCAGCGCGGCGACCAGCCCGACCCCGTCCACGTCCCCGCGGGCGGCGGCGAGCTCGGGCCAGCGTGCCCCGGGCTCGTCCTCGATGCCGAGCAGCACGTCGACGCCGGGGCCCGGCAGGTCGAGGTCCACGAGGACCGCGCCCTCCCCCGCCCGCCGGAGCCCCTGGGCGAGGGCCGCGGCCAGGGTGCTCACCCCGGCGCCTCCGCACGCGCCGACGACGGCGACCGTGCGGCGCCCCCGCCCCGGTGCCCAGGGCGCGGGCCCGTGCGGCGGCCAGGTGGTCGTCGGCCGGGTGGTCGTCGGCCCGGGGTCCGTCGGCACGGTGCTCGGCGGCACGGTGCTCGGCGGCCGGGGCAGCGTGCGGGTGGGTGCGTCGTCCATGCGCCCCAGGCTCGTCCGCACCGCGGACCCGCCGGGGTCGCGCGCGACGATCTGTGGACGGCGGTCGCCTGGGGGCGCGTTCCGTGCCGCGTCAGGCCGCGGCGGCGTCCTCCTGGACGGGCGCGACGTCGTCGGCCCGACGCCCCCGCTCCCGCTCGGCGCGCAGCGCCGGCAGGAAGCACAGGACACCCAGCACGCTGAACGCGCCGCCGAGCATCATCGCGAGCGGCGTCGACCCGCTCTGCGCCACCCAGCCCAGCGCGGGCGACGCGACGGCGTACGACGCGAACCCCACCATCGACGCCATGGACAGCACGGTGGAGCGGTTGTCGCGGCGCGCCTCGCGGTGCAGCAGGGCGTTGTAGCTCGGCCCCGAGCTGCCGTGCAGCCCGTAGGTGACGAGGTAGGCGACCACCAGCATCGCCGGGCCGCCCGCCAGCCCCATCCACACGGCGCCGAGTCCGTTGAGCACGCGGGCGGCCATCGCCGTGCGGGCCACCCCGAACCGGCGGCTGGCGAGGCCGCACAGGGCCGCGCCGAGGGCGAAGGCCCCCCACCCGATCGACGCGACCGGACCCATGACGGCGCCCGCCGCCGCCTCGCCGCCGAGCAGCTCCGCCATCCGGATGGGCTGCAAGGACTCGAACACGACCATCGCCGTCGCCGCGAAGAGCTCGACCAGGAGCAGGCCGCGCAGCACGCGGTTGTCGCGCGCGAGCCGCAGGCCGGAGGCGACGACCGCGGGCATCTGCCGGGCGGAGCCGACGGTGGACCGCAGCGCCGCGCGCCAGCGGTGGCGTCGCGCCGGCACCGCGCCCGTGCCGACGGCCGCCGGGCGACGCGGCGCCTCGCGCACGAGCATCGCGACCATCACGAGGTGCACCACCGCCAGCACCGCGTACGTCGCGTACGGGAGCGCGAGCGCCGACCACCCGGTGAACGGGTGCCACCAGACGAGCCCGCCGGACACGAGCGCGCCGAGGGCGATCGACACCCCGAGCACGGTGCCCTGGTGCGCGAGCGTGCGGTCGACGTCGGCCCCGGGGTGCTTCGCGTGCACGGCGTCGACGAACCACGCCTCCAGCGGACCGGAGTCCAGCGCGCGGAACATGCCCATGAGCGCAGCCGCGACGACGAACGCCCAGACCGACTGCGCCAGCAGGAACGTGGTGGCGGCCAGGACCTGCACCACGGCGGAGGCGATGAGCATCGGCCTCCGCCCGACCGCGTCGGCGGTGCCGCCGGTCGGGAGCTCGAGCGCGAACACGACGAGGCCCGTCACGGAGGCGAGGGTGAGCGTCTGGGCCACGGTGAGGCCGCGCTCGATCGGCAGCAGCGTCGTGACGGTGACGACCAGCCCGACGGGGAACCACCGGGTGGCGGTGAGCAGGAGGAAGACGCGCTGCGGGCTCATGACTCGTCCTTGCTCTCCGAGGCCCGGTCGACGGCGGCCGGCACGTCGTCGGCGTCGAGCGGGAACAGGAACCGCCACAGGTGCAGGCGCCGCGCGCGGGGGTCGCCGGTGCCGACGCGCAGGTACCTGTTGACCACGGCCTCGAGCTCCTCCGCCATCGCGGCCGCCTGCTCGGGCGTGACGTCCACCCAGGTGTCGGTCATGCCGGCGACGTCGGTCCACTCCTTCGGCCAGCTCTCGGCGACGTCGAGCCAGTGGGCGTAGCTCGTGTCGAACTGGCGGTGATAGTCGCGCACCAGCCAGCCGAGCGCCGTCTGCGCGTCCTCGTCGCCGCCGAAGTCGGAGTCTCGCCATCCGTGGCTCTGCGTGGCCGCCTGCCAGAGGCGCTCCTTGCCGCGCCCCTCCTCGGTGTCGGTCACGAGACCGACGGACTCCAGCTTGCGGAGGTGGTAGCTGGTGGCGCCGGTGTTGGTGGACAGCTCGGCCGCGAGCGCCGTCGCCGACGCCGGGCCCCCGCGCCGCAGCGCGCCGAGCAGCCGCGAGCGCAACGGGTGGGCGAGGACCTTGGCGGCCTCGGCGGTCAGCTCGAGGTGGGTGTACGGGCGCTCCGGCGTCGGTTCCATGCGTGCACAGTAACCATGCACAACTCTTGTGCACAAGGCTTCTGCACAAGAGTTGTGCATGAATTTCGGCTCGACGCGGCGACCCGCACGGCTAGGCTCGCCCCGTGACCGACCAGCGACCCGGACCGCGCGAGGCGGCACCGGCGACACCCCGGGCGCGCGTCGCGGCCTTCTTCGACCTCGACAAGACGATCATCGCGACGAGCTCGTCGGCCGCGTTCTCCAAGCCGTTCTACGCCGGAGGCCTCATCACGCGCGGCGACGTGCTGCGCAGCGCGTACGCGCACCTCCTCTTCTACGCCGGCAACGCCGACGCCGACCAGACGGAGCGGATGCGCAAGCACCTGTCCGAGCTCGCCACCGGCTGGGAGGTGAGCAAGGTGCAGCAGATCGTCGCCGAGACGGTGCACGAGCTCATCGACCCGTACGTCTACGCCGAGGCCGTCGAGCTCATCGCCGAGCACCACGAGCTCGGGCACGACGTCGTCATCGTGTCCGCCTCCGGCACGGAGCTCGTCGAGCCGATCGCCACCGTGCTCGGGGCCGACCACGTCGTCGCCACCCGCATGGCCGTCGAGGACGGCCGGTACACCGGCGAGATCGAGTTCTACGCCTACGGGGAGCAGAAGGCCGAGGCCGTGCGCGAGCTCGCCGCCCGCCGCGGCTACGACCTCGAGCGCAGCTACGCCTACTCCGACTCCGTGACGGACGCGCCGATGCTGGGCGCCGTCGGGCACGGCTTCGCCGTCAACCCCGACAAGACGCTGCGCCGCGTGGCCGCCGAGAACGGCTGGGGCGTGCTCACGTTCTCCCGCCCCGTGGCCCTCCGCTCCGCGATCCGTCCGCCCGCCGTGGCCCTCGCCGCGGGCGGCGTCGTCCTCGCCGGTGTGGCCGCCTGGCTGCTCCGGCGCTGGTGGCGGCGTCGGCACGCCTGAGCGCTTGCAGGACCGCCCGGGCGGGCGTTCCATGGAGGGAGACAGCCGGACGCTGGACCCACGCTAAGGAAGTCCCCGGTTGAGGACCCACTCGGTGGGAACGACCCCGCCCAGTGATCGGACCAAGCGCCTGCTACCCGCGTCCGGGCTGGCGAGAGCGGCGCTCGGACGACACGTCTCCCGGGCGCCGTCCTCGTGTCGGCTCACCGGTCCCGGTCGCGCCACTCCGCCGCGAGGATCCCGTAGGTGTAGCCGTCCACCCACCCCAGCTCGTCGTGCCACGAGTCCTGCACGCCGTGCTCCTCGCGCCGCATGCCCACCTTCTCCATGACGCGCCACGACGCCGTGTTGGCGGCGAAGCAGCCGGCCGTGACCCGGTGCAGCCCCAGCTCGGCGAACGCGACCTCGAGCAGACCGCCCGCGATCGCGGTCGCGACGCCGCGGCCGGCGTACGCCGGGTCGACCAGGTAGCCGAGGGACCCCTGGGCACCGCGCCAGACGTCGCCCTGCGACTGCCCCATGGCGTCGCTCACGGACAGCGTCCCCGTCCCGACGACGGCGCCGTCCAGGACCGCGACGGCCGCGTGATCGGTCGGGTCGTCCACGGACGCGAGCCAGGACGCGCGGAACCGCTCCGGGTCCACCTGCGTACGCAGCAGCCAGCGCGTCACGTCGGGCCGGTTGCGCCACGTGAGCACCTGGTCCAGGTCGGCGGACGTCGGCGGGCGCAGCACGATCGGGCCTGACCGTCGCGGCCACGTCACCTCTGGGGTCGTCATGATGCACGTCTACCAGGCGCGACGGCGGCGGGCCCACGGCTTTTCGTCGCCACCCGGGCACCCGGCGAGGCGAGCGACGACCGATCCGGCGACCTTTTTGCAAGGAGTGCGGCCGAACCGTGGGACGGCGTGACCCCGGTCACGCGCCAGGTCTAGACTCCCGACGGCGGGCCCTGCGGGGCGCCGCCGTCCCCGGGGTCGCGACGCGCCGTCGTTCGCCGGGGAACGCACCAGCGACGATGCGCACCGGAGGTAAGCGTGCCAGAGAACGAGACCACCGCCCCCAGCCTCGAGAACCTGTTGCACGAGACGCGAGCGTTCCCGCCCAGCCCCGCGTTCGCGGCGCAGGCGAACGCCCAGCCGTCCCTGTACGAGGAGGCCGCGGCCGACCGGCTCGGGTTCTGGGCCGACCAGGCACGGGAGCTGGTCAGCTGGTCCACGCCGTTCACCCAGACGCTGGACTGGTCCGAGGCCCCGGTCGCGAAGTGGTTCGCCGACGGGAAGCTCAACGCCGCGTACAACGCGGTGGACCGGCACGTCGAGGCCGGGCTCGGCGACCGGGTCGCCCTCCACTTCGAGGGCGAGCCGGGCGACACCCGCACGGTCACCTACGCGGACCTCCAGCGCGAGGTCTCCCGCGCCGCGAACGCGCTCACGTCGCTGGGCGTCACCAAGGGCGACCGTGTCGTCGTCTACCTGCCGATGCTCGTCGAGTCGGTCGTCGCGATGCTCGCGTGCGCCCGCATCGGAGCCCCGCACTCCGTGGTCTTCGGCGGCTTCTCCGCCGACGCGCTGCGCAGCCGCATCGCCGACGCCGAGGCGAAGCTGGTCATCACGGCCGACGGCGGCTACCGCCGCGGCGCGCCGTCCGCCCTCAAGCCCGCCGTCGACGCGGCGCTCGCGCCCAAGGACGGCGAGCCCGCGACCACCGTCCAGCACGTGCTCGTCGTGCGCCGCACCGAGCAGGACGTCGAGTGGACCGACGGCCGCGACGTCTGGTGGCACGACGCCCTGGAGCAGGCCGACCCGGTGCACGAGCCGGTCGAGGTGGACGCGGAGCACCCGCTGTTCATCCTGTACACGTCGGGCACCACGGGGAAGCCGAAGGGCATCCTGCACACCACGGGCGGCTACCTGACGCAGGCGGCGTACACGCACAGGAACGTCTTCGACCTCAAGGCCGAGAGCGACGTCTACTGGTGCACCGCCGACATCGGCTGGGTCACCGGGCACTCGTACGTCGTGTACGGCCCGCTGACCAACGGCGCCACCCAGGTGATCTACGAGGGCACCCCGGACACCCCGCACCGCGGCCGCTGGTGGGAGCTCGTCGAGAAGTACAAGGTCTCGATCCTCTACACCGCCCCCACCGCCATCCGTACCTGCATGAAGTGGGGCGAGGACATCCCCGCCGGCTTCGACCTGTCGAGCCTGCGCGTGCTCGGCTCGGTGGGCGAGCCCATCAACCCGGAGGCGTGGATGTGGTACCGCCGCGTCATCGGCGGCGACACGGCACCCATCGTCGACACCTGGTGGCAGACCGAGACGGGCGCGATCATGATCAGCCCGCTGCCCGGCGTCACCGCCACCAAGCCCGGCTCGGCACAGGTGGCCCTGCCCGGCATCGTGGCCGACGTCGTGGACGACGAGGCGCGCTCCGTGCCCGACGGCGGCGGCGGGTACCTCGTGCTCTCCGAGCCGTGGCCGTCCATGCTGCGCGGCATCTGGGGCGACCTCCAGCGCTTCAAGGACACGTACTGGTCGCGGTTCGAGGGCCTGTACTTCGCCGGCGACGGCGCGAAGAAGGACGAGGACGGCGACATCTGGCTGCTCGGCCGCGTGGACGACGTCATGAACGTCTCCGGCCACCGCCTGTCGACGACGGAGATCGAGTCCGCCCTCGTCTCGCACGACGTCGTGGCCGAGGCCGCCGTGGTCGGCGCCAACGACGAGACCACCGGCCAGGCCGTCGTGGCGTTCGTGATCCTGCGCGGCGAGCACGCCGACCGCGCGTCCACCCCCGAGGGCGCCGAGGAGGTGCAGCAGGAGCTGCGCAACCACGTCGCCAAGGAGATCGGTCCGATCGCCAAGCCGCGCCGCATCCTCGTCGTGCCGGAGCTGCCCAAGACCCGGTCCGGCAAGATCATGCGCCGCCTGCTGCGCGACGTCGCCGAGAACCGCACCGTGGGCGACGCGACCACGCTCGCCGACTCGTCGGTGATGGACCTCATCTCCGCGGGCCTCGCCAAGCCGTCGGCGGCCAACGAGGACTGAGACCGGCACGACAGGCCGAGCCTGCCGGGACCGCACCGTCCCGGCAGGCTCGGCCTAAGCGTTTCATCGGCCTGACCGGCTCCGGCACCTCGACCAGGGTGGGACCGCACGCGCAGCGCGTGCCGAGTCGCACGAGAGACGAGGACGTCCCGCCATGCAGCGCTCACCCCACCCACCCCTTCCTCCCGGCACGACGACCCGCCGTGCGGCGCGGCGCGGCGTCCCGGCGGCGGTCGCCGCGGCCGCGCTCGCGGCCGGCGCGGCGGCCACGTTCGTCGCGACGGCAGCCGACGCCCGGGCCGACACCCCGCCCGGCATCCACGTCGCCGACGGCCGTGTCGTCGAGGCCGACGGCACCGACCTCGTGCTCCGCGGCGTCAACCACGCGCACACCTGGTACACCCAGCAGACGGCGTCGTTCGCGGACATCAAGGCCGCGGGGGCCAACAGCGTGCGGGTCGTCCTGTCCAGCGGCGACCAGTGGACCCGCAACAGCCCGGAGGACGTCGCCGACGTCGTCGACCTGTGCGAGGAGAACCAGCTGGTCTGCATCCTCGAGGTGCACGACACCACCGGGTACGGCGACACGTCCGCGCCCGCCGCCGCCACCCTCGACCAGGCGGTCGACTACTGGGAGGACCTGTACCCGACACTCGCGGGCACCGAGGACTTCGTCGTGGTGAACATCGGCAACGAGCCGATGGGCAACGACGACGCCACCAACGAGACCTGGGGCAGCGCGACCTCCGACGCCATCGTGCGGCTGCGCGACATCGGGTACGAGCACGCGCTCGTCGTCGACGCGCCCAACTGGGGCCAGGACTGGAAGAACTACATGCGGCCCGCGGCCGCCGACGTGTTCGCCTCCGACCCCGACGCCAACACGATCTTCTCGATCCACATGTACAGCGTGTACAACCAGCACCAGACGGTGACGGACTACCTCGAGTTCTTCGTGGACGCGGGGCTGCCGATCATCGTCGGCGAGTTCGGCTGGCAGCAGACCTCCGCCGACGTCGACGAGGACTGGGTGCTGTCGGAGGCGGAGCGCCTCGACCTGGGCTGGCTCGCCTGGTCGTGGAGCGGCAACACCGACCCGTACCTCGACATGGTGCTCGGCTTCGACGCCACGAACCCCAGCGCGTGGGGCACCCGGATCATCGACGGCGCCGACGGCCTGCGGGAGACCGCCGTCGAGGCGTCGTGGTTCGGCGGCGGCACCGAGCCGACCGACCCGCCCACCGACCCGCCCACCGACCCGCCCACGGACGACGCCTGCACCGCCACGGTGCGGGTCGTCGCCTCGTGGTCCGGCGGCTGGCAGGGCGAGGTGGTCGTGACCGCCGGCGACGCCGCCGTCGACGGCTGGGACGTCGCGTTCGCGCTGCCCACGGGCGTCACGGTCGCCCAGGTCTGGGGTGGCGAGGCGACGTCGGACGCCGACGGCGTCCACGTGACCCACGCCGCCTGGAACCGCACGCTCGCCGCGGGAGCCACGGCGACCGCCGGGTTCATCGGGACGGGGAGCGCGCCGCCCGCCGCGCCGACCGCCACCTGCACGACGAGCTGACCCGCCCGGACGCCGACCATGCGGTGGCGCACGTTCTGACGGTCCAGAACGTGCGCC